>JBHJOP010000019.1:0-45852 GCA_050329575.1 Rhodospirillales bacterium | reverse complement strand
CGATCGGGCACGGCGTCGCGGCGGCGGCGGTGGCGGGCGCGTTGCTGGCGGTGCTTCCGGCGGCGGCGATGCCGGTGCAGTGGACGATCGCCGCCGGCGGCAACGACCACTGGTACGAGCTGGTCCTCGACACCGGCAAAGGATGGAACGCCGCCCGCACCGATGCGGTTGCGCGCGGGGGCGACCTGGTCAGCATCCTGGGTGGCGCCGAACAGACGTTCCTGATCTCCACCTTCTTCAACGTCACCCCACCGGCGCCCTACGGCTCCTACTGGATCGGCCTCAACGACGCGGCCAGCGAACGCGGCACCGCGACGGAAGGGTGGGTGTGGTCGAACGGCGATCCCTACGCCTACCACTTCTTCGCGACGGCGAGCAGTCAGCCCGACAACAACACCAGCGATCAGTTCGGCGGTGCCGACGGCGAGGACTATGTGCAGATCGTCTGGCGGCCGGACGGGGCATACCCGAGCCAAGGCGCCTGGAACGATGCGCGCGAGGCCGGCTACTCGTTCGCCGAAGGCTCCGGCCTCACCCATCTCAACCGGCAGGGCTACATCGTCGAATACGATACCGCGGTGGTGCCGGTGCCGGCGGCGTTGCCGCTGTTCGCGACCGCCCTCGCCGGGCTCGGGCTGCTCGCCCGCCGCCGCCGCCGGGCGCGCGCCGGCGGCTGATCCGGCACGGGGAAGAGGAGGCGTCCGCCGCGCTCAGGGTTCGTGGGGGTCGCGGTCCCAGGGGAAATCGATCCAGACGTCCTGGCCGACCTCGCGGAGCCAAGTGTCGACGAACGGCCTGCCCACCGGCTTGACGTAGAGGGCGGCGTAGTGGGCGGCCGGCAGCAGGCGCTTTGCCTCGCCGGCGGTGGCCCCCGAATCGGCGACATCGTCGACGAGCAGCCACCCGGCGCCGTCGCCGGCCGCCGCCGGTGCCCCCTTCAGCACCTCGACCGGGCCCTTCTCGCGACCGTCGTAGCTGGAGATGCAGATCGTCTCGATCAGCTTGACGTCCAGCACCCGGGCGATGATCGAGGCCGGCACCAGCCCGCCGCGGGTGATCGCGATCAGCCCCCGCCAAGGGCCCAGCGCGGCCAGCCGGCCGGCGAGGTCGATCGCCTCGCGGTGCATCTCGTGCCACGTGGTGGCGTGAATCTTCGCCGCCGTCGGCAGCTCCCTCATCGCCCGCTGCTCCTCCCCCTTCGACCGGTCCGTCCCGCCGGCCGGCCGCCCTTCCCGGTCGGCGTCGGTCGGCACCACCGGTCAGCGCACGTACAGGTGCACCTCGTTGCTGGTGGCGTAGTCGCTGGTGGTCGCCGACATCGCCATCCGGCTCGGCGGCAGGCCCATGTCGACGAGCGAGCGCATCACGCTCTCGGCGTTGCGCCGCGCCTTGTTGGTCTCCACCGACACCCGCGCCGCGCCGCCGCGGGCCGGCGCTACCGCCACCAGATCGAAGGTGGCGCCGGGCCGCCGGTCGAGCACTTCGCTGACGGCGTTGTAAACCGCCTGCTGATAGGCCACGTTCGGTCGGTCGAAGCGGATCACCACCAGGGGCCGCCGGCTGCGGATGTCGGCCGACGGGGTCACCGCCGTCGGCAGCGCGCCGCCACCGCCGGCGGCGGAGAAGATCGCCTGATTCATCAGGCTGGCGCCGTAGACCTCGCCCGAGCGGATGCCGGATGCCAGCAGGTTGAGGTTGCCGCGCTCGGCGGCGACGTACTCGGTCTGGCGACGGATGTCGTCGCTGAGCTCGCTGAGGAGACGGTCGACGAGCACGTTGGTCTGGTCGACCTCGTCCTGGAGAATCGCCAACTGGCGGTGGTCCTCGTCGATCGCCCCCGACACCCGGAAGGTGGCGCGGGTGGACTCGGCGAGGAACGAGGCCATCGTCGAATCGCCGGCGACCGCGGTCGACAGCTTGTTCATTTCGCCGATCTCGGCGGCCAACCGCTCCAGGTCGGCGCGGGCGGCGTTGAACTGCTGGATCAGGATCGGGTTCCCGGGGGTGGTGCCGACCTGCAGCCGGCTGTTGATGGCGGCGATGGTGCCGTGATAGCGCTGCGAATCCTCGATCACCCGCGCCCGCAGTTCCTGCAGCTGCTCGTTGTGGACCATCACCGAGTTCTGCAGCCGCTGCAGCTCCTCGCGCAGCTCGACCACCTTGCGCCCGACGAAAGTGCCGGTCGGCGAACCGGTGGTGACGCCGGGCGGCACGAAGCTGGAGGTTCCGAGCAGCGGCGGCGCGACGCCGGTGGCGGCGGCCACCGCCGGGCCGGTCGGCGGCGGCGCCAGCGTCGCCGTCGGTTGTCTCGCCGGATCGCCCGCCGGTCCGCTGTAGGCAGGCGCGGCCGCCTCCTCCTCGGCCGGCGACGGCCACAACGCGTCTTCGATCGCGCACCCCGAAACGAGCAACGCGGTAGCCAGAGTGACGGCCGGGTATCTCAGGAAATCCATTGCGCAGATCTGCCTTCGAATGCGGGGAACCGATGCGGCACGATGACAACGATGTCGGGATCTGTAAATCGCTGATTCGCCTAGATCGTCGAAAATACTAGACGAAATGCGGTTAACGGAACAATAATCGATTTGCCGGCGGCAGCGATGACGGCGGCGGTGTTGCCAGGACCGCCGCGCTGCGTTAGGTTCGGTCTTCCCGCGCGGCGACGACCGTGCCGCCGGGTCATGCGCCCGTAGCTCAATTGGACAGAGCATCTGACTACGGATCAGAAGGTTAGGGGTTCGAGTCCTCTCGGGCGCGCCAAATTCTTATTTTTGTCAGGGCGTTAGACGGCACCCCGGCGATCCGCCGCCGCGAATCGCGCAAGCTGCGCGGCGGCAGGGTGCGGCGTCCCGCCCGAGGCGACCCCGTCCGGCCGCCCGCTCGCCGACATCGGCCGGTGGCGATGCCCTCGCCGCCGTGTCCTCGGGAAACGCGGATCAAAGATCGAGGACCACTCCGAGGCCGGTCCCGCAGGACGCGACGCCCGGGTTCGCCCGCGGCGTTGCGCAGCAGATCAGCACCTCGCTGTCGCCGTGCGGACCCGCCGGCTGTTCGAGATAGTCCACGGAACCACAGGTGATTCGGGTTGCACACCGGCCACAGACGCCGGACCGGCACCCGGAGTCGGGGGAGAGGCCCGCCGCCTCCGCGAGTTCGAGCAGGGTTCCGTTCCCCGGCGACCACGCTCGCTCCACGTTCGAGGCGGCAAAGCGGACGCCGACCGGAGCCGCGGCGACCGCGTCCGTCGGCGGCGCCGGGCGGTGGCGGGTGAGCGCCGCCGCCGACCCGAACGACTCGGTGTGGATACGCCCGGAAGGAAGGCCCCGGGCAATCAGACCGAGGGACAGGGACTGCACGAACCCCGCCGGCCCGCAGAGGTAGACGTCTTCGTCGTCGAACGGCATCACGTCCGCGAGCAGCGCGATGTCGACACGCCCGACGCTGTCGTGATTGTCGCCGAGCCGGTCGTCGACCTCCGGACGGCTGAAGCGGATGTGCAGGGTGAGCGAATCGTGGAGCCGCGCCAGCGCCCGGAGGTGGCGGCCGAAGGCGAGCGTCCGGCCGTTCCTTGTGCCGTGAACGAAGAGGGGGCGCCGGAAGCGGCCGGTCCGCCGGCCCTCTTCGATCAGGTGGTTGGTCATGGCGATCATCGGCGTGATCCCGACGCCGCCGGAGATCAGGACGATGGGACGTTCGCCCGCCGCATCGAGCACGAACCTGCCGCGCGGCGCCATCGCTTCGAGGCGAAAGCCGGGCCGCGCTGCGTCGTGAAGGAAGGTGGAGACGAGGCCGCCGCGTTCGCGCTTGACGGAGAGCCGGTAGTGCTCCCGGCTGGGGGCGTCGGACACCGTGTAGGTGCGGCGCTGCGGCTCGGGGAACCCCGGGATCGGCAGGCGGATCGGCAGGAACTGGCCCGCCTGGTAGCCCGCGAGCGTCCCGCCGTCGGCGCGGCGCAGGTAGAGGGACGAGATCGTGTCGCTCTCCCGTTCGACCTTGAACACCTCGAGGATGGCGTAGCGATCCCGTTCGCGCTCGGCGGCGATCGTCTCGAGGGCTTCGCTCCAACTGCCGGTCCCGTCGAGGGAGGGCGAGTAGTCCCCGAAGGCGAAGCGCAGCGGCAGGCCGCCCTCGGCCCAGACCACCTCCTCGATGCGGAAGCGAAGCAGCCGCTCGGCGCCGACGAAGGCCCGCACCTCCGCTCCGGTCCAGACGACCTCGGCAGCCGCCGTCACCGAGAGGACGTCGCCTCGATCGAAATCCACGAACAGCAATCCCGCCTTCGGCTTGAGGACGATGTTGCCGATGGTGTTGAAATGATGATTGCCGGCGTAGTCGGGCAACACCAGGGTGCGATCGTCGTCGATGCGCACGAAACCGGGCTTGCCGCCGCGGTGCGAAACGTCGGCACCGTGGGCGGGATCATCGCTGCCGTCGCCATAGGCGGTGGCGATGAACAGGGTATCGGCGCGGGCGATCAATCGTCTTGCGGCGGCATCGAGCCGGTCGCTTCGCCGCGGCACCGGCGTCGGCCCGGTGTCGTGATCGCCGGCGTTGGTGGTGACGCGGGTCTGGATGTATTGTGGACAGTTGCCGAACGACTGCCGAACGGCGATTTCGAAGCCCTCGCCGTCCAGCGCGCAAACCCTGCCGGTCAGCCGATTGCGCCGGCGCGTGTCCAACTGGATCCCGAGGACGCCGATGTCGGCCCCCGGCTTCAGGGTCGCGCGCAGCGGATCGCCGGCGGCGGGTCGGGCGGCAATCCGCAGCCTGCGGGGGTCGGGACTGGTGACGAAACCGGCGGGCCCGACGAGGATCGAGGCCCATGGCCGATCTTCGGCGTCGACGGTCCCGACGATGAGGAACGGCAGCGTTGCGAAGAAGTCACGGTGCTGCTCCGGCATGTAGTCGCGGATGACGCGACGACCGAAACTCTCGAGCTTGTCGCGCACCCCGAGTCGCGCCTGCACGGCCTGCTCGCCGCGGTGAAACGGGGAGGAGCCGCGCGTCCAACCGTCGGTGGTCATCGGTTTCATCCGTTCTCCGCCGCCGATCGCCTCACGAGGCGAGCGCGATGAACTCCATGCGGATGCCGCCGGGGATGGAGCACATCATGTGCCGGGTCGGCCCGCCGCCGAGCGGTTGCGGCGCAAACTCGACCTCGACACCGGCCGTTCTTTCCAGCCTGGCGTGCAGCGTGTCGAGTGCCGACGCGTCCGCGACGCGCATCGCGAAGTGGTGAAGGCCGACGTTCGCCTTGCGATCGAAGCGGACGGCGGTCGCCGGTACGGCGGCCCGCCACAGCGTGATCAGCGTCGTTCCGTCGCTCAAGAACACCGCCGGATAGTCGGGCACCTCGCCGACCTGACGGAAACCCAGCGTGTCAACGAAGAAGGCCTTGGTCGCGGCGAGGTCGACAACGGTGAGACCCAGGTGATGAAGGCCTCGGGTGACGGCGGCGGTGTTCATGGCGTCTCTCCTCGAACCGGTTTCACTCGACGAGCCCTGCCGGCGCTGCGGTTCGTCACGGCTCGTTCGTCACCATGACTCTGAATTCCGATTGCAAGAATAGGCACTTTCTGAAATACACTCTTCCGTAAGGAGAAATAATCCCATCGATCGCCTGCGCGCCATGGAGGTCTTCGTCGCCGTCGCCGATGCCGGCAGCCTGGCGGGTGCGGCAAGACGGCTGCGGATGTCGCCGCCGGCGGTGACGCGTGCCATCGCATCCCTCGAAGAGCATCTGGGTGTGCGGCTGTTCAATCGGACCACCCGCAGCCTCGCCCTGACCGAGGCGGGGGTTCGCCTCGTCGAGAGTGTCCGCCGACTGCTCGGTGATCTCGAGGAGGCGGAGCGGGCGGCGGCCGGAGAAACGGCGGCGCCGAGGGGGCATTTGACGATCACCGCTTCGGTGACGCTCGGGCGAACCCGGGTCGCATCGATCGTTCTCGATTTCCTCCGCGCCGTTCCACGGGTCACCGCCTCGCTGCTTCTGCTCGACCGGGTGGTCGATCTCGTCGAGGAAGGGATCGACGTGGCCGTCCGGATCGCCCGGCTGCCGGACTCGACACTGATTGCCCGTCGAGTGGGCGCCGTGCGCCGCGTTCTCGTCGCCAGTCCCGCCTATCTCACGGAGCGGGGCGTCCCGGCGACGCCGGCAGACCTCAGAAATCACGCGTTCATCGCCTTCACCGGGCTGCTTCCGGGCCGGGAGTGGCGGTTCATCCATGACCGACGCGGCGGGTCGGTCGCACTCGCGCCGCGATTGGAGGTCAACGACGCGGCGGCGGCGATCGCCGGCGCGGAACGGGGCGATGGCATCACCATCGCGCTGTCCTACATGGTGTCGACCGCGATCGGCGAAGGGCGCCTGACGCCGGTCCTCGAGCCGTTCACCCCGCCCGCCATCCCCGTTCACCTGGTCTACCCGCGCGGCCGCACCGTCGCGGCGAAGGTCCGGGCGTTCGTCGATTTCGCCTATCCGAGACTGAGGGCGGCGCTGACGGCGGAAGCCGACGGCTTTCCGCGCCCGTAGTGGACGGAGCGCCGCGATCGCGGTAGGGATGCGGCCGCCTCCCGATCGCCGCCGGAACGGCATCTGACGGCAGTCCGCGAAATGTCACTTCGCCCCCGCAGCAAAGGTTGCTAGGCTGTCGTCGGGCGTCGGCGAGCCCCTGCGGACGGCGATGACCGAGAAGTCCAGAATCGTTGCTGCGTTGGGCGAGGAGCGGCTTTTGCGGCCGGCGCTGGTTGCGCATGCGCTCAGGGCCAACGACCGCGCCAAGTACGCGTTCGCGCTCCTGCAGCAGGCACGCGGCCACGCCGACCGGCCGGAGGCGCCCGTATCCGATCTGCGCCGCGAGCGGCTCGCCGCCGGCATCGACGATGCGACCCTCGACGGCGTCGTCGGCGCTGCCCGCCGCCTCTCCGACGGCCGCTATGCGGTCCCGAAGGCCGAGGTGTTGATCGCCGGACTGATCGCCGACATCGAAGCGATAATCGCGCCGCTCGACGAGAAGGAGGCGCCCGGTCTTCGCGACCGTCTCGCGCGGCTGCACGTCATCAGCGCCAGCGACGATACGATCGGCGGCGAAACGATCGACGCGATGACGTCGGCCGACCGCGGCGGCGGCGACAGTCTGCATCTTCTGGTGATGGATGCCCATCGCGCGCTCAACCGATTGCAGGTGGAACTGGCCGAGGAGCGCCTCGACGGCGCCAGCGTGTGCGGGCTCGACGATCGCGCTCGGCGGCTGGTCCGCGCCTTCATGGCCGGCCTCAACCGCACCGCACCGTTGAAGTTCGATCATCCCGGCCTCGGCACCACGGCGACTCTCAGCGACGGCCGGCTGCTGATCCAGAACGACATCGGCACCACCGACGCCCATGTCCTGGTGGTGGCGATCGCCGACCACACCGCCACCGTCACCTACACCGATGTCCACTTGCCGCGCCTCGCCTTCTTCCAGCGGCAGTTCCGCGCGCTCGCGGTCGACTGGTCGGTGACCGAAATGCGGTCCACCGACGCCTTCGCCGACGGCAGCTACGCGATGGTGGTCGGCCACTTCGAGGCCGCCGACGACGGCGAGCTCGCCCGCTTCCTCGACCACCTCGGCTCACGGATCGTGTTCCTGATCGACTGGAACCGAGCCCGCAAGCGGCTGCGCAAGCTGGTCGGCAAGGCCGACGCCGCGGCGCTGCTCGACTGGGCGGCCGACGAGAATCTCGGCCACCGCGGCTTCCTGGAGATCGGCGCCGAGCGGGCGGTGTTCGAGGCGATCGAGTTCGCCGGCACCGGCCAGCTCCATTACGGCGACACGCTTGTCGATCTCCTCGGCGGCGAGGGCGCAGTGCAGTATCTGCGCGACGTGCTGCGCAGCGCCTCCGAGGGCATGCGCCACCGCCGCTCGGTGGCGCTGATCAAGGACGAGATCAAGCTCGCCTTACGCGGCTGCCTGCAGACCGCCCCGCAGCGGCTGCTGTCGATCGCCGTCCGCCACGCCGCGTTCGCCCAGGAACTCGCCGCCGCGATCCTCGAGTTTATGCTGCAACCACCGACGGTCGGCGAGGACGATGGGGCGCGGCGGTTTGCCGCCCGCGCCCAGGTCTGGGAGTCGGCGGCCGACCAGGAGCTCAACCGCGCCCGCAGCGAGGCCCGCCTGACCGCACAGGCGGCGCAGCTGCTCGACTTCCTGCAGCGCGCCGACGACGCCGCCGACGACCTCGAGGAGGCGGCGTTCCTGCTCAGCCTGCTCGCCCGCCACGGCTCCACGGTGCTGCTGCCGACCCTGATGCCGCTCGCCGACATTCTCGACGACGACGCCCGCACGTTCGTCGGCGGGCTCGAATGCGCCCGCCGGCTCAGCCGCGGCAGCCCGCAGCAGGACCTCGACGATTTCCTGTCGGCGGTGGAACGGATCTTCACCCTCGAGCACCAGGCCGACCGGGCGCTGCGCCAGATCGTCGAGCAGCTGATCACCCAGGCGACCGACTTCCGCGAGTTGCACATGGCGAGCCGCATCGCCGACGTCCTGGAGCGGGCGTCCGACGGCTATGCGCACGCCACCCAGGTGTTGCGCCGCTACGTGCTCGACGCGGTGATGCGGCCATGACCGACGACTTCGGTGCGGCCGCGGCGCCGCTGGTGTCGACGATCGATCCGGCCGACGGAGCGGCGCTCGCGGCAGCGACCCCGGAGCGCTGCGGCGGCAAGGCGGCGGCACTGATCCGGATGGCCGCCGCCGGCCTGCCGGTACCGCCCGGCTTCGTGCTGACCACCGAACTCTGCCGCCGCTACCATCGTCTCGGCCGCTCGGTGGTGGACACGGCGATGGCCGAGGTGCGGGCGGCGATGACCGCCCTCGAACGGACTACCGGGCGGGGCTTCGGCGATTCCCGTCGACCGCTGCTCGTTTCGGTGCGGTCCGGCGCCGCGGTGTCGATGCCGGGGATGCTGGAGACGGTGCTCAACGTCGGCTTGAACAACGAGGCGCTGTCCGGTCTGATCCGCCAGAGCGGCAGCCCCCGGTTCGCCTGGGACTGCTACCGCCGGCTGGTCCAGCAGTTCGCCGAGGTGGTGCACGGAAAACCGGCGCAGCCGTTCGCGGCGATTGTCGAGGACGAGGTGCGAACCGTCGGCGCCGCCACCGAGCGCGAGCTCGACTTCGCCGCCTGGGAGCGGGTGACGGCCTCGTTCCTGACCCTGTACCGGACGCTGACCGGCCGTGCCTTTCCATCTGACCCGTACCGCCAGCTCGACGACGCCATCGAGGCGGTTCTGAAGTCGTGGATGAGCGACCGGGCGCGCCTGTTCCGCCGTCTCGAGGACCTCTCGGACGAGGGCGGAACCGCGGTGACGGTGCAGGCGATGGTCTACGGCAACGTCGGCAGCCGCTCGGGTGCGGGGGTCGGCTTCACCCGCGATCCCGCCAGCGGCGAGAAGCGGCTGTACCTCGATTTCCGGTCGCGGGCGCAGGGCGAGGACGTGGTCTCCGGCCGGGCCTCGGCGGCAGGCGCGGAGGGCTTGGTGCAAGCCCAGTCGGCGGTGTTCGCCGAGATCGAGCGGGCGGCCGCGCTGTTGGAGACGCTGTTCGGCGACATGCAGGATTTCGAGTTCACGGTCGAGGATGGACGACTGTACCTGCTGCAGGCGCGGACCGGCTACCGCTCGCCGCTCGCCGCGCTCAGGATCGCCGTCGACATGGTCGAAGAGGGGCTGATCGACCGCGAGACGGCGCTCGCCCGGCTGGCGCAGATCGATCTCGAAGCGATCGCGGTTCACCGGCTGGAGGTCGGGGCGGGCGCAACGACGCTGCTCCGGGCGACTCCGGCGAGCGGCGGCGTCGCGGTCGGCGCCGCCGCCTTCGACGCGACCGCGGTCGACCGGTTGGTCCGGCAGGGCATCCCGGCAATCCTGATCCGCGACGATCTGTCGACTGCCGACATCGGCGCCATCGCCGCCGCTGCAGGGGTGATCGCGCGCCGCGGCGCGCGCACCGCCCATGCGGCGGTGGTGGCGCGGCGGCTCGGCAAGGTCTGCCTGGTCGGTGCCCATACGCTGCGCCCGGCGCCCGACGGCGGCGCCGCAACGGTCGGCGAGGCGACCATCGCCGAAGGCGATTTCCTGTCCATCGACGGCAAGGCGGGACTGGTCTATGCCGGCCGCTTGCCGATCGTCAGTGACCGCCCGGAACGAGCGCTGGTGGTGGTAAGGGGCTGGCGTTGAACGCGCGGCGCGGGAACTACCGCAAAGCGGGTTCGCCGCGGCCCAGCCGGCGGTAGAGGGGGCCGGCGAGCAGGGGCGTTGCGTAGATCGGCACCTGGTAGAGCGCGACGAACACGGTCAAAAGCTCGGCGGCCGGTTCGGGGAGCGCCGCCAGGAACAAGGCGACGTTGCGGTTGCCCGCCATCAGCGCCACCGCCAGGAGCCGCCGGCGCGTCGAGCCGGACGCGTCGGCAACGACCGCCGCCGGCAACCCGAACAGCGCCTGCAGCCCGAAGTTGACGGCACACGCGGCAGCGAGCAGCGCAAGCACGGTCGCCGGATCGGCGATCAGCCGCGCCTGCACGCCCGTCATCACCGCGATCACGAACAGCACCAGCACCACCGCCGACGCCCCGTCGAGAACCCTTCCATGGCGGTCGATGCGGGCGCTGCCGAGCAGCCACCGCAACCCCGCCGCCACCGCCACCCCGAGGGCGATGGTTGCCGCCAGCCGCAAGGCCACCGCCAGCGGCGCAACACCGAGGTCGAGGCCGATCAGGACGAAGAGCAGCGGCGGCGCGATCAACGGCATCGCCAGGGTGGCGGCGACGACGATCGTGAGGGCGGCCGCGGCATCGATGCCGAGCAGCAGGGCAAGGGTGGGCGCCGAGGCGATCGGCGGCGCGCAGGCCATCATCACCAACGCCGCGGCGACGTCGGCCGGGAGCCGCAACGCCACCGCCGCCGCGTGGACCGTCGCCGGCACCGCCGCCATCAGCATCACCACCACTCCGCCGATCCACCACGGCCGGCGGAGACCGGCGGCCACCGCCGACCAACGGATGCGCACCAGGGCGAGGCCGAACACCATTACCACCAGCGACGGCAGCAGCGGCCGCAGCGGGGCGCCGACCCCGGGCAGCAACAGCCCGAGGACGACGCCGATCACCAGCACCGCGGGTGCCCGCCGGCCGAGGGCGGCGAGCCCGGCGAGGATGAGCCCGCCGGCCACCGATCAGCCGCCCGGCCGGCGGGCCATGTTCTCCGGGAGGACGGTGGCGAGCTCCGGAAAGACGATCAGAATGAGGACCATCACCACCATCAGCGCGAACATCGGCAGGGCGGCGCGGGCGATGTAGCTCATCCGATGGCGGGTCATGCCCTGCAGGACGAACAGGTTGAAGCCGACCGGCGGCGTGATCTGCGCCATCTCGACCACGACGACCACGAAGATGCCGAACCAAATGACATCGATCCCGGCCTGCCGGATCATCGGCTCGACCACCGCCATGGTCAGCACCACCGAAGAGATGCCGTCAAGAAAGCAGCCGATGACGATGTAGAACACCATCAGCGCCAGAATCAGCACCGTCGGCGACAAGTCGAGCGTGTTGATCCACTGCGCGAGATGGCGGGGAAGACCGGTGAACCCCATCGAAAGCGACAGGAAGGCGGCGCCGGCGAGGATCAGCGCGATCATGCACGAGGTCCGGGTCGCCCCCAGCAGGCTGGCGACGAACGTCGCCCGGGTGAGCGAGCCCTGGCCCGCCGCCAGCACGAGGGCGCCGATCACCCCGAACGCGGCCGCCTCGGTCGCCGTCGCCCAGCCGAGATACATCGACCCGATGACGAAGGCGACCAGCAGTACCACCGGGATAAGGAAGCGCGCTTCCTTGATCTTGGCGAGCAGCGTTGTCTCCGGTTCCGGCGGCGGCACCTCATGGCGGCGAACCAGCGACCACACGGCCACATAGCCCATGAACAGAAGTGAAAGCACCAGTCCCGGCAGAACACCGGCGATGAACAGCTTGGTGATCGATTCGTTGATGGTGACACCGTAGACGATCAGGATCAGCGACGGCGGGATCATCAGCCCGAGGGTCGCCGCCCCGGCCAGGGTGCCGATGATCATCCGCTCCGGGTAGCCGCGCCGGCGCAGTTCCGGGATCGACATCCGGCCGACGGTCGTCAGCGTCGCCGCCGACGAGCCCGACACCGCCGCGAAGATGGTGCAGCCGACGATGTTGGTGTGCAGCAGACGGCCCGGCAGCGGCGCCATCCACGGCGCCAAGCCGCGGAACATGTCCGCCGAGAGGCGAGTGCGGTAGAGAATCTCCCCCATCCAGATGAACAGGGGCAGCGCGGTCAGCGACCAGCTCGACGACGCCGTCCAGATGGTGGTGACCATCGCGTCGCCGGCCGGACGGACGGTGAACAGGACCATGCCGACGTAGGCGACGCCGAGGAGCGCCAACCCCACCCAGACGCCGGTGCCGAGCAACAGGAACAGGGTGAACAGGAAGACGCCGGCAAGGGCGAGGTCGGTCATTGCCCCGCCCCCGGGTCGCCGGGTCGTTCGTCGACGGTCTCGTCGCCGAGGTCGGGCATCGCCCCGCACAGGATGCGGACGAGATGATCGGCGAGGGCGAGAGCGAGCACCGACGTGCCGATCGCCATCGCCAACTGCGGGATCCACAGCGGCGTCGCGTCCTGGCCCTGGGAGATATCGTTGAGCCTGTGCGACCACCAGGTCGTTCTGATCGCGTAATAGGCGAAGTAGCCGGCGAGTGCGGTGCCGATGGCGAAACACCACAGCTCGCCGAACCGGCGCCAGCGCCCGAGTCTCGACAGCACGAGATGGACACGGATGTGACCGCCCTGGTTGAGGGTGTAGGCCATCGCGAAGAACGAGGCCGCCGCCATGCAGTAGCCGGCGTAGTCGGTCGCGCCCGCGAAGACGTGACCCGTCCAGCGCGTCAGGATCTGCAGGGCGATGATCGCCAGCAGCGCGAGCAGGAACGCGGCGGCGAGGTAGCCGCAGCCGGTGTAGACGGTATCGAGCACCGCTCGGAGTCTGCGCCCCAACTCGACCATCGCCGCCACCTCCGCCCGTCGTCGTCCAGGCCGGGACCGGACGTATCGTGGCACGGCGTCAGCGCCCGGCGGCCACCACCCAGCGCCGCCGCCGTCGCCGTCGCTATTTCGCCGCCTTGAACCTCTCGACGATGGCCTTGCCGTCGGTCCCGGCGGTCGCCACCCATTCGCCCGCCATCACGTCGCCGATCGTCTCGAGATCGGCACGCAGCTGCCCTTCGGCCTCGCGGACCGTCATCCCGTTCAGCGCCAGCTGCGAGACGTACCAGCCGGTCAGCTGCTGGGCACGGGCGGTGCCCGCCCTCTCCGCCACCAACGCGATACCGCGGACGATGTTCCGGGTCTCCTCGTCGATGGCGTCCCAGGCGGCCTTGTTGACCAACACGTAGTTGCGTGGCAGCCATGCCTTGACGTCGTAGAAGTGGCTGACGTGCTCCCAGACCTTGCGATCGTAACCGGTCGCGCCCGACGAGATGAAAGCTTCGGCGACACCCGTGGCCAACGCTTGGGCGAGTTCGGCCTCCTCGATCTGCACCGGCAGCATGCCGGACAGCTCGGCCATGCGCGCCGTCGCGTTGTTGTACGAGCGGAACTTGATGCCCTTGAGATCGGCGACCGAGTTAATCTCCTTCTTGATGTAGAGGCCCTGCGGTGGCCAGGGGACGGAATAGAGCAGCACCAGGTTCTGTTCGAGGAGGACCTTCTCGATGGTCGGGCGAGCGATCTGCCACAGCTTTTCGGAGGCCTCGAACGAGGTCGCCAGGAACGGCACCGAGTCGACGCCGAAGATCGGGTTCTCGTTCTGATGCGCCGACAACAGCCGCTCGCCGATCGGCGCCTGCCCGGTCTGGACCGCGCGCTTGATTTCGTTGCCCTTGAACAGCGAGCCGCCGCCGTGGACGACGATCTGCAGCTTGTCGCCGGTGGCGATGCCGACCGCCTCGGCGAACAGCTTGCCGTTCTGGGTGTGGAAATTGCCGTCGGCGTAAGCCATCGGCATGTCCCACTTCTCGGCCGCCGCGACCGGCGCCGCGACGAGAGCGAACGACAGCACCAGCAACGCCGATGCGATCGGTCCGCGAATCCTCAAACGGGCAATCATCGGTGTCCTCCCTCTCTCGTGTTTCGGGATCACCCGGCCCGCCATCCCTGCCCGATGGCCGCGGTGCGCCGGGGACTCCCCTGGTGGCCAAGTCGGCCCGTTTTTGCGCCGTCAGTCAATCCCGGATGACGGACTTCGACGCAATCGTCGGTGCCGACCGGGTCGTCGGCGGGCGGCGGCGAGCACCGGGCCCGGTCGCGGATGTGATCCGGTTCACAGATCGCGGTCCGCCGTGGCGCTAGACTCCCGGCAGAAGCGCGAAAAAGTCGCCAAGATACGGCGTCTCGACCGTGCCGCTAGGAGGACCTCGGCCGGGCCCGGAGGGGCCCGGTCGGCTTTTCTTCATCCGGTGAGCGGAGCGGCGGACGGCGATCAGGCGAACATCGGATGCGGGGCTGCCGCTGGCGACGGATCATCGTCCTGAGGCGGATCCGCGACGACGTCGGCGACGCCGCCGAAGAAGAACCCGATCGGTATGTCGAGCACTCCGGCGAGGGTGAGCAGGTCGACGGCCGACGCCTCCTCGCCGCCGTACTCGATCCGCTCCAGGCGGCCGCGTTCGATCCCGGTGATCTCGGCCAGTCCGTCCAACGACAGCCCCCTGACCTCGCGCGCGAGGCGCATGCGCGCGCCCAGGTTCGAGTTGACGCTTCGCCGCAGGGCCGGGTCGCCGGCACGGCCGCCGGTCGGCTCCAGCCCCGGATCACCGAGCCCTTCGAAGAACACCGCCACGTCGACACCCAGCGCCCGCGCCGACAGGTGGAGGTCGGTGCAGGTCGCCTCCTCCTCTCCGCTCTCCAGGCGCCGCAGCCGTTCCTCCGACATGCCGAGATCGCGGGCAACCTGGTCGACCGAGAGGCGGCGCACCTCGCGCGCCAGCCGCAGACCGGCGCCGACGTACCGATTGATCCGATCGATGCGGTCCACGTCAGAAAACCTCGACACCGAGACCCCTCCACACCGCCGATGGCCCCGCTCCGCCGGTCGACCCTGTTTCGTGGAGTGTATAAGGCGCCGGATCGACCGGCGCCTACCTGCCGAACCTGGTAGGGCCGGCGCCGCCGGGCGAGGGTGATCGCCGTCACTGCGTCGGGACCGGCGTTGCCGTTCACTGCCGGAGCGTTCGTCGCACCCCCGCCACGGACGCTGTCGTCCCGGTCGGACGCTCGCGCCAGGAACAGATCATGCCGTTTCGATTGCCGTCGTCTTTCGCCGCTTTCGCCGCGTCGTTGCTGGTCGCCCTCGCCGCCTGCGGCGGCGGCGCCAACACGCCGCCCCTCCGCCTCGCCCCCGCCACGAGCCCGCCGACGATCGAATGGATCGAACTCGCGCCCGTCTCGGACAGTACCCGCGTCGCCCATCCCGCCGCCGCCAGGATCGATGCGCTCGGTGCAGAGGCGATGGCGGTTCTCGCGGATCCGTCGCTGTCGGTCGCGGACCGCCGGCTGCGGTTCCACGCCATGCTGGCCCGAGAGCTCGATCTTCCGTTGCTCGCGCGGTTCATGCTCGGACGATATGGCAAGGACGCCTCGCCCGAAACGCTGCGGACCTACACGGAGACCTTCTCCGACTACGTCCTGGCCCGCTGTGCCGCGCTGCTCGCCGGTGCCGGAGAGATCGATCGCTTCGAGGTGCTTGGCGCCACGCTGATCGACGGCGGCGACGTGCTGGTGGAGAGCCGGATCCGGCGCGGCGGCGGCGAGCCGATCGCCACCGGGTGGCGCCTGCGGGAACGCGGCGGCCGATTCGTAATCGTTGATCTGATGGTCCAGGGGCTGAGCATGGCCCAGACCCAGCGCCAGGAGTTCACGGCCATCCTGCGCGCCAATGGCGGGCGCCTCGAAACGCTGATCGCCGCCCTGAGAGAGCGGATGGTCTGATCGGGGCGCTCACCGGCGCTTCGACCGGATGGCTTCCCGCTCTGCGGGCAGAAAACAACTTGACATGGGAAGTCGAACAAGAGAGACTTCTCAGGGGTGGTGTTCGGAGAACTGAATCAATCAGGATTTGAACCCGTCCCGGAAGACCGAGCCATTTCAGGAGACGTGTGGACCGGCCGGATGATCTTCAGGGGGCTGTTGGCGATCTTGGTGGCAGTGATCTTGGCCGGTGCGTCCACCGGCGCGTTGTTCAAGATGCCGGAATGGCCACCCCGCGTCGGCGCCCCCGCAGATGACCCGTCGCCACACCCGGAGCCCGTCGCCGCCCTCGATCTGGAGCACGCGTCCGAAGCGGACAGCGAGCCCGTCAGCCATCGTCACCTCCTGCGTGTCGAACGCGGCGACACCCTGGGCGGGATGTTGACCCGCGTCGGGGTCCCGGGGCAAGAGGCCAACGCCGCGTTCGCCGCCTTGAGGCAGCATTTCGATCCCCGCCGGATCCGTGCCGGCCAGGAGGTCGCGTTGACCCTTGAGCCCGCATCCGAGGAGGCCGACGGAGGGCGACTGCTCGACCTGACGGTGACTAGCGGTCCTCTGGAGGAGATCATCGTCGAACGCACCGCCGAGGGGGGGTTCGTCGCGTCCAAGAGCCGGAAGGCGACCGCCACCGCCCTCGCCCGGGCGAGCGGCACGATCACCAGCAGCCTGTTCGTCGACGGCGAGCGGGTCGGGGTGCCGGTGGCGATCCTGGTCGAACTGATCCGCGCTTACTCTTGGGACGTCGATTTCCAGCGTGACATCCATCCGGGGGACCGTTTCGAGATCCTCTATCAGCGGATCGTCGATGTCGACGGTCACACCGTCCACCACGGCGACATCGCCTACGCGGCGCTGACGGTCGGCGGCAAAAGGAAGGCGCTGTACCGCTACGTCCGCTCCGACGGCGAGGCGGACTTCTTCGAACTCGACGGTAAGAGCGTCCGCAAGGCGCTGCTGCGGACTCCGGTCGACGGCGCCCGATTGTCGTCGGGTTTCGGCAACCGCCGGCACCCGATCCTCGGCTACACCCGGATGCACCGGGGGGTCGACTTTGCGGCACCCCCCGGGACCCCGATCTACGCGGCCGGCAGCGGCACCGTCGAGATCGCCGGCCGGAAGGGGAGCTATGGCAACTACGTGCGCATTCGCCACAACGCCGAGTACGCCACCGCCTACGCCCATATGAGAGGGTTCGCACGGGGCATCCGCGCCGGCACCCGCGTCAAGCAAGGGCAGGTGATCGGCTACGTCGGCAGCACCGGAAGTTCCACCGGGCCGCATCTCCACTACGAGGTCATCCGCGGCGGTGTCCAGATCAACCCGATCAACATCAAGGTGGCGACCGGTCCAAAGCTCGACGGCAACGAACTTAAGCGCTTCCTCGCCCACGTCGCCGAGACCGACCGCCAGTTCGCCCTGCTCGACGACGACCTCCGCCTCGCCCGGGCTCCCGGCGCACCCTACACCGCCGCCGATTAGGCCCACCGTCGGGTCGCGGTCCCGCCGTCGCTGGCCGCCGGCAGCGCTGTTGCCCTGACGGTGCCGGTCCCGTAGCGTGACCGCCGATGATCCCGTATCGCACCTCGGCACCCTGCCGCGCGTCACCGGTGGTGACGATGGCTCTGATCGTCGTCAACATCGGCGTGTTCTTCTTCGAACTCGGCCTCGCCCCGAAGGAGTCGGCGCGGTTCATCTACACCTACGCCCTCGTTCCCGCCGTCTACGGCAATCCCGAACTCGCCCGCCAGGCGGGGTTGGAGGCCACCAGCGTCCTCCCGATCGTCACCAACACCTTCATGCACGGCGGCTACCTCCACCTGATTGTCAACATGTGGACGCTGTGGCTGTTCGGGCTGCCGGTCGAGGACCGCCTGGGACCTTGGCGGTTCCTGTTGTTCTACCTGGTTTGCGGCACCGCCGGCAGCGTTTCCCACCTGGCGTTCAACCTCGACTCGCTGGTACCGGCGCTGGGGGCGTCGGGAGCGATCGCCGGCGTGCTCGGCGCGTTCAGCCGCCTGCATCCCCGCGCCCGGGTGTCGGTGGTGCAACCGATCTTCTTCTTTCCGCTGATCTTTCAGCTCCCGGCGTGGGTGTTCACGGCGATCTGGTTCGCCTTCCAGCTGCTGCCGGGGGTGGCCGCCCTGTCAGCCGGCCCCGCCACCGGCGGCATTGCCTGGTGGGCGCACATCGGCGGCTTCGTGGTCGGTCTGACGATCGCCCGGTGGATCGGCGGGCGGGCCGGCCCGCCCGGACCTTGGTCCACCTGAGACGCCCCGCCCGTCAACCCTCGACGCAGTGGAGGGCATCGAAGGCCGCGCCGTGCAGCGCCGATTCCGGATCCAGGATGACCGATACCGGGATGTTCGAAAGCAGCGTGCTGAAGCGTCCCTTGTGGGTGATCGCCTGCAGGAAATCCGGCTGGCGCAGCCGCGCCAGAATGCGAGGCGGAATGCCGCCGCCGAGGTAGAGACCGCCGGTCGCCAGCACCTTGAGGGCGACGTTGCCGACCACGCCGCCCAGAATGCGCACGAACATGTCGAGCACGGCGACGGCGATCTCGGCCCGCCGCTCGAGCCCTGCGGTGACGATGACAGGGGTCGGATCGTCCGCCTCGGCAAGCGCCTGCCGCAGCCAGTCCGGCTCGTCGTAGCTGCCAGCGGCGCGCAGGAAGTCATACAGGTTGGGAATGCCGCTGCCGGAACAGACGCGCTCGCAGCTGACGTGGCCGAACCGCCGCGCGAGGAAGGCCAGCAGCTCCACCTGCTCCGGGGTGGCGGGCGCGAAGGAGGCATGGCCGCCCTCGGTCGGATGGGCCTGATAGCGGGTCCCGGTCCAGGTCAGGAACGAGATCCCGAGCCCGGTGCCAGGTGCGATCACCGCCTTCGTCCCGGTGGGATCGGGACGGCCGGCACTGAGTGCACAGAGGGCGTCCGCCGAGAGGTGCGGAACCACGGTCGCGATCGCCTGGAGATCGTTGAGCAGGTGGACCGAAGGAATGCCGAACGCGGCCGCAATGGCGTCGGCGTCGATCTCCCACGGCAGGTTGGTGACCTTCGCCCGCCGGCCGAGAACCGGACCGGCGATGCCGAAGCTCGCCACCGCCGGGATCGACCCCGTGTCCTTCAGGAACTCGGCGACGATCGCTTCGAGCGAGTCGTGGTCACGAGAATCGAAGCGGGCTTGCCGGATCGGCCGCCCGCCAGCTTCGGCGCGCGAGAACAGTCCCAGCACCGTCTTGGTTCCACCGACGTCGCCCGCCAGAATCATCGCCGCCCTTCCCTTCGTACCGCCCCCAGCCGACCACACTATCTCGGGCCGCGACCGGCCGCAAACGGGTTGCTCTCGGCGGCGACGGTCGCCGCCGTGGCGGAGAAAAAATCTGCGGACCGACGACGCCGATATCCGCTACTGTCGCCAAACCGACCCGCCGCCCGCCTTCTCCCCCGGACCCGAGAGGACCATGACGACGTCTGCACCCCGCGTGTTTCTCGACAAGAGCCGTGACCGCCGGGTCGCCGAGGGGCATCCGTGGGCCTACTCGAACGAGGTCCGGATGGATGCGGAGACCAGAGCGCTGCCAGCGGGAACAATCGCGACGCTGCATCGCGTCGACGGCAAGCCGCTCGGGGTCGGCGCATTCAATCCGCACGCGCTGGTCGCGTTCCGGCTGTTCGATCGGGATCCGCGCACCGTCATCGACGAAGGATTCCTGTCCCGCCGGCTGCAGCGCGCCCTTGCTTTGCGCGAGCGCCTGTTCGACGGGCCATTCTACCGCCTCGCCCACGCCGAGGCCGACGGCCTGCCGGGGCTGATCGTCGATCGCTTCGCCGATGTGGTCGTGCTGCAGGTCAACATCGCCGGCATGGAAGCCCTGACACCGGCGGTTCTGGCGGCGGTCGGCGAGGTCCTGGCGCCAAGGGCGGTGGTCCTGCGTAACGATTCGCGGATGCGCGCGCTCGAAGGCCTGGGCAACGAGGTGCGCATCGCCGCAGGCGCCCTCGAAGGGGCGATCGAGGTCCGGGAGGGTGGGCTGGTGTTCGCCGTCGACCCGCTCACCGGTCAGAAGACCGGATGGTACTACGACCAGCGCGAGAACCGGGCGTTCTGCGCCTCGCTCGGCGCGGGGGGGCGGACGCTCGACGTCTACTGTCACAGCGGCGGCTTCGCGGTCGCCGCCGCCCGCCATGGCGCGACCGAGGTGGTCGGCGTCGATTCGTCGCAAGTGGCGCTCGACCTTGCCCATCGAGCGGCGCAGGCCAACGGCGTCGAGCCCATCTGCCGGTTCACCCGCGCCGATGTGTTCGAGACACTCGAACGTTTGGGCGGCGCGGGCGAGCGGTTTCGCCTCGTCGTCGCCGATCCCCCCCCGTTCGTGAAATCGCGCAAGGAGCTGGGAAGCGGCCTCCGCGGCTATCGCAAGCTCGCCCGCCTGGCTGCGGCCGTGGTCGAGCCCGGCGGATTTCTGTTCATCGCGTCATGCTCCCACACCGTCGAGGCCGCCGCCTTCGACGCCGAAGTGGTCAGGGGGCTCACCGCCGCCGGGCGCGGCGGCCGCATCATCCGCATCGCCGGCGCCGGTCCCGACCATCCGATCCACCCCCACCTGCCCGAAACCGCTTACCTGAAGGCGCTGGTCCTGCAGCTCGACTGACGGTCCCGGTCCCGCCGGCCCGGTTTATGGATCGCACGCCCCCAATACAGTCTCTACACTCGTTGCCCCGGGGGGCGCGCAGTGACCGACAGCGCTCGCAACCGGGTCAGTCGGGAACACGGGACATCGGCGATGCCCGAGCACGCCTACCTGCAGGAAGTCCTGATCCTCTTGGCGGCATTGCTGGTCTTCGTTCCGCTGTTCCAGCGACTGCGGTTCGGGTCGATGCTCGGCTACCTCGCCGCCGGCGTGGTGATCGGTCCGTCGGGGCTCGGTCTCGTCAACCGCGACGAGGAAACGACCGCTCTGGCCGAGCTCGGCGTTGTGCTTCTTCTGTTCTCGATCGGACTCGAGCTCAGCGT
Organism: Rhodospirillales bacterium; assembly: GCA_050329575.1. Lineage (GTDB taxonomy): Bacteria > Pseudomonadota > Alphaproteobacteria > Rhodospirillales > Defluviicoccaceae > JAUXFS01. Next base: position 24,743 of record JBHJOP010000019.1, on the reverse strand, counting down.
CGAACGGCTTCGCCTGTTCGGGCGCCGGAGTTACGCTCTTGCCATCGCCCAAGTGGTCGTGACATCGGCGGTCCTCGCCGGCTGCGCCTGGTTGGCCGGGCTGTCGCCGACCGGCACGCTGGTGGTCGGCGGCGCGCTCGCCTTGTCGTCGACGGCGGTGGTCCTCGAGCTCTTGAAGGAGCGTGGCGAAATGGCCGGGCAACTGGGTCGAACGGCGATAGCCATCCTGCTGGTCCAGGACCTCGCCGTCGCGCCGATGCTGATCTTCATCGACACCGCCGGGCAGTCGAGCGAGCGGCTGGTCGGCGCGCTCGGCATTGCCGCGTTCAAGTTCATCGTGATCATCACCCTGATTCTGCTCACAGAGCGAATCGTGCTGCGGCCGTTGCTCAAACTGGCGGCGGGCAGCGGCGCACCGGAAGTGTTCACCGGCGCGACATTGTTGTTGGTGTTGGGCACCGGCTGGGCCACCGAGTACGCTGGCCTTTCCATGGCGCTGGGCGCGTTCCTCGCCGGGATCATGGTCGCCGATACCGAGTTCCGCCATCAGATAAGGGCCGACATCGAGCCCTTTCGCGGGCTGCTGCTCGGCTTGTTCTTCATCACCATCGGGATGGGACTGGACATTGGCTACGCCCTGCAGCGGACGGAGATCCTCCTGCTCATCGTCGTCGGTCTGCTCGTCATCAAGACTGTCCTGATCGCCAGTCTGGCCGCACTGTTCGGGGCGCCGCGCGATCGCGCCCTCGCCCTCGGCGGATACCTGTCGCAGGGCAGCGAATTCGCGTTCGTGCTGTGTGCCCTGGCGGCCGGGAACGGGCTGCTTGAAGGCGAAGCCGCGCACGTGCTGACGGCCGCGGTCGGGCTGTCGATGGCGGTGACGCCCATCGGGGCGTTGATCGTTCGCCGCGTGTTGGCCGCGCGCGGACACCGTGCGGCCTCGGCGCTCGGCAACCTCGAACAGGAACGCAGCGATATCAAGGGCCACGTCGTCATCGCCGGGTTCGGGCAGGTGGGGATGGCGGTGGCGCGGTTTCTCGCCGGGCAGCGTGTTCCGCTGCTGATCCTCGACGCCTCGACACACCGGGTGACGGCGAGCCGGACCCGCGGTCTGCCGGTATTCTACGGCAACGCCACCAGGGTCGAGGTCCTTCGAGCGGCCCACCTGGAACGCGCCCACGCCCTGGTGGTCGCGATGCCCGAATCGGCAACCGCCGAACAGGTGACGGGGGTCGCCCGTCAAGCGTTTCCCGATCTGCGAATCTTCACCCGCGTCCACGACGAGGAGTGGGTGCAGAAGGTGCGCAAGGCTGGCGCCGACGCCGTCGTACCCGACAGCCTGACGACCGCCCTCGACCTGTCGGAACGGGTGATGTTGTTCTATCGCCCGGAAGATTCCGAATAGGCGTGTCTTTCGTGCAACAGAGACGCGGCCGCTGGGGCGCCACGCGAGAAAACTGGTGCTCGGGTCTGCCCGACCCTCTATATATCGGTGTCGTGTGCGGCGGGTCTGTTGCCGCCGGATGATTTTTTTGTTGCAACTGCGTTTGCGAGCGATTATCTAGCGGGCGGCTCGGTTGCGTGGCCGCCGTTTCGCTGGTGAAAGCAGAGAAGCCTGTGCGACGGTGTGATCTGGGATGACCGAATATTTGGATCGTCACTGTCACATCTTCGATTTTTCAGCTTCCGACCTCTACCGATTTCCATACCAGCAGTGACTAGGAACAAAGGGGCTCCGACTATGGCAATGCCGGACGCAGTTAACCTACCTGCCGTTGAAAGTGCGCCGCTGTCGTGCGAACAGATTGCAGCGACCCGCGCCCTGGTGTTCCCGGGGCAGGGCTCGCAGGCCGTCGGAATGGGGCGCGAACTGGCCGACACCTACGGGGTGGCCCGCGACGTGTTCGGAGAGGTCGACGAAGCCTTGCAGCAGAACCTGTTCAGGCTGATGTGCGACGGCCCGGAGAGCGAGCTGACCCTGACCGAAAACGCGCAGCCGGCGCTGATGGCGGTCAGCATGGCCGTCCTGCGCGTGCTGCAGCGGGAGTACGGAATCGAACTCGCCCAGCTCGGTCGGTTCGTCGGCGGGCATTCGCTCGGCGAATACAGCGCCCTGACCGCCGCCGGTGCGTTCACGCTCGCCGATGCGGCACGCCTGCTCAGGGTCCGCGGCCTCGCGATGCAGACGGCGGTCCCGGTCGGTGAAGGCGCGATGGCGGCGCTGATGGGACTGGACGTGGACGCGGCGCGGGAAGTGGCCGCCGAAGCGACCCGCGACACCTATGACGGCTCGGTTTGCGTTGCCGCCAACGACAACGCGCCCGGTCAGGTGGTGATCAGCGGCAATCGCACCGCCGTCATGCGGGCCCTGGAGATCGCGGCACTGCGGGGCGCACGACGGGGCGTGATGCTGCCGGTCAGCGGCCCGTTCCATTGCCCACTGATGGAGCCGGTCGCCGACGTGATGAAGGCGGCGCTGGAGAAGGTCGAGATGCGGGCGCCGTCGGTGCCGCTGATCTCCAACGTCACCGCCGGCGAGGTTCGCGAGCCCAAGAAGATCCGCAAGCTGCTCATCCGCCAGATCACCGGGATGGTCCGCTGGCGCGAGAGCGTGCTCTACATGCACTCGCGCGGGATCCGCGAACTGGTCGAGGTCGGGACCGGCAAGGTCCTGTCGGGTCTCTCCAAGCGGATCCATCGAGAGTTGAGCGGGATCTCGCTCTCCACGCCCCGCGAAATCGGGGCCCTGGTCGCGACCGTCTAGGCTCTGCCCCCGGTCTTGCGGCCCGATGGCTCACGGCCAGCGACGATGAACAGCCGGCGGAACGGGAACAGCGTCGTCCCGTTTCCGCTCGCCGGATAAGCCGCGTCGACGCCCGCCCCGTAGGCGTCGAGCAGCGGCCTCAGCACCGTTCCCCGGGCCCACGCGAGCACCGGCGCATTGCCGGCAAGCACGTGCCAGTAGACCGTCTCCCAGATGTCGATCGATGCCGTCAACGGCGCCAGGATGCCGATGTAGGTGTCCGGGCGTGCCACCGGTCGAGTGTGCGGAGCCGGGAACGCAGGCGGTCTCGCCAAGGGCCCGCCTCGACGGCCTCGACCACCGCCTCGTGGGACGGCTGGTCGTAGTTGCGCGGCATCTGCACGGCGAGGACGCCCCCCGGCGCCAGCGCCGCGACGAGACGGGGAAGCAGCGTGGCATGGTCGTCGAGCCACTGCAGGGCGGCATTGGAGAACAGCACGTCCGCCGGCCGTTCGGGACCGAAGTCAGCGAGGTCGGCCTCGATCCAGGCGATGGCGGACGGTCGCGCCCGGGCTGCCGCCAGCATCTCGACCGACGAATCGACGCCGGTGACGGCCGCGCCCGGCCAACGTGCCGCCAGCATGCGGGTGACGTTGCCGGTGCCGCAGCCGAGGTCGACAATCGTCGCCGGCGCATCGATGTCGATGCGGCCGATCAGGCCGAGGGCGGGCCGGATCCGCTCGCCTTCGAACGCCAGGTAGGTCGCGGGGTTCCATCGTTGCATGGCCGGCAGCCGCGCCGCTCAGTGGGGCGATCGGCCGGCGGCGCGATCCGGCAGATCGATGCGGAAGATGGTACCGCCCTCCCCCGTCTCCACCAGGGTCAGTTCTCCGCCGTGGGCGTTGACGATCTCGCGGGCGATGACCAACCCCAGTCCGGTCCCACCGTCGCGCATCGATCCCGCGAAGGGTTGGAACAGGTGCGCGCGGGCGTGGGCCGGGATTCCCGGTCCGTCGTCGGCGACGTCAATGGCGATGCGATCACGCATACGCCGGGCACCGATGCGGAGCGTCCGGGCCCCGGCCTCGCCGGCATTGCCGGCGAGATTGCTGAGCACCCGGTGAAGTTGTTCCCGGTCCGCCCACAGCTCGATGTCGAGGCCGGTGCCGTCGATCCGTTTGAGGCCGTGGCTGCCGCCGGCGGGAACGGCCGCCGCGACGCCGTCGAGTTCCGCGACCAGATCGCCGAGGCGAAACCGGGTCGGTCGGACGACCGGTCCGGCGGGGCGGGCGAAATCGAGTGTCTGGCCGCACAGCGCCACCGCCCGATCAATGGCGTTGTAGAGCTGCGGGGTGATCCGCTTGACGACGGGATCGTCGGTCTCGGTCAGCCGGTCCGACGCCAGCATTGCGATCGCCAGGGTGTTGCGGAGGTCGTGGTTGATCTTGGCCACCGCGGCGCCGAGGGCGGCGAGGCGGGTCTTCTGGCGCAGCGCCGCGCGCAACTCGGTCTGCATCGCCAGCAGCTCGCGCTGCGCCACCCCGATCTCGTCTCGGCGACCGGTCGGTGGGATCGTCGCCGCCTCGTCCTCGGGGTTCTCCCGGAACCGCATCATGCCGCTCGTCAGCTGGACGATCGGTCGCACCATCAGCCACTGCAGGCTGAAATAGACGAGCCCGGCGGTGATCAGCGAAATGATGATCGACAGGGTGAGAATGCGGACCGAGAAGGCGTGCATCTGCTCGCGCATCGGGGCTTCGTCGGCGAGCACCTCGATGGTGGCGTCCGGGGTGCCGGGCGCGTCGGCAACGATCCGCATCACCCGGTCGCGACGCTGGAGCAATACCATCATCGCCTCGCGGATCCACCGCACGAACGTCCCCGACCGCAGATCGAAGGTGACGTCGACCGAGGGCGGCATGTCCTTGCTCAGCATCAGCATGCGCCGGTCCGGGGCCTTCAGCACCACCGCGTGGGCGCCGGCATGCAGGAGCAGGTCCGCCTGCAGCCGTTCGTCGAGGCTGTCGTCGGGGCGGGCCGTCACGGCCAGGATCGCCAGGTTCGCCTTGGCGATCCGATCCTCGAGATAGACCTTGCGGAATCGCGAGACGGACGGCACGAAGATCAGCACCTCGGCGAGCATCACGAAGCTCACCGTCAGCGCCAGAAGGCGCCCCGAAAGCCCGGTGAACAGCGACAGGCGGCCGGATCGCGGGTCGGTCATTGCCGCAGTATCGCACACAAACTCAGCGGTGTGACGGCGGACGCAGGTCAGCCGAACTTCGCGAGAAAGCGAACGATGCTCCGTGTGCGCTCGCTGAACAGCGACGGCGTAAAATAGCTTCCGGCAGCGCGCTTGGTGATCTCGCCGAGGGTGGGATAGGGGGCGATCATCGTCGCCAGCGCTCCCACCTTGATCCTCTGGCGCATCGCCAGCACCCATGTCTGGATCAGCTCTCCGGCGGCGGCGCCGACAATGCCGGCCCCGAGAATGCGGCCGTTCGCCGTCGTCACCGCCTTGACCATGCCTTCGGTGAGCCGTTCGGCCCGGGCGCGGTCGTTGTCGTGGTAGGGCCAGCGCAGCACCCGCACGTCGCGGTGGTGCCGGCGGGCGGCGTCCTCGGTCAGACCGACCTGGGCAAGTTCGGGCGCGGTGTAGGTGACCCAGGGCACGCAGCGGGTCTCGTGGCGCGCCGGAATGCGGAACAGCGCGTTCTTGATAACAACGCTCGCATGATGGGCGGCCATGTGGGTGAACTGAAAACCGCCGGCGACGTCGCCGATCGCGAACACCCGGCGGTTGGTGGTCCGCAGACGACCGTCGACCCGGATGCCGCGCGGGCCGTATTCGACGCCCGCTTTCTCGAGGGCCAGATCGCCAACGTTGGGGCGTCGGCCGGCGGCGACCAGCAGGTGGCTGCCCTCGACGCGGTCCTGCCGGCCGTTGTCATCGACGGTGACGGCGACGCCGGCGGCCGCCGGTGCGACGCCGACCAGTTTGACGCCCTCGCGAATGGCGACGCCCTCCGCCGCCAGCCGGTCGCGGACCACGGAGACCAGTTCCGCATCATCCTTGGCCAGGATCGACATCATCTCGAGCACGGTGACCCGGGATCCAAGCTGCCGGTGGGCCTGGGCCATCTCGATGCCGATCGGTCCGCCCCCGACGACGATCAGGTGCTCGGGCACCGCCTCGAGATCGAAGATCGTCTCGTTGGTCAGGTAGGGCACCTCGGCGAGGCCGGGGACCGGCGGCACCGCCGGCGACGAGCCGGTGGCGACGACGAAGCGGCGGGCGGTGACCCGCACCCCGCCGGCCTCGATGCGGTCCGGACCCGTGAAGCGGGCATGATCGCGGATCACCGTCACGCCGAGCCCTTCGAACCGCTCCGCCGAATCGTTCGGCGCGATGGCGGCGATCACGTCGTGGACATGGCCGTGCACCCGCCCGCCGTTCACCGTCGGCGCGCCGCTCTCGATTCCGAACAGGGCCGCGCGCCGGACGGCGGCGGCGGCATGGCCGGCGGCCAGCAGCGCCTTCGAAGGCACGCACCCGTAGTTCAGGCAGTCGCCCCCCATCTTGCCCCGCTCGACGAGGACGGTTGCGGCCCCGAGCTGCGCCGCTCCCGCCGCCACCGACAAACCACCGGAGCCGGCGCCGATGACGCAGATGTCGACAGCGAGGTCCCGGCCTGCGACGCTCATGGTTGTCTCCGCTTGATCCGCTTGTAGACCACAGGAATCAGGGACAGGAGCGCGAGACCGGCGATCGGGGCGAGAATCGCGGGCTCGAAGATGATCCCGAGGTCGGGGCTCTCGCCCCTGTCGAACACGGTGCCGAGCCCGTTGCCGACCAGACAGTAAACGAAGCTCCCCGGAAGGATACCGAAGAGGGTGCCGACGACGAACGTCCGGATCGGCATGCCGACAAAGGCCGGCACGAGATTGACCAGCCAGAACGGAAACAGGGGCACTAGCCGCAGCACCAGCAGATAGCTGAGCGCATCCTCGCGGAAGCCCTCCTCCATGCGCCGCAGCGCCGGTCCGGCCTTGCGGTGCAGGAAGTCGCCGAACGCGTACCGAGCGGCGAGAAAGACCGCCGTTGCGCCAGCGGTCGCGGCGACGACGACCAGCACCGTGGCGGGCAGGGCGCCGAACAGGAAGCCGCCGGCGACGGTCATCCACACCGCGCCCGGCAGCGAGAATGTGACCACCAGGACGTAGACGACGACGAAGCCCGCGGCGACGAGCAGGAAATGGTCCTGGCGCCAGGCGAGGAGCGTCTCGCGGTGGTCGCGCAAGGCGGCGAACGACAGATACTCGGTCCCGCCCAACACGAAGAACGCGACGAAGCCGGCCGCGACGACGGCAATCGGCACCAGCCGCCAGAGGCTCGTCGACCCCTCGCCCGAGGGTTCGGTGTTGTCGGCTCGCTCCAACGACGGCACTCCCTCCATGGCCTCGGGCTCTCCGCGACACGTCGCCCCTCAATCTGGTCGGAGCGACCAACGCTGTAAACGGCAACCGACGCCCTGGTCGCTCACGATCCCTCACCTTCGCGTGACCGCCGGCCGTTCCGGTCGCCGCCACACCCGGCAGGTCGCATCGAGACCACGGGCAGCGTTGACTTGGGCGGTTCAACTTCGTATACAGCCAGCCCATTCCGCCTCGGAGCGACACGTGAAACGGACCTACCAGCCCAGCAAACTCATCCGCAAACGGCGTCACGGGTTCCGTCGCCGCATGGCCACCGTCGGCGGGCGGCGGATTCTCGCCGACCGGCGCAGGAGGGGGCGCAAGCGTCTCTCCGCCTGAGCCACCCGTGGCGTCGGCCGTCCCGCGTCTCAAGCGCCGCTCGGAGTTCCTGCGGATCGCCCGCCAGGGTCGGAAGTGGGCGGCTGCGGGTCTGGTGCTGCAAGTCGGCCGCGGGGGCGGGGAGGACGGGACGTCGGAGGCGACACCGCCGATCCGGGTCGGCTTCACCGCCAGCCGAAAGGTCGGCAATGCGGTGGCGCGGAACCGCGTGCGCCGCCGGCTGCGAGCGGTTGCCGAGGAGATTTTGCCGATGCATGCGAAGCCCGGATACGACTACGTCATTGTCGGCCGCGTCGCGACGGTGCGGCGCTCCTACGCGGCACTGCTGGCGGATCTGATGATCGCCCTCGAACGGCTGGGCGTCCGTCGCGCTCCCGCCGCCGGGGACGCGCCGGTCCACGACCGCGGAACGGCGCCATGAGCACCGTGGCGCGGCGGCTGGTCCGAACCCTGGTCCTCGGCTATCAATATCTGATCTCGCCCATCCTTCCCGTGAGCTGCCGCTATCTGCCGAGTTGTTCCCACTACGCCCTGGAGGCGATCGATCGTTTTGGCGCCGCCAAGGGCGGATGGCTGGCGGCCAGGCGAATCCTGCGCTGTCATCCGTGGGGCGGGTCGGGGTTCGATCCGGTCCCGATGGGGCGGGCGGACGCGGACGACCTCGACCACCGCCGCGGCGCGCATCCGGCCCGCTGAACCGGGTCGGCAACGGTTTCCCTCGCAACAGGGCACGATGGGCAATGGACTCTAAGAACCTGATCCTGGCGATCGTGCTCTCCATCGCCATCATGTTCGGCTTCAACTACGCCTACGAGTTGATCTATCCGACGCCACCGCCACCACCGCCGCCGACCGTCGAGGAGCAGCGGCCCGCCACCGCGGCCGCCCCGCCGGCACCCGACCGGATCGACCTGCCGGCGCCATCTTCGGCGCCGGCCGCGGTCGGCGGCGCACCGCAACCCGTCGCGATCGCCGATGTCCGGGCCCGGGCGCTCGCCGGGGTGCCGCGCATCGCTATCGATACGCCCCGTTTGCACGGATCGATCTCGCTGGTGGGCGGACGCCTGGACGATCTGACCCTGGCCAATTACCGCGAGACCCTCGATCCTGTCAGCCCCGAGATCGTCCTGTTCTCCCCCGCCGGCGGCGTCGGCGCCTATTTCGCCGAGGTCGGCTGGGTTTCGGTCGACGGCACCGTCACGGTTCCCGGCCCGGACACCGTCTGGACCGCCGATCGCGACGTGCTGACGCCGCAGACGCCGGTGACGCTGCGCTGGGACAACGGCGCCGGCCTGACCTTCGCGAAAACGATCTCGGTCGACGCCGACTACCTGTTCACGCTCACCCAGCAGGTCGAGAACGAAAGCGATGCGGCGGTCGCCCTCGCGCCCTTCGCCCTGATCTCCCGTCACGGTACGCCCCCGGTCAGCGGGTTCTACATCCTCCACGAAGGGCCGCTCGGGGTCTTCGACGAGACGTTGAAGGAAGTCGACTACGACGACCTGCAGCAAGCCGGCGTCATGCCGCAAAAGACGACCGGCGGTTGGATCGGCATCACCGACAAGTACTGGCTGGCGGCGTTGGTGCCCGATCGTGACCAGACGGTGAACACGCGCTTCGTCCACCAGAAGCGCGACCGGATGGACGTCTACCAGGTCGACTTCGTCGGTGGTGTGGCGACGGTGGCGCCCGGCGAGCGCTCCGTCGCCGAGAGTCGGCTCTTTGCCGGCGCCAAGGAGGTCAGGCTGCTCGACCGTTACCAGGAGCAGTTCGGGATCGCCCGCTTCGACCGGGCAATCGATTTCGGCTGGTTCTACTTCCTGACCAAACCGCTATTCTATTTCCTGTTGTGGATCTACGGCTGGGTTGGCAACGTTGGGGTGGCGATCCTGTTGCTGACCGTGGTGATCAAGATCGCGTTCTTCCCGCTCGCCAACAAGTCCTACCGGGCGATGAGCCAGATGCGCAAGTTGCAGCCGGAAATGCTGAAGCTGCGCGAGCGGTTCGGCGACGACAAGACCCGCCTGAACCAGGAGATGATGGCGCTCTACAAGCGTGAGAAGGTCAACCCGGCGTCGGGCTGCCTGCCGATCCTGATCCAGATCCCGGTGTTCTTCGCCCTATTCAAGGTGCTGTTCGTCACCATCGAAACCCGCCACGCTCCGTTCTTCGGCTGGATTCAGGACCTGTCGGCACGCGACCCGACCACCATCTGGAACCTGTTCGGACTGATCCCATGGGATCCGTCGGTCTATCTCCCCGCGTTCTTCCACATCGGTGTCTGGCCGCTGATCATGGGGATCACCATGTTTTTGCAGCAGAAACTGAATCCGCAGCCGCCCGACCCGATGCAGGCGAAGATCTTCATGTTTCTGCCGCTGGTGTTCACGGTGATGCTGGCCCAGTTCCCGGCCGGGCTGGTGATCTACTGGACGTGGAACAACCTCCTGTCGATCCTCCAGCAGTGGGTGATCATGCGGCGCGCCGGGGTCAAGATCGGCTCCTGATCGGAGCCCCGGGCAGATCGGGACCGGCTCCTGTGACTGCGGCTGAAGACGGCACCGAAGACGAGTCCGGTCGGGCCGCGGCTCTGGAGCGGGGACGGCTGTTGTTCGCCCAGCCCTGCCGCTTCGTCGCCGGGGTCGCCCGCCTCGACCAGACCCCCGGAGATGTCCTGCCGGAAGTCGCCTTCGCCGGACGGTCCAACGTCGGCAAGTCCAGCCTGGTCAACGCCCTCACCGGGCGAAGGACGCTGGCCAAGGTCTCCAACACGCCGGGACGCACACAGCAGCTCAACTTCTTCGACCTGGGCGGGCGGCTTATGCTGGCCGACCTGCCGGGCTACGGCTACGCCAACGCGCCGAAGGTGGCCGTTGATCGGTGGACCCGGCTGGTCGATCTCTACCTGCGCGGACGAGCGCCCCTGCGCCGGGTGCTGTTGCTGATCGACGCCCGCCACGGCGTCAAGGACGTCGACCGCCGAGTGATGGATGTGCTCGATGCGGCCGCGGTGTCCTATCAGGCGGTGCTCACCAAGTGCGACAAACTGCGTCCGGGTCCGCTCGCGGAGGGTATCGCCGCGACCACCGCCGAATTGGCGACGCACGCGGCCGCCCATCCCGAGGTGTTGGCGACCAGCACCCGTAGCGGGGCCGGCATCCCGGAACTGCGGGCAGCGCTCGCCGCCCTCGCGAATTGAGGCCGTCGGCGGCAAGGCCGGAAAATCAGCTGTGGAAATCCTGGTGGGGGAGACTAAAGTCGCGGGCGATGAACGACACGGTAAGTCCCACCCGGGAACAGTGGCTGGACAAGGCGCGGACCCTGTCCGAAGCGCTGCCGTACATGCGCCGCTATGCCGGCGCCACCTTCGTCATCAAGTACGGCGGACACGCGATGGGCGATCCCGGCCTCGCCAAGCTGTTCGCCCGCGACGTGGTTCTGCTGCGACAGGTCGGTATCAACCCGGTCGTGGTGCACGGCGGCGGCCCTCAGATCGGCGAGATGCTGGAGCGCCTGAAAATCAAGAGTGCCTTCGTCGACGGTCTGCGGGTCACCGACAAGGAGACCGTCGAGGTCGTCGAGATGGTGCTCGCCGGTTCGATCAACAAGTCGATCGTCTCCGCCATCAACGAGGCCGGCGGCTTCGCGGTCGGGCTGTCCGGGAAGGACGGCAATCTGATCCGCGCCCAGCGGCTGCGGCGCAGCAAGCGCGATCCGGGGTCCAACATCGAGCGGATTCTCGATCTCGGACTGGTCGGCGAACCGACCGAGATCAACCCCCACATCCTCGACTTCTACGAACGCTCCGACATCACCCCGGTCGTCGCCCCGATCGGCATGGGTCCCCAGGGAGAAACCCTCAACGTCAACGCCGATACGGCAGCCGGCGCGATCGCCGCCGCGATCGGGGCCCGCCGGCTGATGATGCTGACCGACGTCGAAGGCGTCCTCGACAAGTCCGGACGGCTGATCGCCGAGATGACCGCCGGCGAAGCCCGGCGCTACATCGCCGACGGCACCATCCACGGCGGCATGATCCCGAAGATCGAGACCTGTCTCGAGGCCGTCGGCAAGGGCGTCGAAGGGGCGGTGATCATCGACGGGCGGGCCCCGCATGCCCTGCTGCTGGAGCTGTTCACCGAGCACGGCGCCGGCACCCTGGTCAGTGCCGACTGAGGGCGCATCACCGCCCCGCTATCGGGCCGCCCCCACCGCCCTCGGCGAGGCCGACGTGCCCGCGCCGTTCCTGAAGACGCGGATGTCGGTGGCGGGTTTGCCGAACAGGTAGCCTTGCACGTACTGCACGCCGCAGCTGCGAACGAAGCGAAGGCCGGCTTCGTCGTCGATCATCTCGGCCACGGTGGCGATCCCGAGATCACGGCACAGACCGACGAACGCCTTCAGAAAGGCGTTCCCTTTGGCCGCCTGGCGGGCCGTCCGCAGGGCCGGTCCGTCGAACTTGATGATGTCGACTTCGAGGGTGGTGAGATATTCGAAGTTGGCCGCACCGGCGCCGAAATCGTCGAGACAGATCGGATACCCTTGCTCGCGAAGCCGGCGGATGGACGCATTGACCGCCTTGAGATCACCGATCTTCGCCGACTCGGTGATCTCGAACATCAGCCGGCCTCGGGACCACGGATGTTCCTTGAGCAGCGCATCGAGCCGGGTCACGAACGACGCCGAACCGATCGACTGTCCCGAGAGGTTGACCGCGAGGCAGGTCTTCGCGTTGACCGGCGTCTTCGTCTTCAGCCATTGCAGGACCTTGTCGGTCATCGCCAGATCGAAATCGCTGATCAGCGCCGCCTCCTCGGCGAACAGGATGTGCTCGTAGGTCGAGCGCGCGCCGTAGCGCGCCGGAAACCGCACCAGCGCCTCGTAGTGGTGAATGCTCCCCGACTTGACGCTCACGATCGGCTGGAAGGCGATCTCGAAGTCCGCCGCGGCAATCAGTCGCTTGAAATCGGCGATCGCATCGATCGTCTGCGCGGCCAGCGCCTTGAGACTGCCGGACAGACTGGAGAGCGTGAACTCGCTGCCCTTGGACCTGCGAAAACGGTTGATCGTGAACAGCAGTCCGCTGGCGATCTGTTCTTCGTTCGCGGGATCGGCATCGAGGTCGATGGTCGCCGATTCGACCGCGATCCCCATGGCCGCCGGATCCGCCCGGCGGGTGAGTTCGGCGATCTGCGCCTGGAGCCGAGCGACGTCAAGGCCGAGGTGATGAACGAGGCCGAAGCGATCGGTGCCGAGCCGACCGGCGGCATCGCCGTCCACCGCACCGGATCCGAGGCAGGCGCCGACGTCGGCCAGCAACGAGCGCTCTTCGCCCTCGCCGAGGCGCTGTTGAAGATCGTCGTAGCCCGGCAGGGCGATCAGCGTCATCCGCCGTTCGGCGCCGGATATCGAGTCGGAGAGATGACGGGTGACCATCGAGACGAACGAGTCGCCGTCGTACAGCCCCGTTCCCTCGTCGCGGGTCAGATCATCCCCCGCGTCGAGCTTGCAAACGCCCTCGCTCCGCAGGGCGAGGAAGTAGTGACCGTCGATGTCCTCGAGTCGATACCCGGCGACCGCCAGCGGCCGGGTCGACCCGGCGGCGGCGAGCAGCCGTACCGACATGTGCTCGATGCGGCCGCGATCGCGGGCAATCCCGAGGATCTTCGCCACCAGGTGGCGGTCGGCGGGAGCGACGATGGCCGCAAGCGACCGACCGACGAGCTCGCCGGCATCGAGGCCCATCAGTGGCCGGGTGGCCCCCGCCGCGTAGATCACCTTTGCGCCGGCATCGAGCTCGAGAAGGACGTCGGCCCAGCAGAAGGCCAGCGCGGCAAAGCGATCGCGCTCCGTTCGCAGCGCCACGTGCGGCGCCTTCGTGGGGTCGATGGCGGCGGCGATCGCCATGATGGACCGTATCGCTCGTTCTCTGTTGCGCTCGCGGCGGACCGTCGTCTCGACCGGCCCGCAACTCGATCCTCGCCGCGGGACGCGAAGATCCGGTTAACGGGGCGGCCGCCGCGGCGAGTTCCCATGAGGTTTTCGTGGTTGTCAGACGGCCGCCGCCGCTCCACAACTAGGGCATGATCCCGAAGCCGACACCCGTCCCCGATCCCTGCCGTTCGGACCCGGCGTCGTTGCGCGAGGCCGAGGCATGGGTGTTCGATCTCGACAACACGCTCTATCCGGCCACTTTCAACCTGTTCGGACAGATCGACACGCGCATGCGGAGCTACATCTCGCGCTTCCTCGGTGTCGGGCTGGAGGAGGCTTACCGGCTGCAGAAGCACTATTTCCGCGAGTACGGGACATCGCTGCACGGCCTGATGCATCGTCACGGCATGGATCCGCTGCCGTTCCTCGAGTTCGTCCACGACATCGACGTCACCGTGCTGCCGCCCAGTCCCGGCCTCGAGGCGGCGCTGGCCCGGTTGCCGGGCCGCAAGCTTGTGTTCACCAACGCCTCGGTCCGCCACGCCGAACGGGTGATGGGACGGCTCGGAATCGACCATCACTTCGAGGCGGTGTTCGACATTATCGAAGCCGACTACCGGCCGAAACCGCAGCCGGAGGGCTACGGCGTGCTGGTCCGCCGCCACGGCCTCGATGCCGGCCGGACCGTGATGGTCGAGGATATCGCCCGCAATCTGGCACCGGCGGCGGCGCTGGGCATGACCACGGCGTGGATTCGCACCGACACCGAGCACGGCACCGACGGCGCCGACGGCGATTACATCGATCACGTCGTCGACGATCTGGTGGCGTGGCTGCAGGAGGTCGTCGCGCCGCCGCCGTGAGCGGGCGGCACCCCGGTTGTTGACAGCGGTGCCCTGCTTGCGCATGGTCTCTCCGATCCTCCTCAGACCGTGCCGGAATCCCGCCATGACCTCCGATCTTCAAAGCACCATCGATGCCGCCTGGGAAACGCGCGACAGCCTGAGCGCCGAGACCACCGGGCCGGTGCGCGACGCCGTCGAGGGCGCCCTCGACCTGCTCGATTCCGGGCGCGCCCGGGTGGCCGAGAAGGTCGGCGACGGCTGGCACGTCAACCAGTGGCTCAAGAAGGCGGTGCTGCTGTCGTTCCGCCTCAACGACATGACGCCGATCTCCGGTGGCCCGGGCGGGGCGACGTGGTTCGACAAGGTGCCGTCCAAGTTCCTCGGCTGGGACGAGGCCCGCTTTCGCGCCGCCGGGTTCCGGGCCGTGCCGAGCTGCACGGTGCGCCGGTCGGCCTACATTGCGCCCGGCGTCGTGCTGATGCCGTGCTTCGTCAACCTCGGCGCCTATGTCGATGCCGGCACGATGATCGACACCTGGGCGACCGTCGGGTCCTGCGCCCAGATCGGCAAGAACTGTCACATCTCCGGCGGCACCGGGATCGGCGGGGTGCTGGAGCCGCTCCAGGCGGGACCGGTGATCATCGAGGACAACTGCTTCATCGGCGCCCGCGCCGAGGTCGCGGAAGGTGTGCGGGTCGGCGAGGGGTCGGTGCTGTCGATGGGGGTCTACATCGGCGCTTCGACGAGAATCGTCGACCGGGCCAGCGGTGAGGTTCACTATGGCGAGGTGCCGCCCTACTCGGTGGTGGTGTCCGGCACCGTCCCCGGCAAGGCGCTCCCCGACGGCAGTCCCGGCCCCGGCCTCTATTGCGCGGTGATCGTCAAGCGGGTCGACGAGAAGACCCGGGCGAAGACGTCGATCAACGAGCTGCTGCGGGCGTGACGGCGCCGATCGATCCGCTCGCACTCGCGCGGGCGCTGATCCGTTGTCCCAGCATCACGCCGACCGACGCCGGGGCGCTCGACGTGTTGCAGGCGGCCCTGGAGAGCCTCGGCTTGGTCTGCACCCGGTTGCCGTTCTCGGAGCCCGGGACCGCCGACGTCGAAAACCTCTACGCCCGGATCGGCACCCGGCCGCCAAACTTCTGCTTCGCCGGCCATACCGACGTGGTGCCGGTCGGCGACGCCGCCGCCTGGACCGCGGATCCGTTCGGCGGCGAGGTCCGCGACGGCCGGCTGTTCGGTCGTGGTGCGGCCGACATGAAGGCGGCGATCGCCTGCTTCGTTGCCGCTGTCGATCGCTTCCTCACCCGGCGCCGCGGCGGCTTCGACGGCTCGGTCAGCCTGCTGATCACCGGCGACGAGGAGGGGCCGTCGATCAACGGCACCCGCAAGGTGTTGAGCTGGCTCGCCGACCGGGGCGAACGGCTCGACGCCTGCCTGGTCGGTGAGCCCACCAATGCGACCGTCCTCGGCGAGACGATCAAGATCGGCCGCCGCGGGAGTCTCAATTGCTCGCTCGCCGTCCACGGCATCCAGGGGCACGCAGCCTATCCCGAGCGGGCCGACAATCCGATCCCCCGACTGGTGCGGATGCTGGCCGCCCTCGACGCCACGCCACTCGACGACGGCAGCGCGTTCTTCGACCCCTCGACCCTGGCCCTCACCTCGGTCGACGTCGGCAACACCGCCACCAACGTCATTCCCGCCCGCGCGTTCGCCGCCTTCAACATCCGCTTCAACGACCGCCACAGCGCGGAGACCCTGCGCGACTGGATCGAGGCCCGCTGTCGGTCGGTCGGCGGCCCCTTCGATCTCGCCACCACGTGCAACGGAGAGCCATTCGTATCGCCGCAGGGACCGCTGAGCCGGATCGTCGTCGCCGCGGTCGAGCGCGTCTGCGGGCGGCGGCCGGAGCTCGGCACCGGCGGCGGCACGTCGGATGCCCGGTTCATCAAGGATGCCTGCCCCGTCTGCGAGTTCGGCATGCCAGGCGATACCGCCCACAAGGTGGACGAGAACGTGGCCGTCGCCGACTTGGCGGCGCTGACCGAGATCTACGGCGCCGTCCTCGACGACTTCTTCGCACCGGAACGCTGATGCCGACGCTTCAGCACACGCTGATGTCGGTCTACGGTGCGTACCGCCTGGCGCGGCTGGACGCCGCCGGCATGGCGTTCTTCGACACCACGACCGCCGGCTTCTGGCGCTCGTTCTTCGCGGCGGGGATCGTCGCGCCGTTCTACGCGACGCTGCTCGCGCTCCGCTTCCCCGCGATCGCCGCCGAGACGGACCCGACGCGCTTCGTCCTCGCCGAGGGAATCGCCTACGTGGTGGCATGGGTCGCCTATCCGCTGGTGATCGCGGCGCTGACCCGTCGGCTCGGCTGCTGGAGCCGCTATCCGGGTTATATCGTCGCCTACAACTGGTCGATGGTGCTGCAGATCGCCGCGGTGCTGACCCTGGCCACGGTCTCCCGTTCCGGGGTCCTGCCCGCCGACGCCGGCCAGTTCCTGGGACTGGTCGTCTACGCGCTGATCCTCGGGTACGTCTGGTTCATCGCCCGCACCGCCCTCGGCGTGCCGGGAGGGACCGCCGCCGGCATCGTCGTTCTCGACGTCGCGCTCAGTATCGCCATCGACACCTTCACCAGGACCCTGTACTGAGGCGGCCGCCGACGGCGAGCGCGTCGGCCTGCGCCGGCCGACGAGCAGCATGAAGGCGGCGAACCCGGCGGCCGCCGTGACTGCGATCACCAATGCCATCGGCCGCTGCGAGGTCGGAGCGAAGGCGCCGACCGCGAGGCTGGCAGCCCCCGAAATCACCATCTGCAGGAAGCCGAGCCCCGCCGAGGCGGCGCCGGCAATGGTCGGGAACGGCGCCAGCGCCCCCGCGAAGCCGTCGGCCAGCACGATGCCCATGCCGGTCGTGAACACCATCATCGGCATGACGATCTCGGCGAGGCCGAGCGAACCGGCGAAGGCGATCACCGCCATCGCGCCGCCGCCGGCGAGGCTGAGCCCGACGCCAGCCACCATCATCCGATCGATCCCGTACCGATGGGTCATCCGGCCGGCGGCGAGGCTGCCGGCGAGGAAGCCGCAGACGTTGAACACGGCGAGCATGCCGTACTGGGCGGGACTGAGGCCGAGAAGATCGATGAACACGAACGGCGAGCCGGCGGCGAACGCCATCAGCCCGGCAAAAACGAAGGCGACGGCGAGGGCATAGCCGTAGTAGACGGGACTGGAGAGCAGAACGGCGTAGGCGCGCCCGAGTCGGCGCAGATCGAGCGCCTCGGCATCGCGGCGTGGGCTGGTCTCCTGCAGCAGCGTCCACACCCCGACCAGAATCGCGACGCCGACCGCGAACAGGAACACGAACGCCGCCCGCCAGCCGAACCACACCTGCAGATAGCCGCCGACGATCGGCGCCACCGCCGGCGAGATGGCGAGGGCGACGCCGATATAGGCCATCGCCTTCGCCGAGCGGTCGGGCCCGTAGACGTCGCGGACGATCGCCCGGCCGAGCACCGGTCCCGAACAGGCCGCCATCCCCTGAGCCACCCGCCCGGCGATCAGCGACTCGATGCTGGTCGCGAACACGCAGGCGAGGCTGGCGGCGACATAGAGGGCGACCCCGACCAGCAAGACCGGTCGCCGGCCGAACCGGTCGGACAGCGGTCCGTAGATCAACTGGCCGACGGCGAAGCCGAACAGGAACAGCGACAGCGTCAGATTGATCCTGGCAGCGTCGGTCGCGAACGCGTCGACGAGCGAGGGCAGCGACGGGATGTAGATGGAGGTGGAAATCTGTCCGAGCGCGACGAGCGCCGTCAGCAGCGCACCGACGGAGAGCGCTTCCGGATGCGGCTTCGGACGGGATGACGGAAATGGCATGGCACAGTCGCGTCAGCCGTAGCGATGCAGACCGCGGCCGTGCCGGCTGAGCCAGGCACGGCCCTCGTCCATGTCCTCGGTCAGGCCGGCCACCGTGTGCCAGAAGCGCGGACCATGGTCGCGATGGGCGAGGTGGGCGACCTCGTGGGCGACGACGTAGTCGAGGACCAAGGCCGGCGCCATCACCAGCCGCCACGAAAACGACAGGTTGCCGGCCGCCGAGCACGAGCCCCAGCGCGAGCGGGGATCGCGGACGGTGATCCGCCCGGGGGTGCGGCCGAGCGCCGCCGCCTTGTCGTCGACGCGGGGGCCGATCTCGCTCCGCGCCTGGCGACGCAGCCAGTCGCCGACCCGGCGCGGCAGATCTTCCGCGCGGCCGGCGACGATGATCTCGCCCTCTTCGCGGCGAACCGCGGGAACGCTGCGCGCGTGGTGGCGGAGGCGATGATCGTGGCCGAGGAACGGCAGCACCGCGCCGGCGGCGAACGGCACCCGCGCCGGGACCGCCGCCAGCCGGCCTAGGATCCAGCCGGCGTGGGCGACGGCCAGCGCAACCCCATCCTCGAACGACGCCCCCGCGGGGATCGTCGCCACCGCACCGCCGCCCGAGGTCGCAAGGCGGAGAACGATTCGCCGCGCCCGCGGGTGGCGGCGGACGGTGAGCGGCACGGCGCGACCATCAAGCTCCAGGATCGTCGTCCGCTCGTTCGACCGAGGGCTTCGGCTCCTCCGCGCCGGCGAGTTCGTCATGGTGCGGGCGGCGGACTGAACCGAAGGCTGTCCAGGGTGATGAACAGGTCGGTGGCGCCGGTGGCGGCGAGTTCCGTCAACGGCGGCCGCACCCGGCGCCAGCCGTCGTCGCCGGCGTGGCGAGCCATCATCTCCTTCAGCGCCGCGGTCAACGGCAAGGCCGAAACGGCGTTGCGCACCGCCGTCAACCGGACCTGCGCGGTCGCCGCCCGGTCGTGGTCGCCTTGCCGCCACGCGAAAACCACTTCGGCGGCGAGAGAGGCGGCGACGTTGGCGAGCGCGGTGATGCATCCGGCGCCGCCGTTCTGCAGCAACGGCAGCAGGAACTCGTCGGAGCCGCTGAACACGGCAAGGCCGGGAAACGAGCGGGCATTGCGGATCATCGCGGCGACGTCGCCGGAGCTGTCCTTGATCCCGGCGATCACGCCCGGATAGCGCTTGAGCAGCCGGTCGATCAGTTCGTGCCCGAGGAACACCCCCGACATCTGCGGGAACTGGTAGAGATAGATCCTGAGCCGCGGATCGCCGATGCGCTCGACGACCTCGGCATAAGACGCGAACAGGCCGTCGTCGCTGACGTTCTTGTAGTAGAAGGGCGGCAGCATCAGGACGCCGGCGACGCCCAACTCCAACGCCTTGCGGGTCAGGCGCACGGTGTCGGTGAGCGCGCAGCAGCCGGTGCCCGGAAGCAGCACGGTGCCCGGGATGCCGTCCTCGATCAGAGCCTCGAGCACCCGCTCCCGCTCGTCCACGGAGAACGAGTTGGCCTCGCCCGTGGTCCCCAGCACCGACAGGCCGTCGCAGCCGTGATCGCGCAGCCAGCGGCAATGGCGCACCATCGCCGCCCGGTCGGGCGCCAGGTCGGCGTCCAGCGGCGTCAGCACCGCGGCGACCACGCCTTCGACGGACGAGCCCATCAGTCCCCCCTCCCCCGGTCGCCGCTCAGCCCGACCAGGTCACGATGTGATGCTCCAGCGGTCCGGCCCGTTTCTCCGGCACCGCCCTGCCGCGCACCGAGGCACCGACGACATGGACCAGGTCCGGATCTCCGGAAACCAGCGGGTGCCACCACGGCAGTTCGCGGCCCTCGGCGAGCAACCGGTAGGCGCATGACGACGGCAGCCAGTGGAACCGATGGACGTTGACGGCATCCAGGGTCTCGCAATTGGCCACCCAGCGATGGCGGGTCGCGTAGCGGCTGCAGCGGCAGCTGTGGACGTCGAGCAGTCGGCAGGCGACATCGGTGTGGATGATCTCGCCGGTGGCGACGTCCTCGAGCTTTTCGAGGCAACACTTGCCGCAGCCGTCGCAGAGCGCTTCCCATTCGTCCCGGGTCATCTCGGCCAGCCGCTTGTGTTGCCAGAACGGGCGATCGGTCACGGTTTCGGCCGGCGGCAGATCGGGCATCGGGCGTTCTCCTCGTTCAAGTGTCACCGGTTTTCCCGGCGAGCGTCAACAGCCGCCTTCACGGGGCCCGGTCGTCCCGGTCGATGAGATGGACGAACGAGCCGGACACCGAACCCGCGACCAGCCCGCTCGTCCCCAGCGGCCGCCCGGACGCGTCGGCGCAATCGAACAGCGGCTGTCCGGGCCCCTCGCGGACGATGCGGGCATAGTGGAACTCGTGCCCCCGAAAGCGGACCCCGGCCGTACCGAGCGGGCAGTCGACGGCGAGTTCCGCCCGCCGATAGCCGAGGTGCAGGCGACGGTCGGCGAACGAGGTCTCGAGCGCCAGCAGGCCGGCCATCGCGTGGCCGTGTCCGTCGGCGTCGATCAGACCGCGCCCCAGCACCATGTAGCCGCCGCATTCGCCGAATACCGCCGCCCCGGCGGCGGCGCGGGCGCGAAGGCCGTCGAGGAACCGCCGGTTGGCGGCGAGGGTACCAACGTGCAGTTCCGGATAGCCGCCCGGCAGATAGACGGCATCGGCATCGGCGGCCGGCGGCTGGTCGCCGAGCGGCGAGAATGGCAGGATCTCGGCCCCGGCGGCTCGCCAGCCGTCGATCACCAGCGGATAGCGGAAGGCGAACGCCGGGTCATCGGCGACCGCGATCCGCTGTCCGAGGGGCGGCAGCGGGCGGGCGGCCGTCGCCGAAGCCGGGGCGGACGGTGCCCGGCCGGCGACCGCACGCAGTCCCGCGAGGTCGACATGCTCGGCCACGAGATCGGCGGCGTGATCGAGAAAGGCATCGAGTCCGGGATGCTCGATCGCTTGCACCAAGCCGAGATGCCGCTCCGGCAGGACCAGGCCGTCGGTGCGCGGCAGACAGCCGAGAACCGGGATCCGAGGCAGCGACAGGGCGCAGGCCTCGCGGAGAATGGCGCCATGACGGTCGCTGCCGACCCGGTTGAACACCACGCCGGCGATTCCGAGCCCCGGCCGGTGATGGGCGAAGCCGCCGACCACCGCCGCCGCCGAGGCCGCCTGGGCGTGGGCGTCGACCACCAGCATCACCGGCCAGCCGGTCAGCATCGCCAGGTCGGCGGTCGATCCCTCGCTCGCCGTCGCGCCGTCGAACAGACCCATCACCCCCTCGCAGACAACGATCTCGGCGGAGGCCGCCAGCTGCAGGGCGGCCGAGACGAGGGTCGAGGGTCGCATCGCCCACGGATCGAGGTTGAGGCACGGCCGGCCGCTGGCGGCGGAGTGGAACGCCGGATCGATGTAGTCGGGGCCGGTCTTCGCCGAGGCGACGGCGACGCCGCTGCGTGCCAAGTGGCGCACGAGGCCGAGGGTGAAGACCGTCTTGCCGCTGCCGGACGCCGGGGCGGCGACGATCACGCCGCCCTTCAAGCGCCGGCCTCGGCGATGATCCTGGCGAGCCGGTCGGCCATCCGCTCGGGGCTGACGTCGTGCCCGAAATGGCCGAGGAAGCGGCCGTCCGGCCCCATCACGTAGGTGATCGAGGAATGGTCGATCAGGTAGTCCTCGGGGGCGCGGCCCTCCTCCATCGCCTTGGCGTAGTAGACCCGATAGGATTTCGCGACCGCGGCGATCTGTTCGGGTGTGCCTGTCAGCGCCACCAGTCGCGGGTGGAAGAAGTCGGCATAGCTCCTGATCTGCTCGACGGTGTCCCGTTCGGGGTCGACGGTGACGAAGATCGGCACCACCCGGTCCGCCGCCTTGCCAAGCAGGTCGAGGGCGTCGGAGTTGCGGCCGAGCCCGGTCGGGCAGATGTCGGGGCAGTAGGTGTAGCCGAAGAAGACCAGCATGAAGCGGCCGCGGAAATCGGTATCGCTGACCGCGACCCCGTTCTGATCGACCAGGGTAAACGGCCCGCCGATGGCAGGCGACGGCGTAATTGCGGCGTCCTCGACCATCCTGCCCGGACCGTCGAAGTACATCCGGCCGGCGAGAAAGGCGATGACGACGAGTGCTGCAACCGCCGAGCCGAGGGCAATCCCGCTGGTCCGCGTCAGGCTCGACCGGGCGGCCTCAGATCCCTTGTGATTCACGATTTCCCTCCTCCGACCGATGATCAGGCGATGATGCGCCATGCGAGATAGGAAAGCGCCCCGGCATTGACCACCATCAGCACCGACGTCGCCCGTACGATGACGCCTTGCCAATGGCGGCCGGCGACGTGTCCGGCCAAGCCGACGGCAAGCAGCGCCGGAACGGTGCCGGCGGCGAAGGCGATCATCGCCAACCCACCGGCCAGCGCCTCGCCGCTGGCGGCGGCGGCGGCCAGAGCCCCATAAAGCAGGCCGCATGGCAGAAACCCGAGCGCGACGCCGAGCACATAGCCGCGGATCCCGACCGGCCGATCGAACAACGGCCGCACCCGGCTGCCGATCTCGCGCGACCACCACGAGCCGCCGCCCGACGACAACCAGCGTATCGTCACCCGCCACCGGCTGAGAGCGTAACCGAGAAAGAACAACGCCGCCAGCAGCAGCAGCACCGCCGACAGCCACCGCAGCCCGGTCACGGCGATAATGCCGCTGGCGACCGCCGCAGCGAGGACGCCAAGGCCGGCGTAAGTGGTCGCCCGGCCGAGGTGATAGGGCACCAGCGCCGCGCCGGCGAGACGATGAAACTCGCGCATCTCCGCCGCCGGGCACGCCTCCAGCCGTGCCGAGGTCTGGGCCAGCACGAAGGGGCCGCACATGCCGATGCAATGGGTCGCACTGCCGAGCAAGCCGGCAACGAACAGACTGGTTATCAGATCGCCGTGCGCGAGCGCCACCGCCCCGCATTGGGCGAAGCCGGCATCGAGCAGTCGGAGAAGCAGCAGGTCCTGATCCACGGTGCCTTCGCCATCTGCGGCGGTCGGGGCGGCGGTCGGGGCGGCGACCGCCGACCGATCCCTATATTAGCTTTTCCAGGTATAGAGGCGTGAACCGGAATCCGCAAGTTGCCGGGCCGGCCGATGGCGCTACAGTGGGATGATGGATGCCGACAGGCCGGCGGGCCCGCTACGCAAGGGCTGGACGACCGGGGCGTGCGCGACCGCTGCCGCCGCCGCGGCCTATCGGGCGCTGCTCACCGGTACCTTCCCCGATCCGGTGACGGTGGCGCTGCCGCGCGGCGGCCGGTTGACGCTGCCGCTGGCGCGCGGGGTGCTGGGCGACGGCCGCGCCAGCGCCGGCGTGATCAAGGACGCCGGCGACGACCCCGACGTCACCCACGGCTCCGAAGTCGTCGTCACCGTCCACGCCGGCCCGCGGGGGAGCGGCGTCACCTTCCATGCCGGCGAAGGGGTCGGCATCGTCACCCTGCCGGGGCTGCCTCTGCCGGTCGGCGAGCCGGCGATCAATCCGGCGCCGCGGCAGATGATCGCCGATGCGATTCGCACCGTTGCCGAGGAGCTCGACGCCGCCGGTGACGTCGCGGTGACGATCGCCATCCCCGGCGGCGAGGTTCTGGCCGCGAAGACCCTCAACGGCCGGCTCGGCATCGTCGGCGGGCTGTCGGTGCTCGGCACCACCGGCGTCGTGGTGCCGTTCTCGTGCGCGGCCTGGATCCATTCCATCCACCGCGGCGTCGACGTCGCCCGTGCGCTCGGCCTCGCCCACGTTGCCGCCGCCACCGGCAAGACCTCCGAGGCGGCGGTCAAGGCCCATTACCGACTGCCCGACGCGGCGCTGCTCGACATGGGCGATTTCGTCGGCGGCACCCTCAAGTATCTGCGCACCCATCCGCTGCCGCTGCTGACCATCGCCGGCGGCTTCGCCAAGATGGTCAAGCTCGCGCAAGGGCACCTGTTCCTGCATTCGTCGAAGTCGCAGGTCGACATGGACCGGCTGGCGTCGCTGCTCGCATCGATCGGCGCGCCGGCGGAGACGGTCGCCGAGGCGCGCGACGCCAATACCGCCGCCCAGGTGCTGGTCCTCGCCGAGACCCGCAGCCTGCCGCTTGCCGACGCGGTGGCGGCGGACGCGCGCAAGGTGGCGCTGGCCGCCGTTTCCGAAGCCACCCGCATCGAGGTGACGGTGTTCGACCGCCAGGGCCGGCTGGTCGGTCGCGCCGGACCCGATGGCTGAACGGCTGCTGATCCTCGGCGGCACGTCTGACGCCGCCCGGCTCGCCGAACGTGCAGTCGAGATGTTCGGCGACCGGTTGCAGGTTATCTCCTCGCTGGCCGGCCGCCTCGGGGCGACCCCGGTGCTGCCCGGCGAGGTGCGCATCGGCGGCTTCGGCGGCGTTGCCGGCCTCGTCGATGCGCTGCGAGAGCTTCACATCGATCTCGTCGTCGACGCCACCCACCCGTTCGCGTCGGTGATCTCCGCCCATGCCGCGGCGGCGTGCGCGAC
>JBHJOP010000054.1:0-10330 GCA_050329575.1 Rhodospirillales bacterium | reverse complement strand
AGAGCGGCACGGCACGGCTCGGGGAGGCGGTGGCGGCGTACCGGGCGGCGCTGGAGGAATTTACCCGCGAGCAGGTACCGCTGGACTGGGCGGCAACCCAGAACAATCTGGGACTTGCGCTGGCGGCGCTGGGGGAGCGGGAGAGCGGCACGGCACGGCTCGAGGAGGCGATGGCGGCGTACCGGGCGGCGCTGGGGGAACGGACCCGCGAGCGGGTGCCGCTGCAGTGGGCGACGACCCAGAACAACCTCGGCACCGCGCTGGCGACGTGGGGGCAGCGGACGGGGGACGCCGCCCTGCTCGCTGAGGCGCGCCGCGCCATCGACGCCGCTTGGCGAGTCGTCGCCGACGCTGGGTACCAGCAGTATCGCGAGGATTTCGAAAGCCGGTTGCGGGCGATCGACGCCGCGATCGCGGCGCTGGCGGGGGGCGATCGGTCGGGCGGGAGGGATTAGCGGGCGCGGGCGGGGGGTGGCGCGGTGACGGCGAGGGGAGGAGCGTTGTTCCGCGCTCGACGGGGTGCGCCGCGGGGCCGCGGCGTGCTCGCGGTGGCGCGAATTTCGTGGTATTCTTTATGGTCATTGGGTGTTGACGGCGCTCGGCCGGGGCGGTGCCGCGGGCGGGTCGGTTGCCCGTAGCGCCGGCGTTTCGTGCGGGCGCGTCGCAGTCGTGGGGGATCAGGAGATGTCTGCACCATCGATCGCAAGGGCGTGGCTGGTGGGCGGGTTGGCGCTGATGGCGGTGCTGGGCGGCTGCGCCCACAGCACGCCGACGCCGGTGGCGACGGAGCCGCCGCCCGCGGTCGATCTCGGCGCCTACAAGATGCTGGTCGTCACCTCGGAGGCCGGCTCCGGGGTGTTCATTCCCGACCACGAACGCCAAGGCGTCGTCGCCATGGTCAAGGGGGAGTTGCACGAGCGCGCCCCCGGCCGCTTCGTCTTCGTCGAGCCGGGCACGACGCCGGCCGCCGCGGCCGGGTCCGAGCCGGCGAAGACGCTGCACATGAACATCCTGTTCACCGAGTACGACAAGGGCAGCGCCTTCGGCCGGTTCATGCTGGCCGGGCTCGGGCAGATCCGTGTCGGGTCGAACGTCAAGCTGTGGGACGAGCAGACCCAGGCGGCGCTCGGCAGCTACGAGGTCTCCAAGCAGTTCGCCTTCGGCGGCATCTACGGCGCCGTCACCGACATGGAGGACGTCCAGCAGGGGCTGGCGAAGGGGATCGCCGAGGTGCTGGTGCCGACCACGGCCGCCGGCAAGGACACCGCGAAGCCCGCGCCGCAGTAGAGCTGCCGCCGGCGCGCGCGGGCTAGTCGTCGCGGGCGGAGAGCGCGGTCAGCAGCGCGTCACGATCGCGCAGGGCCGCTTCCGCCATCGCCTTGTCGGACTCGGCCTCGCGGGCGAGGCGGGCGAGGTCCCGCTGACTCGCCTCGAGGTCGAGGTTGAGACGCCACAGGGCGGCGTTGAGGCGCTCTGTCTCGGCGATGTCGTGCTCGGCGACCACAAGGAGCGCGTCGTCGTAGCCGTAGACGGTCCCCTTCAGCGACGCCACCCGGCGGTCGCCACGACCGAGGTTGAGGATGCCGCGGTAGAGGACGCGGTCGGCGCGCCGGGTGGTGCGGACCGCGAACTGGGAGAACCGCGGGTTGACGAACAACTCGCGGACATCGGCGTCCGGCCCGGCCGCCGCCGCCAGGAACGCGGCGAAGCCGCGGTTGCCGTCCCGCAGGCGGCCGTCGCGGCCGACGATCGCCACCGCCACCGCCGTGAGTTCGCGGAGCCAGGACGGGATCGACGGTCGCGACGGTTGCATTCCGGCCTCGGCTGTGCTGGCGATGGTCATCGAATCGATGTTCCTCCGTGCAGGGTGATGCGCGGCGCCGCCACGGCGGTCAGGCCGCCACGGCCGCGGGCACCGCCGCGTCGGCGCCGGGGCTCCACAGATCGGCGCCGCTCCAGCGCCAGATCCCGTCGATCTGGTTGATCGGCAGGCCGCCGACCATCACCTTGGGGCGCCGCTCGCCGAACCGGGCGCCGATCGCGGCGACCGCGTCCTTGAGGTCGGTCAGCTGGCGCACCAGCGACACCGACAGCCCGACGAGCTCCGGCCGCCACGCCTCGATCTGCGCCACCAGGGCGTCGGTCGGCGTGTTGGCGCCGAGGTACTGCACCGACCAGCCGGCGAGTTCGAAGGCGTCGCTGACCATCCTCGGTCCGAGGCTGTGCTCGTTGCCGGCGACCGCGGCGAACAGCGCCCGGCGGCCGGTGGGCGGCGCGAACTCGGCGCTCGGATAGAGCTGGGCGAGGACATTGCGGCTGATCGCGGTCGCCAGATGCTCCGCGGCGACGGTGATCTCGTTGTGCTGCCACAGGAGGCCGATCCGGTAGAGGGCGGGCTGGAACAGCCGGGTGGCGATGCCGATGTAGTCCCATTCCGCGGCGAACGCCTCCATGGCGATCGACCGCACCCGCGCGATGTCGCCGGCGAGCAGGCCGCGGGTCAGAGGCTCGACGCCCGGCAGGCCGTCCGCGCCCTGTCCGTGGTCGCCGGGCGTGCCGCGGTCGTGCTCCTCGGCGAGGGCGTCGAGCGCGCTGCGCAGCATCTCCACCACCGGCGCCCGCGCCGACGGCTCCAGCCGGCGTTCGAAGAACGCGCGCAGCAGCGTCAGGGTTTCGCCCAGCGTCTGCCCCGGGGCGCCGCGGCTGGTCAGCACCACCGCCAGCCAGCGCACATAGTCGCGGAACGCCTCCGCGGCCGGGCTGGCGGCGGCGACGGCCAGCATCGTCACCTGCTCGCGCACCTCGGCGTCGGTCGGCAGCCGGCCGAGGGTGCCGGCGATCGCCGGCCGGTCGGCGTGCTTGGCGGCGATGCGGGCGGTGACCCAGTCGACCGCTTCGTCGACCAGGGTGTCGACGCGGTCGTGACGACGGGGCACGGCGCCGCAGGCGGACGGTCTCATGGCGTTTCGATCCCTGGCATGGCCGCTCCCGCATTCCCGTGGAACCGGCGCGGAACCAGCGGTTCAACCCACGATTTTCCTATAGATGGGCGGTCGATCGCCGTCGGTCCAGCCTCGGCCGCGGCGGCAGGGTCAGATCCGCTCGGCATGGTGGCAGGCGACGGCGCGGCCGTCGAGCGGGCGGGGCTGCGGCCGTTCGGCGCCGCAGCGATCGGTGGCGTGCGGACAGCGCTTGTGGAACGCGCACCCCGACGGCGGATCGAGGGGCGAAGGGAGCTCGCCCAGCAGCACGATCCGGCGTTGGCGGTCGGCGGGATCGACCCGCGGCGTCGCGGCCAGCAGCGCACGGGTGTAGGGGTGCAGGGGGCGCTCGAAGATCGCCCGCTTCGGGCCCTGCTCGGCGGGCCGGCCGAGATACATCACCAGCACCTCGTCGGCGATGTGGTGGACCACCGACAGGTCATGGGAAATGAACAGGTAGGCGAGGTCGAACTCCTCCTGCAGGTCCATCATCAGGTTCAGCACCTGCGCCTGGATCGACAGGTCGAGGGCGGAGACCGGTTCGTCGGCGACCACCACCTTCGGCCGCAGCATCAGCGCCCGCGCGATGGCGATGCGCTGGCGCTGGCCGCCGGAGAACATGTGCGGATAGCGGCCGTAGTGCTCGGGCCGCAGGCCGACCCTGCGCATCATCTCGCGCGCCGCGTCCGTCCGCTCGCGGCGGCTCATGGCGGTGTTGATGGTCAGCGGCTCCTCCAGGATGGCGCCGACCTTCTTGCGCGGGTTGAGCGATCCGAACGGGTCCTGGAACACCATCTGCACCGCCCGTCGCAGCCGCCGGCGCTCGGCCCGGACCCGGGTGGCGCCGTCGAGGCCGTCGAGGGTGAAGCTGCCGCCGGTCGGCGGCTCGATCAGGGTGATCAGGCGGGCCAGCGTCGACTTGCCGCAGCCCGACTCGCCCACCACCGCCAGCGTCCGGCCGGGGGCGACGGCGAACGAGACGCCGTCCAGCGCCTTCAGCGTCGCCGGCGCGGCGAACGGGCCGCGGCCGACCCGGTAGTGGCGGGCGAGATCGCGCGCGTCCAGCACCGGCGGGGGCAGGGGGGCGGTCACGGCGCGCCGTCGCCGCCGAGCGGATAATGGCAGCGGACCGCCCCGCCGCGGTCGGCGACCAAGGCCGGCGCCTCGATCCGGCAGCGATCGTCGGCGAACCGGCAGCGCGGATGGAACAGGCATCCCGACGGCCGGTCGTACTGGCCGGGGACGACGCCGGGAATGGTCGGCAGCCGCTTGCGGCCGATCCCCCGTTCCGGCAGGGCGTCGAGCAGCGCCGCCGTATAGGGGTGGCGGGGGGCGGCGAACAGCGCCGCGGCGCGGCGCTTCTCGACCACCTGGCCGGCGTACATGACGACCACCCGTTCGGCGGTCTCGGCGATCACCCCCATGTCGTGGGTGATCAGCGCCAGCGCCATCCCGCGCTCGCGCTGCAGCGACACCAGAAGATCGAGGATCTGCGCCTGGATGGTGACGTCGAGTGCCGTCGTCGGCTCGTCGGCGATCAGCAGCCGCGGATTGCAGGCGAGCGCCATGGCGATCATCACCCGCTGGTTCATGCCGCCGGAGAGCTGGTGCGGGAAGGCCGCGAGGCGGCCGGCCGGATCGGGGATGCCGACCTGGTGGAGCAGCTCGACGGTGCGGGCGCGCCGCGCCCGGCGGCTGCCGCCCTCGTGCACCTTCAGCGCCTCGCCGATCTGGAAGGCGATGGTGAAGCAGGGGTTGAGGCTGGTCATCGGCTCCTGGAACACCATCGCCACGTCCTTGCCGGTGATCCGGCGGCGCTGCGCCGCAGACAGCGTCAACAGGTCGTGACCGGCGAACCGCAGGCGGTCGGCGGTGACCCGGCCGGGAAAGCCGATCAGCCCCATCAGCGCCAGCATGGTGACGCTCTTGCCGGACCCGGATTCGCCGACGATGCCGACCAGTTCGCCCTCCTCGATGGTGTGATCGACGCTGTCGACCGCCCGGAAGGCGGCGCCGGCGGCGCCGAACTCGACCGTCAGGTTGGCGATCTCGACCAGCGCCATCAGCGTTTCAGCTTCGGATCGAGGGCGTCGCGCAGGCCGTCGCCGAGCAGGTTGAAGGCGAGCACGGTGATCAGAATTGCGAGGCCCGGGAAGGTGACCACCCACCACGCCCGCTGCACGAACTGCAGCGCGTTGGCGAGCATGGTGCCCCACTCCGGCGTCGGCGGCTGGGCGCCCATGCCGAGGAAGCCGAGGGCGGCGAGGTCGAGGACGGCGGTCGAGAAGCCGAGCGTCGCCTGCACGATCAAGGGTGCCATGCAGTTGGGCAGCACGGTGATCAGCATCAGCCGCAGCGGCCCGGCGCCGCTGACCCGGCTGGCGGTGACGTAGTCCTTGGACATCTCGGTGATCACCGCGGCGCGGGTGAGGCGGACGAAGTGGGGCAGCTGGACGACGACGACCGCCATCGCCGCATTGAGCAGGCTGGGGCCGAGGATGGCGACGATGACGATCGCCAGCAGCAGGCTGGGCAGCGCCAGCATCACGTCCATCGCCCGCATGATCGCGATCTCGACGACGCCGCGGAAGACGCCGGCGACCAGTCCGAGCGCGACGCCGGCGGCGAGCGCCAGGGTGACGACCAGGAAGCCGATCGACAGCGAGACGCGGGCCCCGAACACGATCCGCGACAGGATGTCGCGGCCGACGTCGTCGGTGCCGAGGATGAACCGGGTCGAGCCGCCCTCGAGCCAGAACGGCGGCACCAGGAATGCATCCCGGAACTGCTCGTTGGGCGGATGCAGGGCGAGCACGTCGGCGAAGACGGCGACGACTGCCAGCGTCGCGATCACAACGAGGCCGATCACCGGGCCGCGGTTGGTCGCGAAGTAGCGCCAGAACTCGACCGCCGGGTGGGGCGGCGCCGCCGCGACCGCCGGGGCGGCGTCGGCGGCGCGGTCGGCTGCGACGGGGGCGGTGTCGGTGGGCGGGGTCATGGTCAGCGCTGGTGGCGGATGCGGGGATTGATCAGGCCGTAGAGGACGTCGACCAGCAGGTTGACCGCCATCACCACGCCGGCGACCAGCAGCACGCCACCCTGCAGAACGGGGTAGTCGCGGCGGCGCACCGATTCCACCAGCCACTTGCCGACCCCCGGCCACGAAAAGATGGTCTCGGTGAGGATGGCGCCGGCGAACAGCACCCCGACCGCGAGGCCGATCACGGTGACCACCGGGATCAGCGCGTTGCGCAGCGCATGCAGGCCGATCACCCGCAGCGGCGGCAGGCCCTTGGCGCGCGCCGTGCGGATGTAGTCCTCGCCCAGCACCTCCAGCATCGAGGAGCGGGTCATCCGGGCGATGATCGCGAGCGGAATGGTGCCGAGGGCGACCGCCGGCAGGATCAGGTGGCGGAGCGCGGAGACGAACGCGCCGCGATCGCCGGCGAGCAGGGTGTCGATCAGCATGAAGCCGGTGACCGGCTCGACGTAGAACATCACCGACAGCCGACCCGACACCGGCGTCCAGCCGAGCTGCACCGAGAACAGCAGGATCAGAAGCAGCGCCCACCAGAAGATCGGCATCGAGTAGCCGGTGAGCGACAGGCCCATGGTGGCGTAGTCGAACACCGAGCCGCGCCGGACCGCGGCGAGGATGCCGATCGGGATGCCGAGCGCGGTCGCGAACAGGATGGCGCAGACGGACAGCTCGACGGTGGCGGGAAACAGGGTGAGGAACTCGTCGATCACCGGCGTCTTGGTGACGATCGAGCGGCCGAGATCGCCGGACAACACGTCGGCGATGTAGATGCCGTACTGGGAGAGCAGCGGCCTGTCGAGGCCGAGGTCGGCGCGCAGCGCGGCGTGCCGGGCGGGGTCGATGCCGCGCTCGCCGACCAGGAGTTCGATCGGATCGCCCGGCACCAGCCGGATCAGCGCGAAGGTGAGCAGCGTCACCCCGACGAAGGTCGGGATGACCAGGCCGAGGCGGGTGGCGACGAACTTCAGCATCGGGTCCGCCGGGTCGCGGCGGCGTCCGGCTAGTCGAGGTCGACGCCGTAGAAGATGTGGCCGCCGAACGGGTCGATCCGGAAGTCCTTGACCTCCTTGCGCATCGGCTTGAACACCACCGAATGGGCGATCGTCACCCACGGCGCCTCTTCCTTGAAGATCTCCTGGGCCCTGCGGTAGAGATCGGTGCGCTTGTCGACGTCGCTCGTGGTCTTGGCCTGGATCACCACGTCGTCGAACGGCTGGTGGCACCAGCGGGCGCGGTTGGCACTGTCCTTCGCCGCCTCGCAGCCGAGCAGAACGTAGAGGAAGTTGTCGGGATCGCCGTTGTCGCCGGTCCAGCCGAGCAGCAGCGTCTGGTGCTCGCCCACCTTGGAGCGCTTGAGGTACTCGCCCCACTCGAAGGTGACGATCCTCGCCTTGACCCCGACCTTCTCCCAGTCGGCCTGGACCATCTCCGCCATTCGCGCCGCGTTGGGGTTGTAGGGCCGCTGCACCGGCATCGCCCACAGATCGGTCTCGAAGCCGTTCGGATAGCCGGCCTCGGCGAGCAGCTTCCTGGCCGCGGCCGGATCATAGGGGTAGTCCCGAATGTCGTCGTTGTAGGACCAGATGGTCGGCGGGATCGGGTTCTTCGCCTTGGTGCCGGCCCCGAGATAGATCGCCTCGATGATCGCGTCCCGGTTGATCGCCATGTTGAGCGCCTGCCGCACCCGCCGGTCGGTGAACGGCTCCTTCTCGGTATTGAAGGCGAGGTAGCCGACGTTGAGGCCCTCCTGTTCCATCACTGTCAGGGCCGGATCCTTCTTCATCGCCGCGAGGTCGGCGGGATTGGGATAGGGCATCACGTGACATTCGCCGGCCTTCAGCTTGGCGTAGCGGACGGCGGCGTCCGGGGTGATCGCGAACACCAGGGTATCGAGCGGCGATCTGCCCTCCCAGTAGTCGGGATGGGCCTTGTAGCGGATCACAGCGTCCTTCTGGTAGTTGACGAGCTGGAACGGACCGGTGCCCACCGGATCGAGGTCGACCTTCTCGGGGGTTCCCGCGGCCCGCATCTTAGCGGCGTACTCGGCCGACAGGATCGAGGCGAACTGCATGCCGAGGTTGGCGATGAACGGCGCTTCGGGCTTGTTGAGGACGAAGCGGACGGTGTGGTCGTCGATCTTCTCGACCGCCTTCAGGATCTTCGGCATGTCCATGCTGACGAAGTACTCGTACTGGCCGCCGGAGAGCTTGTGGTCGGGGTGGTTGGGATCCCACTGGCGCATGAAGCTGTAGAGGACGTCGTCGGCGTTGAAGTCACGGCTCGGCGTGAAGTCCTTGGTGGTATGGAACTTGACCCCCTTGCGCAGGCGGAAGGTGTAGGTCAGTCCGTCGTCGGAGACCTGCCACGACTCGGCGAGTGCGGGGACGATCCGGGTGGTGCCGCGCTCGAACTGGACGAGCTGGTTGAAGATGTTGCGCGCCGTCGCATCGAACGTGGTGCCCGACGTATAGAGCGACGGGTTGAAGCCCTCGGGGCTTCCCTCCGAACAGAAGACCAGGGTCTTGGCGTCGGCGACACCGGTGATGCCGACGAGGGCGGCAAACGCGGCGGCCGCGCCCACACGACGTATGTTCATTGCGTTCCTCCCCAGCGCGAGCCGACGACGGCCGCGCGATCAAGATTGACGCCCGCAGGCCATGGGCGGGAGTGTGGCGCGTTCCGGACCGTTGCGCAACATCCCCGGGGACGGTGACGCCTCCGCCCGCCCGGCCCGCACACCGGCCCGGAATCAGAAGGGGCGCCGCCGATGGCGACGCCCCGTTCCGGCGGTCCGGACCGCACGGTAGGTTACTGGCTGAAATTGATCTCCACGCGCCGGTTCTGCGGCTCGTTGACACCATCCGCGGTCGGAACCAGAAGGTCCGTCTGGCCGCGGCCCTCGGTGGTGATGTTGGCCGCGCTCATACCGTCGGCGACCAGCGCCGCCTTGACGTTGTTGGCGCGCCGGATCGACAGCCTCATGTTGTGGGCCGCCGAACCGGTGGTGTCGGTATGGCCGACCGCGGTGACGCGGGCGCCCGGAGTCTTGAGCGCCTGGGCGGCGGCGGTGGCGACGATGTTGCGGGCCTCGGGCGTCAGCACGTCCTTGTCCAAGTCGAAGAACACCATGAACCCGCCCGGCATTCTGGCCACCGGTGCCGGCGCCGCCGCCGGAGCCAACGCGAATTCGACCCGGCGGACCGCCGCCTCGAAGCCCTGACGGCAGGCCGCGATGTCGTTGGGCTGGCGGTTCTCTTCCTGCTCCTGCATCCAGCAGTCGAACATCAGCTGGGCGCGCGCGGTGTCAGACGGCGCGACGGCCGCTGCGCCGCGGCCCTGCAGGCCGACGAGCTGCGCCCGGGCGGCGGTCAGCTCACCCACCTTGTCGCCGGGCAGCCGGCGCTGGCCGATCTCCTGCGGCGCGACCGCCTGGCCGCGGGCGGCCACCATCGACCGCTGGGCGAACCTATCCGAATCCCGATAGTCGCCCTCGCCGTACTCCTGCCTCGCCATCTCGAGATAACCCTTCGCCAGAGCGACGTCATAGGGCGATCCCGTCGGCTGAACCTGTCTGGCTCGCTCCAGCTCCAAGCCCGCGCACCCTGCGACGGTCACGGAGGCGAGGCCGATCACACAGAACTTCCAAAAGGCCTTCATGCCTTTGTCCTCCCTCTACCCTCACGCACTAAAGGAAAAACCCAACCGCACCGACCACCGTGAGCACTCTCCAGCCGGTCACGAACCTCGTGAAGGCCCTAATTAATCGGTAATTAGTCCGGCAGCAAGTTGATTTTCCCGCCGTTTCACCGGCCGCCCCGGCCGACCGGTCGCGCTGGCGGGCCGATCGGCCGGCGACGGGCTCCCGCCGGCGACCGGGGAGGTGGGCGGGTTGAAGGCCGCTAACGCGAGGTCTCGCCTTCCTTTTGTTCGGACTGCTCGACGGCTTCCTTGGCGGCCTCGACGGCCTCTCCGGCCTGCCGTTCGGCCTCCTTCAGCGCTTCCTCGGCAGCCTCGACGGCTTCGTCGGTCTGCTTCTCCGCCTCTTCAACCGCCTGGTCGACCTTCTCCTGCGTGGATTGCACCGCCTGGTCGACGGCCTTGCCGGCCTTC
Organism: Rhodospirillales bacterium; assembly: GCA_050329575.1. Lineage (GTDB taxonomy): Bacteria > Pseudomonadota > Alphaproteobacteria > Rhodospirillales > Defluviicoccaceae > JAUXFS01. Next base: position 199 of record JBHJOP010000054.1, on the reverse strand, counting down.
TCGGCGGTGCCTTCTTCGCCGCAAGCGCCGAGGACCGCGACCGCGCCGATGGCCAGCGCCATCGCCGGGAATCGAAGTACGAATCTGAGGTCGGTCATCACTCGTCTACTCCTTATGCCTGAGTCTCTGTCTCAACGCCGTCCCCCGTCGCTGGCGGTTCCCGCCCGCGACGGCGCACCGCGTTCGTTCGATCGCTCTC
>JBHJOP010000092.1:0-4059 GCA_050329575.1 Rhodospirillales bacterium | reverse complement strand
AGAACGGCGTGGGGCGCGCCGTGGCGGGCGGTCACCAGCCGGTCGATGTCCTCGGGCGGGACGGCCGGCACCGTCGCGGCGCGCTCCCCGGCCGGCCGGCCGGCGAGCCCCGGCGGGGTCGCGTCCGGTCCACCGGCGGAGGGCTGCGGCCGCATCGTCACGCCTCCGAAGCCGGGAGGCGGAACAGGTGATCCGCGCCGGGGCGCCGAGGTCGAAACGCCGGCGCATCGTCCCGTCCGCGCTCGATGCCGCAGCGCAACAACGGGAGCCCGCGCCGCGCCCGCCGGATCCTCGCAGCGGCGTCCGATCGGGAGCAAAATTCGATAAAAATCAACATGATGATGACAATTGCTGGCGGCGATGCCGCACCTGCACAAGGGTAGTCCCCACAGGTCCGGGGGTCAAGGGCGCAAGCGCGAACCGACGGTGGGCTTTGACGGCCTTGCGCCGGAGCCGGTACCATGCCACCGTTCCTCAGGGATCGCGTCCGATGACCTACGACGAGTTCAACGCCTTCTGCGAAGCGCTGCCGGCGACCGGTCACGTGGTGCAGTGGGGCGGCGCGGATGTCTGGAAGGTCGGCGGCAAGGTGTTCGCCATCGGCGGCTGGGACGACGGCGGAGCGCGGTTCACCTTCAAGGCGAGCGATGTCGCGTTCGAGATGCTGAAGGACCGGCCGGGACTGCGCCCGGCGCCCTACCTCGCCTCGCGCGGCCTCAAGTGGATCCAGCACTACGGCGAGCCGGGTCTCACCGACGACGAACTGCGGGGCTACCTGCGGCAATCGCACCGCATCGTCGCGCAGGGGCTGCCGAAGCGGACGCAACGCGCGCTCGGCCTCGATGGGTCGTAGCCGCCGGCCGATCCCGGCCGCACGGGGGGGGGCTCAGACGGAGGCGGCGGACAGGCGGGCGAGGTAGTCGTGAAGGGTTCGGTCGGCGCGGGCGATGTGGCCGACGAGCGACGTCTTGAGGGTGTCGAGCGCCTCCACGGTCAACCCGTCGCCGCCGCGGCGCAAGGCGTCGAGCTCCTCGACCATCCGTTCGTGGTCGGCGACGTGCGCCTCGTAGTCGGGGTACTGGTAGAGGCGCATCAGCAGTTCCTCGGAGACGAAGTGGACCTTGCTGAAGTCGGTGAGCCGATCGAGGATCTCGTCGATCTCCGCCGCCGCCTGCGCCGCACCGAGCGCGTCGCGCAACGCGACCAGCAACCCGAGCTGCAGCCGGTGCTCGCCGTCGACCTTGCCGACCCCGAAGTCGGCGTCTTCCCCCGTCCGACCGTCGGCCATCGCGCCCGTCTCCCTTCCGTCCGCATCCGGCGTCGCGCCGGCACCGCCACGGTGGCAGACTTCCCGCCGCCGGACAACCCCCGGCCGGTCACGACCCGGCGAGGTGAAGCACGAGCCGGCGGCGGTGCGGTCGGACGCGATGCTCGAACAGGTAGAGCCCCTGCCAGGTGCCGAGCGCCAACCGCCCGCCGGTGACCGGGATCGAGACCTGGACGGCGGTCAGCGCGCTGCGGATATGGGCGGGCATGTCGTCGGCCCCCTCGGCCGTGTGCCGGTAGAGCGCCGGGTCCTCCCTGACCAGGGTGCGAAAAAACGCCTGCAGGTCGCGCAGGACGTCGGGATCGGCGTTCTCCTGGATGGTCAGCGAAGCACTCGTGTGCTGGCAGAACACGGTCAGCAGGCCGGAGGTCACGCCCTGGTTGGCGAGCCAGCGGCCGACCGGAGCGGTCACGTCGTAGAGCCCCTGGCCGCGGGTGTCGACGGTGATCGTCTCTTGCGCCTGCTTCATGATCGCCGCAGGTTACCGCCGCGGGCGAGCGCCGCCAACGCCCCGTTGCGGCCGCCGGCGGACCGCGATAAAAAGGCGGCGATGGGTGAACATTCGACGAACATCGTCGGGACTCCCCGCCCCGGCGCGGCGGGCCTGGCGCGCGGGGTGGCACGGCTGCTCGAAGGGCTCGGCTGCCGGGTGCTGATCGAGTTTCCGCTCGGCAACGGCCGCCGGGTCGACGTCGCCGGTCTCGACCGCCGCGGCGCGTTCACGGTGGTCGAGATCAAGGCCTCGCTCGCCGATTTCCGGGCCGACGACAAGTGGCCGGAGTATCTCGGCTTCTGCGACCGGTTCTATTTCGCCGTCGCTTCCGACTTTCCGCTGTCGGTGCTGCCCGACGACGCCGGCCTGATCGTCGCCGATGCCTACCAGGGCGCGGTGGTGCGGCCGGCGCCGCCGCTGGCGCTGCACGCGGCCCGTCGCAAGGCGCTGACGATCCGCTTCGCCCGCACCGCCGCGGCCCGCCTGCACGGCCTCCTCGACCCGGGCCGAAGGGTCAATGGCCGGCAATGAACGCCGCCGCGTCGTCGGCCACCGGGGCGCGGCCGCGAAACGGTCTGGCCAGCGCGAGCAGGATGCCGACGTGACCGACGTCTTCGTATTCGATCCGCCGGGCGCTGCCGCCGGCCGCGTTGATCCGCCGCGCGAGCTCCGCGGAGTTGACCGGATAGACGGTGGTGTCGTCGCCGCCGTGCAGAAGCAGGGTCGGCGGCGCATCGCCGTCCGCGAAGGTGACGGGGCGGACATCGTCGGGCGCGACGGCGTCGGCGAACACCGGGCGGACGCTGCGATACTTCGAAGGATCGAAGGCGTAAGGGCCGGCGAGGCCGATCAAGCCGCGGACGACGCCGGGCGACAATCCGACAGCGGCGAGATAGCGGTCGTCGAGGGCGACGAGCGCGGCGATGTGGGCGCCGGCGGAGTGCCCCATCAGGAACAGGCGATCGCGATCGCCGCCATAGCGCTCGATGTTGTCGTGCACCCAGCGCACCGCAGCCGCGGCATCCTCGACGAAACCGGGAAACCGTGCCTCCGGGTAGAGACGGTAGTCGGGGATGACGACGACGGCGCCGCGCCCGGTGAGCGTCTCGGCGACGAAACGGTAGTTGCGCCGTTCGCCCCGTTTCCAGCTGCCGCCGTACAGGAACATCACCACCGGGGCCGGACCGGCGAGATCGTGCGGGACGAAGACGTCGAGCCGCCGGCGCGGCATCTCCCCATAGGCGATGTCCGCGTGGTGGTCGTAGCCGGTGTCGGGAACGGCGGCATTGAGGGCCGTCAGCGGCGAGCAGCCGCCGACCGCGAGCAGCATCCCGGCCGCCAGCGCGGCGGCGCCCAGTCCCCACAGCCAGACCATGGTGTCAGGAGGCCGCCATCCCGCCGGCCGAGGCACCGGCATCCACCCCTGCCGGACAGGCGACGCCGGTGCCGCCGAGGCCGCAGTAGCCGCCCGGATTCTTCGCCAGGTACTGCTGGTGATAGCCCTCGGCGTAGTAGAACGACGGCGCATCGAGGATCTCGGTGGTGATCGTTCCGCGCCCGGCGTTCGCCAACGCCGCCTGGTAGGCGGTGCGCGACGCCTCGGCGGGGGCGCGCTGTCCGGGCGAGGCGACGTAGATGCCGGAGCGGTACTGGGTGCCGACGTCGTTGCCCTGGCGCATGCCCTGGGTGGGATCGTGATTCTCCCAGAACAGCCTCAGGAGATCGGCGTAGCCGACGACCTTGGGATCGAAGACGACGAGCACCGCTTCGGCGTGCCCGGTCAGACCCGAGCACACCTCCTCGTAGGTCGGATTGCGGGTGTGGCCGGCGGTGTAGCCGACCGCGGTGGAGTACACCCCGGGCACCTGCCAGAACTTCCGTTCGGCGCCCCAGAAGCAGCCCATGGCGAACACGGCCGTCTCCAGGCCCCCCGGGAAGGGCGGCCGCAGCGGATGGCCGTTGACGTGGTGGGCGGCGGGAACCGGCATCGCGTGGTCGCGTCCCGGCAACGCCTGGTCGGCCGTGGGCAGGGCACGGGTCTTGCCGAAATTCAACCACATGGCGAGCCTCTGACTCAGTCTACGCGGCGATCGTGCAGCCCTCGCCGCACCCCCTCTATGTGGGCGGTGCGGGGGCATCCGCCAACCCGCCCGATCCGGCCGGGGTTTCGCTCCGGCCCTCACGCCGCGAGGGAGTAGACGGTCACCGGCGCGCTCTTGCCGCGGACATCGACCGCGCC
>JBHJOP010000013.1:0-17310 GCA_050329575.1 Rhodospirillales bacterium | reverse complement strand
AGGCCGAGGCACGTGCCGCCGATCCGCCGCGCGGCTTCGCCGCAGCGCTGACCCGGGCCGCCGCGTCCGGCTACGGGCTGATTGCCGAGATCAAGCGCGCCTCGCCCTCCAAGGGGGTGATCCGGGCCGGTGTCGAGCCGGCGGCGATCGCCCGCGGCTACGCCGCCGGTGGCGCCACCTGCCTGTCGGTGCTGACCGAGCCGCGCTACTTCCGGGGCGACGACGCCGATCTCGCGGCGGCGCGCGCCGCGGTCGCGCTGCCGGTGCTGCGCAAGGACTTCCTGCTCGATCCCTATCAGATCGTCGAGGCGCGCGCGATCGGCGCCGATGCCGTGCTGCTGATCATGGCCGCGCTCGACGACGGCCAGGCCGGCGAGTTGGCGGCGACCGCCCGCGAGCTCGGCATGGATGTGCTGGTCGAGGTCCACGACCACCCCGAACTGGATCGGGCGCTGCGGCTCGAAACGACACTGATCGGCATCAACAACCGCAACCTGAAGACGCTGGCGGTCGACCTCGCCACCACCGAGAAGCTGGCGCCGCGGGTGCCGGCCGACCGGCGGGTGGTCGGCGAGAGCGGCCTCGCGACCCCCGCCGATCTCGCCCGCCTGGCGGCCGTCGGGGTCCGCTGCTTCCTGGTCGGGGAGGCCTTGATGCGCGAGCCGGACGTCGAGACCGCGACCCGCGCCCTGCTGGCGGCGCCGGCGGCGATGGCGGCGGCCCGGTGACCGCCCGACTGACCCACCTCGACGCCGACGGCCGCGCGACGATGGTCGACGTCTCCGACAAGGACGTCACCGATCGCACCGCCACCGCCCGGGCGAGCGTGCTGATGCGGCCGGAGACCCTGGCGCTGATCGTCGACGGCGGAATGGCCAAGGGCGACGTGCTGGCGGTCGCCCGCCTCGCCGGCATCATGGCCGCCAAGCGGACCCCCGAGCTGATTCCCCTCTGCCACCCCCTGGCCCTGACCTCGGTCGCCGTCGATCTCGCCTGCGACCCCGACCGCAACGCCGTCGACATCACCGCGAGCTGCCGGCTGAGGGGCCGCACCGGCGTCGAGATGGAGGCACTGACCGCGGCGACGGTGGCGGCGCTCACCGTCTACGACATGTGCAAGGCGGTCGACCGCGGGATGCGGATCACCGATGTGCGGCTGACCCGCAAGGCCGGCGGCACGTCCGGCCGCTTCGAGGCGGACTGAATGATCTCGGTCGCCGAAGCGCTCGCCGTCGTCACCGGCGGCCTCGTCCCCGTCGCCGTCGAGCAGGTCGGGCTGGAGGCGGCAGACGGCCGGGTGCTGGCCGAGGATGTCGCCGCGCGGCTGACCCAGCCGCCGTGCGCCGTCTCGGCGATGGACGGCTACGCCGTTCGCGGCGAGGACGCGCGGCGGGTCCCGGCGACCCTGCGGCTGATCGGCGAATCGGCCGCCGGCGCCCCCTTCGCCGGCCGGCTCACGACCGGAACGGCGGTGCGCATCTCCACCGGCGCGCCGCTTCCCGAGGGCGCCGACGCCATCGTCATTCAGGAGGACACCGCCGTCGACGGCGCGGCGGTGACGGTGCGCACCCCGGCGGAGAGCGGCCGCTGGATCCGGCCGGCCGGGCTCGACTTCAGCGCCGGCCAGGTGCTGCTGCGGGCGGGGCAGACGCTGACGCCGCGCGACGTCGGTCTCGCCGCGGCGATGAACGTGCCGTGGCTGCGGGTGCGACGCCGGCCGCGGATCGCCGTCGTCGCCACCGGCGACGAGATCGTCTGGCCGGGGGAGCCGCGGGGCCCGGCGCAGATCGTCGGCTCCAACAGCTTCATCCTCGCCGCCGCGATCGAGCGGCTCGGCGGCCGGACGCTGAACCTCGGCGTCGCCCGCGACGACGAGGACTCGCTGCGGACGCTGATCGCCGGCTGCCGCGGCGCCGATCTGCTGGTCACCACCGGCGGGGCCTCGGCCGGCGACCACGACCTGGTCCGCAAGGTGCTGACCGCCTCCGGGCTCGACCTCGGCTTCTACCGGGTGGCGATGCGGCCGGGCAAGCCGCTGATGTTCGGGCGGCTGGGCGAGGTGCCGGTCCTGGGTCTGCCCGGCAACCCGGTCTCGGTCGGGGTCACCGTCGAGGTGTTCCTGCGGCCGATGGTGGCGGCCCTGCTCGGCCTGCCGCCCGGCGCCGGTCCCGCTCCGGCCGCGGTGCTCGGCCGCGACCTCGCCGCCAACGACCTGCGCCAGGACTACCTGAGGGCACGGCTGAGCCGCGAGCCGGGCGGTGCCCTCGTCGCCACCCCGTTCGCGCAGCAGGACAGCGCGCAGCTGGTCCTCCTCTGCGCCGCCGACTGCCTGGTGGTGCGGCCGCCGCTGGCACCGCCCGCGCTTGCCGGCGATCCGGTCGAGATCGTGCCGCTGACCGGGGGCCGCTGACCGGGGGCCGCCGACCGGGGGCCGCCGCGATGAGGCCGCCCCGCCGATCGCGACCGTAACGAACGGCGACAAACCGCTTGACGCGCCCTCGGAACTAAACTAGAACATTTCCGTAGGTTTTCTTTTTGTTCCGAGCTCCTCGGGCGCTTCGTGCCGCCGGTCGGCGGTGTGGCGACCGGGTTCGGATCCGGGGAGGCGGATGCAACATCGGGCCGGACCGGCGGCGCCGCGAGCGTGGGGTTGTTCTCGAATGCTGACCAAGAAGCAACATGAACTGTTGGTTTTGATTAACCGAAGACTGAGGGAGACCGGCGTTTCGCCGTCGTTCGACGAAATGAAGGACGCCTTGGGACTGCGCTCCAAGTCCGGCATCCACCGGCTGATCTCCGGCCTCGAGGAACGGGGGTTCATCCGCCGCCTGCCCCACCGGGCGCGGGCGCTGGAAGTGCTGCGGTTGCCGGAGAACATGGAGGGACAGGAGCGCGACGCTCCGCGCAAGCCGCCCGAACCCCTGCCGTCCAACGTCATCCGCGGTGACTTCAAGGCGATGGCGCTTCCGCCGCAGGGCCCGTCGTCGCAGGTGGTGGCGATTCCGCTCTACGGCCGGATTGCCGCCGGAACGCCGATCGAGGCGCTGCGCGATCACAGTCGCAACATCGAGGTCCCGAGCTTCCTGCTCGGACGGGGCGAGCACTATGCGCTCGAGGTGGAGGGCGATTCGATGATCGAGGCCGGCATCCACGACGGGGACACCGTCGTCATCCAGCGCGGCGATTCGGCCGAGAACGGCGCGATCGTCGTGGCGCTGGTCGACAACGAGGAGGTGACCCTGAAACGGCTGCGCCGGCGCGGCCAGTCGATCGCCCTGGAGCCGGCCAACGCCGCCTACGAGACCCGCATCTGCGGTCCCGACCAGGTCAAGGTCCAGGGGCGGCTGATCGGCCTGATCCGGACCTACTGACGCCGACGGCGGGCGCCGGAGGGTCCGGGCCTCGTATGAGGGTCCGGGCGGCGGGCGCCGGCGTCAATCCCTGCGCGGCGGTGGTCCGATCACCCATGGACGCCGTCCGCGGGTCGCATTCACGCTCCTCACCCGCACCGCTCCGGGCCGCAGCCACACCGCGTGCGCGCCGTCCCGCCACAGGTCGAACCGATCGACGACGGTGTGGGCGGCCGGACAGGGCCCGCGGACCGGCACGGTGCTGATCACCACCTCCGCGATCCGGCAATCCTCGTCCAACGCCTCGGGGGTGCGAACCAGGGCGACCACGTGCCCGGCGGTGCGCAGGACGCACCCCAGCGGATCGCAGGCGAGGCGGCCATCCTTGTCGAACCCGCTGCGCGGCCACGCCGCCGCGGCGTCCCGGGCGTCGGCGCGCAACCACGCTTCGCGGCTGAACGGAGCCGCCTGCAGCGACGAGACCGCCAGCGCCCCGTCCGCGCCGCGGACCCCGAGCAGCTTGCCGCGCCCGTCGATGAGCACGTCCGGCTGCTGCACGGTCGCGAGCGAGGCCAGGCCGGCGGTCACCCCGACCAGCCCGAACACGCGCCAGCGCTGCGTCCACAGACAGAACCAGCATCCGCCGAGCGCGACGCAGACGATCCCCCAGGTCGGCATCGCCGGCACCAGCGCCACCGCCGCCGGCCACGCCGCGACCGCCTCGGCCACCCCGATGACCACCTCGATCCCCCAGCCCATCGGCGTCAGCGCCAGGCCGGCAAGACCGAACGGCATCAGCAGCACCGCCGCCAGAGCCCACGGCATGATCCACAGCGCCGTCACCGGCACCGCGAGCAGGTTGGCGGCGAGCCCGAACACCGCGAACCGGTTGAAATGGAAGACCGCGAACGGGGCCGTCGCCAGCCCGGCGACCAGTGTCGTCAGCGCGACGCCGCCGAGGTAGAGGGCGAGGCGCCGCCACGCGGTCGGCGGCTCCAGGCGCCGCGGGCGCAGGCGGCGGACCATCTCGTAGGTCGCGACCAGGGCGATGACCGCCGCGAACGACAACTGGAAACTGGCGCCGAGCAGGCTTTCGGGGCGCAAGGCCAGGATGACCAGCGCCGCCCAGGCGACCGGCCGCATGGAGATCGCCCGCCGATCGACCAGGACCGCCGCGAGCACCAGCGCGACCATCAGGAACGCCCGCTGGCTCGGGACCGTGGCGCCGGCCAGCAGCACGTATCCCCCGCTCCCGGCGATCGACACCACCGCCGCCCACTTCTTGATCGGAAAGCGCAGCGCCAGCGGCGGCACCAGCGCGAGCAGCCCGCGCACGCCGGCGAACAGGAACCCGGCGACGAGGCCGATATGCAGACCCGAGATGGCCAGCAGGTGCGCCAGGCCGGAATCGCGGATCGCCGCCATCACCGGCTGCGGGATCGCCGCCCGCTCGCCGGTGACGAGGGCGACGGCGATCGCCCCCGTCGCTCCCGGCAGCCGCTCCCGTACCCGGTCGGCGACCGCGAGCCGCAGTTCGGCCAGCGCCAGCCACGGGCCGCCGGCCTCGTCGCCGGCCGCCATCGCCACCACCTCGACCGGCGAGACGGCGAAGCCGACGGCGCCCAACGACTGGAAGAACGACTGGCGCTGGAAGTCGAAGGCGCCGGGAGCGGCCGGGGCCGCCGGCGGGCTGAGGATCGCCCGCACCGCGATCCGGTTGCCGGGCTGCAGCGGCGGCGGCTCGCCCCGCAGCCTGATTCGCAACCGCCGCGGCGTCGACTCCGGTGCCAGGCCACCGATCGCCGCCCGATCGAGCGTCACCCGGACACCGTCCGGCAGCGTCTCAACGGCAACGATCCGCCCGCTGACGCCGGCCGGGCCGATGCGGTCGGCGAGCGCCGGCGCCGCCACCGTCGCCGTCCGCAGTTGCGCCGCGCTGTAGCCGGCTGCGACAAGCCCGATCGCCAGGGCGACGAACCGAACCCGGCTGCGTGGCGACGGCGTCGCGCCGGCGGCGAGCCGTTCGCAGACCAGCGAGACCACCAGCACCGCCGGCCCGAGCGGCCATGGCGGCTCGAACGGCAGGGCGAAGTAGACACCGACGCCGATCGCCCAGCCGACCGGAAGCCAGAGCACCCATCGGTCCCGATCGGCGACCAGGCAGCCGGCGGCGGAGCGAGCCGCCCGACGCACCGTCGACGCCGCGCTCCGTCTCGCCAGGCCGATCGCAAGACGTCCCGTGGACATCGCGAGCGTCCTCCCCGGCGCGACTCCGACCAACCCGCGGCCGCGTGTGGCCGGATTCGGGCTATGTATCGGAAACGGCGATCGCCGTCACGGCAATATTCCCCAAACGGGGCGTTTCGGGCTCGCGGCCCGGCCCGTCAGGGCGGTGGCGTCAAACGGTCAGGTCGAGACGCGGGCCGTCGCCGGGGGGCGTGTCACCGCCGCTGCCGCTGAGGGTATCGGGGCCGTCGGCCGGGGGTCGGTCGGCGGTGTGTTGGCCGGCGGAGTCCCGCTTGGCGCCGATCGAGCCGTTCTCGGCATCCCGCCGCGACGTATCGGCGCGCAGGTGCTCGGCCGCCTCGGTTCGCAGCTGCTGAACGACCTCGCGTTGAGCCGCCGTTACCTTCTTGGCAAGAAACAGCGCCGCATTCGACGAAGCCTTGAGTGTTCCGCCAGAGTCAGAGGCGATCGTCACGTATTCGTCAAACATCACCCAGCTCCTCGTCCGGCAGGTGACGGCCTTAAACGCATGTGTCGAAAATCAATACTCCAATCTTTATCATACATAATCTCAGCTCATGCCTCAAGATAAAAATAACTTGGCTTATTTTACCATTTTTGTCCGAAAAACCGTATCGAAATAGCCGGGCGCCAGCGCGGACGCCAAGGCGTGGCGAGGGGATGGCGACCGTCCGCGCCCGGGAATCGGAACGGCGGGCTCCCCCGCGACCGGCGGGTCTATCGGCGGCCGGTCAATTGCGCTAATCTGCCCGTGGCGGCGCGGACGGACGAGGGCCCCGAATGGGGCGCGACCGCAGGCTTGCCGGTCGGCGTCTGCTCCCGAGCGGCGTCGTTGGTTCCTTCGAACCGCTGCCGAACGATAGTCGAAGGCTCGACGATCGGACGTGATGATTTTTTGAAGATGCCGCGATGACCCCTCGAACGAGCGTGGACAACCGAAGCACGGACTCCCGTCGATGATCACCAGTTCCTTCGGCTTCGACCAGGAACCGTTCGGGATCGATCCCGAGCCGCGATTCTTCTACCTCGATGCCGCCCGGCAGTACGTCCACGCCCACCTGATGTCGAGCGTCGTCGACGGTCGCGGACTGGTGGTGCTGACCGGCGAGGCCGGGATCGGCAAGACCATTCTGCTGCGCCATCTGGCGGCCGAACTGCGAACCCGGTGCGGCGTCCTCTCGCTCTATCCGGACGGTGTGCTCTCCTGCGAGACCGCCTCGTCGCTGGCGGCCGTCGTCGCGGCGTGCCGCGGGCGGCCCGGACCGGCGACCGGCGGGGCGGCCGCCATCGACGGCACCGACGGGCTTCTCGATCTCGTGGCGGGAGTCGGCACCGGCACCGAGCCGGCGATGCTCATCCTCGACGATGCCGAGTATCTGTCCGACGACGTGCTGGAACAACTGACGGCGTTTTCGGCGCGCCCGAAAGACCACCGCGGACACCTGTCCATCATCCTCGGCGGCTGTTTCAACCCACCGCACGGCGCCGCCCGTCCCGTCGTCGAGGAGGTGCAGAGACACGCGGATCTGGTGTTGCGGCTGCAGCGATTCCAAGATCGCGACATCGAGCCCTTGATCCTGCACCGGATTCGCGCGGCCGGTCGCGACGGACCGCCGTTGTTCAGCCGCGAGGCCATCGCCCGGATCGCCCGCCGCGCCAACGGCAATCCCTTGTCGATCAACCGCATCTGCCGGTCGGCGCTGGTCATCGCCGAGCGCGAGGTGAGCGCGATCGTCGCCCCGGATGCCGTCGATCGGGTGGCCGCCGGCGGGTCGTGCGCGCCGCGAGAGGAAGCCGACCAAGGTCGCGCCGAGAGCCCGCTGCCCACCGCCGCCCCGCTGCCGCCCGCCGTCGCCGCGCCGCCCCCCCCGGCGCCGGCGGACAGCGAGGTGAAGTTCGATTTTCCCGGCACCGCCCCGGCGGTCGCGGACAAGCTGAACCAGATCGCCGCGTTGGCGAGGACCACCAAGCCCCTGCCGCTCGAGGACTACGGGCGGGAGGAGCGAAGCCGCGGCCGAACGGCCGACCCGCTCGGTATGCTGTTGAGAGTGGTCTGGGTCGGCCTGACGCTGATCCTGGTCGCGGGCGCGGTCGGCGTCTACCTGCTGCACGCCGGCCGCATCGAGCCGGTCGAGACCTACCGGGACCGGATCCTCCTGGCGCTGGGACTGGACGACGACACGACGCCGCCGACCGTCGTCGGCCGGACCGCCCCGGCCGCCGAGGGCGTCGCGGCCACCCGCGCTCCGGCCGCCAGCCCTCCGGCCATCGGCGCTCCGGCCGTCGGCGCAGCGCTCCCCGATCGACGCCCGTCCGACGACCCGCCGGCCGAGACGGACCCGGCGGTCGCGATGCGGGCGGCAGTGGCGGTCGGAGTGGACGACGTCGGTGGCCCGATGGCGCGGCAACCACGACCCGCCACCGATGCCCCGGCGGCGATCGCCGACCCGCCCACCGCCTTCGCGGTGCGCCCGCCGGCCGACGAACCCGAGGCCGACGAACCCGAGGCCGACGAGCCCGAGACCGGCAGACCAGAGACGGGCGGACCAGAGACGGGCCTCGGCGGCGGCGCCGCGCCGCCGGACCGGGACCCGCCCGCCGCAGCGGATGCGGCGGCACCGGGCCCCGGTGCCGATCCCGTGGAGGGCGCGGCGGACGCCGTCCCGCAGGCCCGGGACGTTTCGGTGGCGCTGGTCGCGGCCGAGGCCATCGCCACGCGGGCGGACCGGGAGGCGTTCGTTGCCGCTGCCGGATCCCCGGAGGCGTTCGTTGCCGCCGACGAACCGACGCCCGCACCCACCGGCGCCGAGGGTGTCGGCGAGGCCGTCGTCATCGCCATCGATACCGCCGCCGGCGCCGAAGAGGCGCCCCCATCGCCCGACGCGGAATCGCCGTTGCCGAGCGTGCTGACGGCGGAGGCGGCGGACCCCGATGTCGATCGCATGGTCGCCCGCGGCGACGAATTCCTCGCCCTCGGCGACGTCGCCTCGGCGCGGCTGTTCTACCGGCTGGCGGTCTCGCGCGGCAGCGGCGCGGGGGCGACCGCCATGGGATCCACCTTCGATCCGGTGTTCCTGCGCCGAGCGGGGGTGGTCGGCGTGCCGGCCAATCCGGCGACGGCGATCGAGTGGTACCGGCTGGCGATGGACATGGGCCATCTCGGGGCGCGGATCCAGCTCCGCGATCTGGTCTCCCATCTCGAGCGCGAAGAGGCGCGGGGCGATCCCGAGGCGACGCGGCTTCTCGACGCGGTGCGCCGCTGAGACGGGAGCGGCGGCGCGCCGCCGCGCATTCCATGTCGCGACCCGGTGGCCCGCCGGGATCGAGACTCTTCCGGCGCCGTCACCGCCGCTGGCTGTCCTGCCATTGCAGGAACTGCCGGTACAGGCGCGCCCGTTCCGCGTCACCGCTGCCGCCGGCGAGCTGGCCCCTCTCCTTCATGAACCGGAGGAAGGTCTCGAACAGCTGTCGCTGTTCCAGGTCGTAGCCCGGCCCGGTGACCGTCGCCCGGGTCGCCAGCCATTCCTCCGCCGGCGCGAAGCGCGTCCAGCCGGGAACGACGGCGGCGAGATTGACCTCCCGCCATTTCGGATGGCGCGGGTCCTGCAGGAACCGATCGAAATTGTTGAACAGCGCATCGACGAACGCCGCCACCTTCTTGTAGCGCTCGCTCTGGGCGCCCCAGTTGTAGACCGCCATCACCGCCCCCACCGCCAGGGTGTCGACCTGTTCGCCCTCCGGGATCAGCTGCGGATAGTCCTCGTGGGTGAAGAACGACGGCAGATAGGTCTCGAGCAGGTCCGCCGACGGCGGCACCGGCATCAGCCGCACGCCATCGCCGGCCGCGAGGGCACGGAACAGCCCGGTCGGCTTGCCGGCGACATAGACCATCCCGGCGATTTCGCCCGATTTCACCTTCTCCAGGGCCAGCGCCTGGTCGTAGGAGACGGGCTCGACGGAGATGCCGAGGCCTTCGAACACGGTCGTCGCGGTCATGAAGGTGCCGCTGCCGGCGGTGTCGAAATTGACCTGCTTGCCGGCGAGGTCCTCGATGGTGTCGATGCCGGGTCCGACCAGCAGGTGGAATTCCTCGTTGTACAGCTTGGTGATGTAGCGGATCCGCTGTTCGATCGTCGGATGGATGCGCCGGTTCTTGATGAAGGTGAGGACGTCGGACTGGACGATGCCGATGTCGATCCCCCGCAGATACAGGATATCGGTGATGTTCTGCACCGAGCCCTTGCCGATGATCGGCAGCACCCGCAGTTCGTTGCCGCGATCGAGAACGGCCGAGAGGTCGCTGGCGATGCGGATGTAGGTGCCGTTGACGCCGCCGGAGATGATCCCGACCGTGCCCTGATTGACCTGCTGGCGCAACAGGTCCTGGGCGCGCAGGCTGTCCTGCGCTCGCGCCGGTTCCTGCTGCGCGACGACCGGTCCCGCAGCCGCGACGAGGGTGAGGGCCAGCACCAGGAAGGCCGGGAGTCGATGGTGTGTTCTGCCGATCACTTCGTTTCCTCCAATCTGCGATCTTCGCTGCCGCCGACGCCCCTGCCGACACCTTGGCGGCGGGGCGGCGCCGGACGTGGCGGCTTTCGGGGTGGCGCGCCCGGCAGGACTCGAACCTGCGACCTGTGGATTAGAAGTCCACCGCTCTATCCAGCTGAGCTACGGGCGCTTCGCCACCGCCGAGCTCATTCCGGCGGCGCACCCCGGAAATTGTCGGCGTAGCTCTTCGGCCGCACGCACCGGGCCTTCGGCTCGACGACCCGGAACGCGAGGCCGTTCCGTTCCGCGAAGCGCACCGCCGCCTCCCGGTCCCCGAACCGCAGCCGCACCTGGGAGCGGGTGTCGGACGAGCCGATCCACCCCATCAGCGGATCGGCGAGTTTCGGCGCCCCCGGCTCGAATTCGAGAATCCATTCGTTCGTCTTGCCCCTCCCCGATTGCATCGCCGTCTTGCTGGGCTGGTAGATGGTGACGATGGTCACGGCACGCTTTTTCCCTCTCTCGCTCGCCGTCCGCCGTCCGCCGGTCGGCGCAGCAACCATAACGGCATTTCGCTGCCGTTGGAAGCGGCGGCGACGGCGCCGGCACCGACCGCTTGCCAGCACCTCCGGGCGACACTAAACCAGCTGTCGAAGCGGGAGGCCCTGCCGGGATCCCTCGGAGGCGGCCGGTGCGGACCGGTGGCGGGGAACGCAGCCTTGACCCTGCGGAGGAGGGCGACCCCGCCGGAGCGCGAGGACGATGCCTGCACTGTTCGCCGACTACTGGCCGGTCGTCGTCACCGGTACGGCGGTGGCCGTCTCCGTCGTCACCTCCGCCCATGCGGTGCTGCAGAAGCGCGACGTGCGGGCCGCCATCGGCTGGGTCGGCCTGATCTGGCTGGTGCCGTTCCTGGGCGCGGTGCTCTACGCCGTGTTCGGCGTCAACCGCATCCAGCGCCGCGCCAGCGAACTCAAGCTGCAGCGCCCGAACCTGCACCTGCCCGGCGGAGAGGCGTGGTCGATCTGCCGCGATTTCGAGGGTGCTCTCGCCGGCGAGGACCGCCATCTCGCCACCATCGGCCGCCTCGTGGACGCGATGGCGACCCTGCCGCTGACCACCAGCAACGCGATCACCCCGCTGGGGGACGGCGAGGCGGCGTTCCAGGAGATGATCGCGGTCATCGACGGGGCCCAGCACAGCGTCGGCATGGCGACCTACCTGTTCGACAACGACCGCGCCGGCCACCTGTTCGCCGCCGCCCTCGAGCGCGCCGTCGCGCGCGGTCTCGCGGTCCGGGTGCTCATCGACGGAGTCGGCGCCCGCTACAGCTATCCGTCCATGACCGCCAAGCTGCGTCGACGCGGCGTGCCGATCGCCGAGTTCCTGCCGACCTTCGTGCCCCTCTACATGCACTACGCCAACCTCCGCAACCATCGCAAGATCCTGGTCGTCGACGGCCGGGTCGGCTTCACCGGCGGCATGAACATCCGCGGCCGCTACCTCGTCGGCCCGCGCAACGGCCTCGCCGATCAGGACATCCACTTCCGGCTGGAGGGCCCGGTGGTCGCCCACCTCACCGACACCTTCGTCGAGGACTGGGCGTTCTGCACCAAGGAAACGCTGACCGGCGGCGGCTGGTTCCCGGAGCTGGCGCCGGCGGGCGGCGCGATCGCCCGTGGCATCACCGCCGGCCCCGACGAGGACTTCGAACGCATCCTGTGGGCGATCCTCGGCGCGCTCGGCCAGGCGAAGCGGCGGGTCCGCATCGTCACCCCCTATTTCCTGCCCGACCAGATGCTGATCACCGCGCTGATCATGGCGGCGATGCGCGGCGTGCGCGTCGACGTCCTGATGCCGGAGCGCAACAACCTGCGGCTGGTCCAGTGGGCGTCGCGGCCGCAGCTCTGGCAGCTGCTCGAACACGGCTGCCGGGTGTGGGCGACGCCGCCGCCGTTCGACCACTCGAAACTGATGACCGTCGACGGCGCGTGGTCGCTGATCGGATCGACGAACTGGGATCCGCGCAGTCTGCGGCTCAATTTCGAGTTCAACGTCGAGGTCTACGACCGCGGCCTGACCGCCGTTCTCGATCGCCTGATCGACGCCAAGCAGGCCGCGAGCCGACCGGTGACGCTGGCGGAGATCCACGGCCGCAGCCTGTGGGCGAAGCTTCGCGACGGCACCGCGTGGCTGGTCTCGCCCTACCTGTGATGCGCCGGACGTGTGATGCAACGGACCTGCGATGCGCCGGGTGGCGCCGGATCGGCCGGGCCTTTTTGCGGCCCGGCCATCCCGCTAGGGATTTGTCAGGAGTGGGGGGGAAGCCCCTGACGCCGCCGTTATAGTCCCGCCGCCGCGCCCGCACAGTGACCGCCGTCACACAAGCCGATCGCCCCGGACGACCGGCGCCCGCGTCCGGCGCCCGCCACGTCGGCGCTAGGCAGGCCGCGCCGCCTCCACTATTCTCGCCGTCCTTGGCCGATGCGCCAACGCCGCAACCGAGAGGCCCCGCCATGCCCGACGAGTCCCGCCCGCCGCGTCCCGCGTTCGACAAGTCGCGGCTGCCCAGCCGCCACGTCACCGTCGGCCCCGAACGCGCGCCGCACCGCTCCTACTACTATGCCATGGGCCTCGGCGAGGCGGAGATCGCCCAGCCATTCGTCGGCGTCGCCACCTGCTGGAACGAGGCGGCGCCCTGCAACATCGCGCTGTCGCGCCAGGCGCAGGTGGTCAAGCACGGCGTCAAGGCGGCCGGCGGCACGCCGCGCGAGTTCGTCACCATCACCGTCACCGACGGCATCGCCATGGGCCATGCCGGGATGAAGTCGTCGCTGGTCTCGCGCGAGGTGATCGCCGATTCGGTCGAGCTCACCATGCGCGGCCACTGCTACGACGCCCTGGTCGGGCTGGCCGGCTGCGACAAGTCGCTGCCGGGGATGATGATGGCGATGGTGCGGCTCAACGTCCCGTCGGTGTTCATCTACGGCGGCTCGATCCTGCCCGGGCGCTACCGCGGCCGCGACATCACCGTCCAGGACATGTTCGAGGCGGTCGGCCGGCACTCCGCCGGGGCGCTCACCGACGCCGAACTGCACGCCATGGAATGCGTCGCCTGCCCGTCGGCCGGATCCTGCGGCGGGCAGTTCACCGCCAACACCATGGCCTGCGTCGCCGAAGCGATCGGCCTCGCGCTGCCCGGCTCGTCCGGCGCCCCGGCGCCCTACGAGTCCCGCGACATCCTCTGCGAGGCCTCCGGGCGGGCGGTGATGGACCTGCTCGCCCGCCGCCTCCGGCCGCGCGACATCGTCACCCGCGAGGCGCTGGAGAACGCCGCCACCGTCGTCGCCGCCTCCGGGGGGTCGACCAACGCCGGGCTGCACCTCCCCGCCATCGCCCACGAGGCCGGCATCCGCTTCGGGCTCGACGACGTCTGCGCGATCTTCCGCCGCACCCCCTACATCGCCGATCTCAAGCCGGCCGGCCGCTACGTCGCCAAGGACATGTACGAGGTCGGCGGCGTGCCGACGCTCCTGAAGGCGTTGCTGGACGGCGGCTTCCTGCACGGCGACTGCCTGACGGTGACCGGCCGGACGCTGGCCGAGAACCTCGAACAGGTGGTGTTCCCGACCGACCAGGACGTGATCCGGCCGACCGCCGCGCCGCTGTCGCCGACCGGCGGCGTCGTCGGCCTCAAAGGCTCGCTGGCGCCGCAGGGGGCGATCGTCAAGATCGCCGGCCTGACCAACCTCCGGTTCCGCGGACCCGCCCGCTGCTTCGACAGCGAGGAGGACTGCTTCGCTGCCGTCGAACGCCGCGACTACCGGCCCGGCGACGTGCTGGTGATCCGCTACGAGGGGCCGCGCGGCGGACCGGGGATGCGCGAGATGCTGTCGACCACCGCCGCCCTCTACGGCCAAGGGCTCAGCGACCGGGTGGCGCTGATCACCGACGGCCGCTTCTCGGGCGCGACGCGGGGCTTCTGCGTCGGCCACGTCGGGCCGGAGGCGGCGGTCGGCGGCCCGATCGGGCTGCTCCGCGACGGCGACGTGATCGTCCTCGACGCCGAGGCCGGCACCATCGACGTCGAGGTCACGGCGGCCGAGTTGGACGCGCGGCGGCAGGCGTGGCGGCCGCGCGCCCACGACTTCCAGTCGGGCGCGCTGTGGCGGTACGCGCAACTGGTCGGCGCCGCCTGCGACGGCGCCGTCACCCATCCGGGGGCGGCCGCCGAGACCCACGTCTACGCCGACATCTGAGCGCCGGCGGCGATCGCGGACGGCCGCGGCCGCCGCCGGGACGGCGGCCCCGGTCGGCGGCTACTCGGGCAGGCTAGTCGGGCAGGCTACTCGGGCAGCGCGTTGAGGGCGAACATGGCGAGCAGCAGCCGCGCCGGCCGGCCGCCCCAGTCGCCGAACCACTTGTTGTAGATCTGGCCGATCTCGCCGGAGCGGTAGAGCTGGGCCAGGGTGGCGTTGACGACCAGCCGGAAGTCGGCGTCGTTGCGGCGCACCATCAGGCCGTAGGGCTCGTAGGTGAACAACTCGGGCGCGAGCATCAGCTTGCCGGGGTCGGTGGCGTTGCGCCCCAATCCGATCAGCACGATCTGGTCGCCGGCGTAGGCGTCGATGGCGCCGCTCTCCAGCTTGGCCAGCCCCTCGTCGTGGTCCTTGACGGTGACCACCTTGGCGTCGACCAGGGCCTGTTTCAGCTTCGCCTGCAGGGCCCCCTCGGTGGTGGTGCCGGCGGCGACGCCGACCGCCTTGCCGCCGAGGTCGCCGACGCCGTTGATCCCCGAGTCGGCCTTGATCAGCAGGCTGGCGCCGGTGATGAAGATCATGTTGCTGAAGTCGACCTCGCGCATCCGCGCCAGCGTGATGGTGCTGTTGCCGCACTCGAGGTCGACCTTGCCGCCGCCGACCGCCGTCATCCGCTCCGGGGCCGTCAGCGGCACGTACTGCACCTCGAGATCGGCGAGGCCGAGCGTCTGCTTGACCGACTGCACCACCCGGTTGCAGAGATCGATCGAATAGCCGGCCGGCGCGCCGCCGTCGACGAACGAGAACGGCCGCGATTCCTCGCGGTGGCCGACGACGATGGCGCCGCGATCCTTGATCGCCTTGAGGGTTCCGGTGAACTCCGCCGCCGGCGCCGGGCCGATGGTGACGAGCGTCGCGAGAACCGCGAGCAGCACTTTGTTCATGATGACCTCCGCGATGGTGGATGGGTGGTTGCGACCTCGACGGCGCCGGCGATCGCCGGCCGGGCAACCTCGGGCGACCTACACCATTCCCGTCGCCCTGTCCATCGTGGCGGCGCGGCGAGGCATGAACGAAGCGTAATGCCGCCGTAAACGGCGTGTAACCTCGGATCCGGCATTCTTGCGGCGGGTTTCGGGCCTGACAGGCGCGATCGCCCGTGATCGAGGTTCCCCCCGCCGCCGGTCTCCCTCCTCGCCGGCGGCAGCACTTGGCGGCCCGCCGAGACGCCGCCAGTCGTCTCCGGCCCCGTTTCCGCGACCTCCCGGAAACGGGGCCTCTTTCGTCGCGGGGAGCCGCCCCGGCGATCGCCGGCGCTTGACCGGCCGCGCCGCGGTGCGGATAGTCGCGATCATGGCGGAACGCCTCGAATGCGCGGTGGTCGGGGCCGGCGTCGTCGGCCTGGCGGTCGCCCGCGCGCTCGCCGCGGCCGGCCGCGAGGTGGTGGTAATCGAGGCCGCCGACGCGATCGGCACCGCCACCAGCTCGCGAAACTCGGAGGTGATCCACGCCGGCCTCTACTATCCCCCCGGCAGCCTGAAAGCGCGGCTGTGCCGCCGCGGCCGCGACCTTCTGTACCGCTATCTCGGCGCGCACGGCGTCGATCACCGACGCTGCGGCAAGCTGGTGGTCGCCACCCGGGAGACCGAACTCGCCGCCCTCGCCGCCCTCGAGACCCGGGCGCGCGCCAACGGCGTCGACGACGTCCGCCGGCTGAGCGGCGGCGAGGCCCGGGCGCTGGAACCGGCGCTCGACTGCGTCGCCGCCCTCGCCTCGCCGTCGACCGGCATCCTCGACAGCCACGGCTACATGCTGAGCCTGCGGGGCGAGGCAGAGGACCACGGCGCGGCGATCTCGTTCCTGAGCCCGGTGACCGGCGGCCGCTGCGGCGCGGACGGGATCGTCCTCGAGGTCGGCGGCCGCGACCCGGTCGCCCTCGCCTGCCGGGTCGTCGTCAACTGCGCCGGGCTCGGCGCCCAGGACCTGGCCCGCGGCCTCCGCGGCGTGCCGCCGGCGACCATCCCACCGCTCCACTACGCCAAGGGCAGCTACTTCCGGCTGTCGGGTCGCGCCCCGTTCGGACGACTGATCTATCCGGTGCCGGGCCCCGCCAGCCTCGGGATCCACTACACCCGCGATCTCGCCGGCGAGGGCAAGTTCGGACCCGACGTCGAATGGGTCGATACGCTCGACTACCGGGTCGATCCCGGCCGCGCCGCCGCCTTCCGCACCGCGATCCGCGCCTACTGGCCGGGCCTGCCCGACGACAGCCTGCAGCCGGGCTATGCCGGCATCCGCCCGAAGATCCAGGCCCCAGGCGACCCGGCCGCCGACTTCGTCATCCAGGGGCGGGAGCAACACGGCGTCGACGGCCTGGTCAATCTCTTCGGCATCGAGTCGCCCGGCCTCACCGCCTCGCTCGCCATCGCGGAGGCCGTCCTCGACCGTCTCGGCGGCCGGTGATGCCGCCGGCACCGTGACGTTAAGCGCTTGTCAATCCGCGCCCCCTACCCTCCCTCCCGACATGGACGCCCGACCCACGGCCAACGCGCAGCCCCGGCGCTCGCTCGCGGTGCTGGCGCTGGCGCTGGCGCTGCTGATCCGGACGCTCATCCCCTTCGGGGCAGGAGCCGACGGCCGCCTCGACGATGGCGCCGTGCCACCCGAGACCCTCTCCCTCGACTACCGCGAGGAGATGCGTCGCCTGGTGGAGCGACTGGCGACCGTCGCCCGCGCGCACCGCCCCGGGTTCGTCGTCGTCGCCGCCGGCGGCCTCGAGCTGCTCAGCAAGGCCGGAGACGGTGAACCGCCGGAGACGGCGCCGGCGATGCGCTACCTGCGGAGCATCGACGGCGTGCTCGTCGACCCGATCGACCTCGCCCGGCACGCGACGCCCCCGGCGCTGATCGCCCTGGCGCGGCACCACGGCCAAAAGGTGCTGGTCGTCGACCGCGCCGCCGCGGCGG
>JBHJOP010000027.1:0-28611 GCA_050329575.1 Rhodospirillales bacterium | reverse complement strand
GGATAACCCCTTTTTCAACAGGTGGCAAGCCCACTCCTAATCCACGACAGCCACCGCGAAACGGCCTTCAATGCGATACCGGCATAGTCAACTGCTTGAACTAGCAGGCATTTCCAAGGATGCGATGCGCTACTGGAAGCGCTGTCTCAGCCCGTTACGTAAAAAGGATGGCCGGTCGCAAACCTACACCTTCGCCGAGGTCGTGGCGATGGCCGTCATCGCCGATGCGGTCGCGGCGTTCAATGTCGGCGTGGAACGTTTGGCACCATTGGCTGACGAATTCTTTGAACTCGTTGCCAACGCCGTCGAGCCGGGCCGGGAACCCGGCATGATCTGTTTTGGGCCGGCATCGGTGGCATGGCTGGCGGTGCCTCCTCCCGATATCGATGCCTGTATGCTCATCTTACCACTCGGTGCGGTCGTCGCTCGGATCCGCAGCCAGATTGCAACCGTTGATGCTCCGGTGATGCCCCCGGCACAATACGAACTCCCACTCCCTGGCAGAAAAGTGGTCGGGCTCCGTCCCAAGCCGTAACGGTATCAAGCGTTGTCTAGCCCGCAGGATAATCACTGGCGCATGGTGATGACCGCACTCGGTTAACGGTGTCGGTGCGCTTTCGCACTGTTCTTGACCGCACTGGATGACAGCGGGCGCCACGATGCGCCGCCGAATCGGGACCGGCGGTCGCGGCGGCACGCGCGCTCGGGGTCGGAGATGAGGATCATTTTCCTTGTTCTGGCCCCAGGCAGGGGATACATGAGGAACGAGGGGTCTTGGACATCGTGGATCGTCGGGTGGATCCGGGGACGGGACGGTGGTGGCGCGTCCGCGGGCGGCTATTTCCTGCGACTCATTGACGAAAAACAAGCTTTTCCCGGTTTTGACGATCGTTTGACGATCGTCTGACGACTTTTGACGATTTTTGACGATCGCGGCGGTGGCGGGGCGGGTGGGGTCGGCGCGCGGTTTCGTTGCCGATCAAGGCCTTGGCCGCCGTTGCGGAAGCGAAACGAAGGGGGATAGAAAAACGTTCTGAATCAATCTTCTAGAGGCTGTTCTGACGATTTTTGACGATTTTTGACGATCGCCGCGACGGTCGCTGCGGCCGCTGTGGACTCAAGGGGTTGGCCGATTCGTCGCGCCCCGGTGGCGGCGGCGATGGCCCCGCGGCCGGCTCGGCCGATCGGCGGCGGCACGGCCCCCCTCGGCCCCGCGCCGCCTCCGAGCAGCGCGCGACGCCCCCTTGCGCCTCATGGCGTCGGCGGGATCGGTGGTAGCGGAGGAGGGACTCGAACCCCCGACACGCGGATTATGATTCCGCTGCTCTAACCAGCTGAGCTACTCCGCCCCGGATGCGACCCGGATGCGACCAGGATCTCCGGCTGAATATGTCGAAACCGCGAGGGGTGTCAAGGTTGTGCCGGCGGCGTGCGGGCGAGGCGGGCGTGGGCGAGGCGCATCGCCTCGGCGACGGCGGCCTCCGGCAGGCCCTCGGCGAGCGCGTCGCGGAACGCCGGATCGGTGATCGCCCCGGCGGCGGTCGCCATCTCCAGCCACATCAGCGCCCGCACCGGATCGGCCGCGACGCCGAGGCCGCCGGCATGGATGACGGCGAGCGCCACCCAGGCCTCGACGATGCCGCCCTCGGCCGCCTGCTCGTAGAGTTCGGTGGCCCGCCCCATGTCGCGCGCGACGCCGCGGCCGCGGTCGTACATCAGCGCGAGATTGTATTGCGCCACCGCCGACCCGGCGGCGGCCGCGCGGGCGTACCAGCGGACGGCCTCGCCGGCGTCGGCCGGCCCGCCGACGCCGCGGTAGGTCATGTCGGCGAGGCGCAGCGTCGCCTCCAGATGCCCCTGCTCGGCGGCCTTGCGGTACCAGTGCACGGCCGCGGCGTCGTCCCGGGCGCCGTGCACCCCGCGCTCGTGGATCAGCCCGAGGTAGTACTGCGCCGGGGCGTGGCCGGCGGCGGCGGCCCGCTCGTACCAGCGCATCGCCTCGCCGTAGGTTCCGGGGACGGCAATGTCGGCCGCGGCGGCCGCCGCCGGCACGCCCAGAAGCCCCAGGCCCAACGCCGCAGCCGCGGCGAACACCCTCATCAGCCCCCTCCTCGGTCGACGCCGTCACAAAACGGTAAATCGCCGAGAACGTCAACACCGCAGCGGGCGGCGGCGATCGCGGCGGCGATCGCGGCCGCGGCGGACGGCCGCCGACCGCTACTCGACCGGCGCCCGGTCGCCAGGTCCGGTGCCGAACACCGGCGGGGCCGCGAGCGGCCGCGGCGCTCCGGCGGTCGCGCCGCGCCCCGACCCGACCGGTACCGGCCCGACCGGCCCCGACCCGACCGGTACCGGCCCGATCCCGCCCAGCAGCCACGGCCGATCGTCGAGCGGCCCCTGCGGCGCCGGTCGCGGCACCGGGACGGCGTCCATCACCGCGTAGTTGACGGCGGGCGGAGGATCGAGCCTCGGCGCCGGCGGCGCGGGCGGCCGATCGAAGCGGCCGGGCGCCGGACCGTAGTAGTTGACCAGCCGGCGGGCGTCGCGGTGGCGGGGGGTGTCGAAGCAGGAGACCCCGCCGAGGGTGCGGTAGCAATACACCGGGTCGTAGTCGGAGACCCCGGCCTCATAGCGCGACCGGTCGCCGCCGCAGCCGGCGACCATCGACGCCGCCACCGCTGCCCCCACCGCTGCCCCCACCACCACCCCCACAGACCGTCTCGCCGCCATGGCGCCGTCCCGCGCACCCGGTTTACCCCCGTGCTATCCTAGCACAAAATACCCTCTCCGAGAGCATTCCCGTCACGCGCGCCCGTCACGCGCGGGGGTCGATCACCGTCCGCCCGCGGATCTCGCCCTTGAGAATCCGGTCGGCGAGGTCCGGAACCTCGGCCAGTCCGGCGACCCGCGTGAGGCGGTCGAGCTTGTCCATCGGCAGTTCGCGGGCGAGTCTCGCCCAGGCGATCTCGCGGCGGTCCCGCGGGCAGGTGGCGGAGTCGATGCCGAGCAGGTTGATGCCGCGGAGCAGGAACGGGATCACCGTCGCGTCGAAGGCGATGCCGCCGGCGTTGCCGACCGAGGCGCAACTCGCCCAGTAGCAGAGATGGGCGAGCACGATGCCGAGGCTCTTTCCCCCGACGTTGTCGATCGCCCCCGACCACCGCTCCGGGCCCATCGGCCCCTTCGGCGGCGTCTCCAGCTCCCGCCGGTCGACGATGGTGGCGGCCCCCAGGTCACGCAGGTAGTCGTGGCTGTCGGCCCGCCCGGTGGCGGCGGCGACCCGGTAGCCGAGGGCGGAGAGCAGGGAGACGGCGATGCTGCCGACGCCGCCGGCCGCGCCGGTGACCAGCACCTCGCCCTCGTTGGCCGGCTTGAGGCCGTGCTCCTCCAGCGCCATCACCGCCAGCATCGCGGTGAAGCCCGCGGTGCCGATCGCCATCGCCCGCTGCAACGACAGCCCCGCCGGCAGCGGCACCAGCCAGTCGGCGCGGACCCGCGCCCGGGTCGCGTAGCCGCCCCAGTGGATCTCGCCGACCCGCCAGCCGGTGAGGATCACCTCGTCGCCCGGCTTGAAGCGCGGCGACCGGGACGACTCGACGACGCCCGCGAAGTCGATGCCGGGCACGTGCGGATAGCTGCGCACCAGCCGGCCCAGGCCCTTGACGACCATGCCGTCCTTGTAGTTGAGGTCGGAGTAGGCGACCGAGACGACGACATCGCCCTCCGGCAGGCGGTCGTCGTCGAGCGTGCGGACGGCGGCGGCGACCTTGCCGCCGGCCTCGTCGAGCACCAGTGCCTTGAATCCCTCCGTCCCGGTCATCGTCTGCCCTTCCCTTGCCTCGTTGCGGCGGCGCGACCCGCGCCGGCCGCTGCCGGCCATCATCGACGCCGGAGATACGCGGGTCAATGGCGCGCCCGCGATGGTCGCGCTGGAAGGGGTGATGGGGGCAGCGACCGGGCGCTCACCCTACCGCAGCGGCCTCCTCCTTCGGCGTGTGCGCGCACGCGGTCGCCTCGCTCTCCTCCCACAGCACTTCGTAGACCGGGATCGGATCGGCGAAGCCCTTGATCGCGTGCTCGCCGCGATCGGCGAACCCGATCCGGCCGTCGGCGGCGCGGTCGCGGACGATCCCGGTGCAGAGGATCTGGTCGGGCCCGGCGAGCGAGCACATCCGGCTCGCCAGATTGACACTGCTGCCGAACAGGTCGTCGCCCTCGGCAATGGTGTCGCCGCCGTTGAGGCCGATGCGCAGGCTCAGCCCCAGTTGCGGGAACTCGGCATTGTGCTCGCGGACACAGCGTTGGATGACCGCGGCGCTCTTGACCGCCATGCGGGCGTCGTCGAACGCGGCGAGGATGCCGTCGCCGGTGTGCTTGACGTACTGTCCGCCGTAGTGGCCGATCGCCGACTTGACGATCATGTTGTGCACCCGGATCAGCTTCATCGCGAACTCGTTGCCCTCACGGTCGGCGATCGCACTCGATCCGACCATGTCGGTGAACATCAGCGTCGTCGGCCGCCGCCGGTCGCCGCCCGCATCCGCCCGCTGAGCGTTCCATGTCACGAGCGCCGCCCGCAGGCTGTGCCCGCTCTCCACCCCGCCGCCGAGGTGGGCGAGCATCGCGTCGTGACCGGCCTGGAACATCTGCAGGTTGCGGGCCGCCTCCTGCAGATAGGACTCGTGCTCGGCCGCGAACTGCGCCGCCCGCGTCTTCGACAGCCCGATCGCGAACAGCGCCGTCGAGAGCAGCGTCGCCGTCTCCGCGACCGTCAGCCCCTCCCGACGCCCCAGCCGCTTGCAGGCCCCGGCGACGTAGAGGGCGATGCCGAACCGGTTGAAGGCGTTGAGGGACTGCTCGTCCAACACCGCGACCGCATCGGCGACGAACTTCATCATCACCTCGAAGGAACCGCGCAGGTTCGGTTCCGCGGGTCCCTCCACCCTGACCGGCGCGCAGCGCGCCGGCGCGCCCTTCTCCGGCGCGCCCGCTTTCACCGGGGTGGGGTCCGGCGGCGGCGGATCGCCGTCCGTCGCCAACATCGCGCGCAGCTTTTCGAGCAGCCGCGCGACCAGTCCGGGTCGCCGCGCGGCGCCGCGACCCCTTTTGCCTTCGGTCGGCGGCCGGGCCGAGGCGCCCCTGCCGCCGGCCGTCGGGGCGCCCGGGCGGCGCTCGAAGCCCGAGGCCCAGCGACTGGTCGACGCCCCGCAGGAGGCGAACAGGGTGATTTCCGAGGAGCTGTTGTCTTCGGGGTCGTAGGTTTCCTTGATGAGCCGGACCGCCAGCGTCTGCGGATCCTTGTCGAGCTTGCGGGCGTCGTCGAGCGCGAGCTGCTTTTCCTGCGGCGAGTAGCAGCCGTAGCTCGCCCACTGCTGGTTGGCCTTCCTGACCAGCAGCTCCAGGGTGATCTGCGGTCGCTTGCGCTCTGCGAGCGGGTTCATCGGGCGGACGCCTCGCGGCCGGGACCATCGCCCCGGCGGTACGGTGACAGCGGTCGACGGCGACGGTGACGACCGAACACCAGACGGCCTCCCGGGTGGCGTCCGATCCGCCACCGGCAAGTATCCTCGAGCGCCGACGATCGGAGCCGGACGGATCGCGCGCCATTGTCGACGCACGTTCATTAACAAAGGCTTATGTTCGCTCCCCGACGGCCTTGTTTTTCGATCAGATTCGGGGGGTTACCGTCGACGCGGCCTTGACTCGGCCCCGTTCGTCGCCCGATGGTGTCGTTCTGACCGGAAAACGATCCGCATGGCCGCCACCGCATCCGCCGAACCGACGACACCGACGGCTTCGACCGCCCCCGCGCTGGTCGTCGAGGACCTCCACAAGCGCTTCGGTGCGGTCGAGGTGCTCAAGGGCGTCTGGCTCACCGCCGACGACGGCGACGTGGTCTCGATCATCGGCTCCAGCGGCTCGGGCAAGAGCACGCTCCTCCGCTGCATCAATCTCCTCGAATCGCCCGATCACGGCCGCATCCGGGTCGGCGGCGAGGAACTGGCGCTGAAGCCGAAGCCGGGCGTCGGGCTGGTCGCCGCCGACGCCCGCCAGATCACCCGGGTGCGGGCGCGGATCGGCTTCGTGTTCCAGAGCTTCAATCTGTGGTCGCACATGACCATCCTCGAGAACGTCGTCGAGGCGCCGATCCACGTCGCGAAACTGAAGCGGGCGGAGGCGACCATTCGCGCCGAGGCGCTGTTGGCCAAGGTCGGCATCGCCGACAAGCGCGATTGCTATCCGAGCCAGCTCTCCGGCGGCCAGCAGCAGCGGGCGGCGATCGCCCGCGCGCTGGCGATGGAGCCGCGGGTGATGCTGTTCGACGAGCCGACCTCGGCGCTCGACCCGGAACTGGTCGACGAGGTGCTGGGCGTGATGCGCGGCCTCGCCGAGGAAGGGCGGACGATGCTGGTGGTCACCCACGAGATGCGGTTCGCCCGCGAGGTGTCGTCGCAGGTGGTGTTCCTGCACGAAGGGCGGGTCCATGAACAAGGGCCCCCGTCGGCGGTCTTCCAGGCCCCGACCTCGGAACGCTGCCGCCAGTTTCTCGCCAGCCACCTGTGAACCGAGAGAGAGGAACCGCCATGATCGCCCGAACACTCGCCGTCACCCTCGCCGCCGTGCTGGCCTTCGCCGCCGCCAGCCCTGCCGCCGCCGACAAGATCCGCATCGGCACCGAGGGCGCCTACCCGCCGTTCAACCAGATCGACGCCGCCGGCAACGTCATCGGCTTCGATGTCGATATCGCGCTGGCGCTCTGCGAGAAGATGCAGGCCGAGTGCACGATCGTCACCCAGGACTGGGACGGCATCATCCCGGGGCTGCTGGCGAAGAAGTACGACGCCATCGTCGCCAGCATGTCGATCACCGAGGAGCGGAAGAAGGCCGTCGCCTTCACCGACCACTACTGGTCCAACAGCCTGCGCTTCGTCGCCCGCAGGGACTCCGGCTTCGATCCCGGCGCCCTCAAAGGCAGGACGATCGGCGCCCAGCGCGCCACCATCAGCGGCGGCTACCTGGAGGACAACCTGAAGGGCGTCGTCGGCATCAAGCTCTACGACACCCAGGAAAACGCCTACCTGGATCTGGCCGCCGGCCGGCTCGACGCGGTTCTCGCCGACATGCTGGTGAGCTACGAATGGCTGAGATCCGACGCCGGCCAGGCGTTCGAGTTCAAGGGCGACGCGATCGCCATCGACGACAAGATCGGCATCGCCCTGCGCAAGGACGACGCCGCCCTCGTCGCGCGCTTCAACGCGGCGCTGGCGGCGATTCGCGCCGACGGCACCTACGACCGCATCAACGCCAAGTACTTCCCGTTCTCGATCTACTGAGGGGGGCGACGGGCGCCGGCGGCGGCGGGCGATGATCGACCTCCACGGCTTCGGCGACCAGCTTCTCGCCGGCGCCTGGATGACCGCCCGCCTCGCCGTCGCGGCGGCGATCGTCGGCCTCGCCCTCGGGCTGCTCGGCGCCACCGCCAAGCTGTCCGACTGGTGGCCGGTGCGCGCGCTGGCCGAGACCTACACCACGGTGATCCGCGGCCTGCCGGAGCTGCTGGTGGTGTTGATCATCTATTTCGGCTCGTCGGGCGTGCTGACCGCCGTCGCCGGCTGGTTCGGCCACGACGGCTTCGTCGAACTGAGCCCGTTCGCCGCCGGGATCGCGGCGCTCGGCCTGACCTTCGGCGCTTACGCCACCGAGGTGTTCCGCGGCGCCCTCCTCGCCATTCCCAGCGGCCAGATCGAGGCGGCCCGCGCGTTCGGCATGGGCCGGCTGCTCGCCTTCCGCCGCATCGTGCTGCCGCAGGTGTGGCGGATCGCGCTGCCCGGTCTCGGCAACCTGTTCCTGGTGCTGCTCAAGGACACCTCGCTGGTCTCGGTGATCGGCCTCGAGGAGCTGATGCGCAAGTCCTCCATCGCCGTCGGCTTCACCCGCGAGCCGTTCACCTTCTACCTGGCGGCGGCAAGCCTCTACCTGGCCATGACGGTCGTCACCACCGCCGGTCTCCACTACGCCGAACGGGCCGCCCGCCGGGGCGTCCCCAAGGCGCCAGCGTGAGCGCGATGCGATGAACGTCGCGGTCGTCGTCGACAACCTGCCGAGGCTGCTGCAGGGTGCCCTGCTCACCGTGGAGCTGGTCGCGCTGGCGCTGCTGGTCGGCATGATCCTGGCGCTGCCGACTGCGCTGATGCGGGTGTCCGAGCACCGCTGGCTGCGTTGGCCGGCCCTGGTTTACGTCTTCTTCTTCCGCGGCACGCCGCTGCTGGTGCAGATCTTCCTCGTCTACTACGGGCTCGGCCAGTTCGAGGCCGTGCGGGCGAGCGTGCTGTGGCCGCTGCTGCGCGAGCCCTACTGGTGCGCGATCATCGCCTTCGCGCTGAACACCGGCGCCTACACCGCGGAGATCCTGCGCGGCGCCATCGAGGCGGTGCCCGCGGGCGAGGTGCAGGCGGCGCACGCCTTCGGGATGTCGAAGGCGCTCTGCTATCGCCGCATCGTGCTGCCCCAGGCGTTCCGCATCGCGATGCCGGCCTACGGCAACGAGATCATCCTGATGCTGAAGGGGAGCGCGCTGGCCTCGACCATCACCCTCCTCGACCTCACCGGCATGGCGCGGACGGTGATCGCCCGCACCTACATGCCGGTCGAGATCTTCCTCGCCGCCGGCGTGCTGTACTTGCTGATGACGTTCGCCTTCACGCAGGCCTATCGGCGGCTCGAACGCCGCCTCAACCGCCACCTGCTCCATCGGGCCTGAGGGCCGGTCGGTCGAACTCGCGCGGCAACCCGGGCATGCCGAGGTAGCCGGGGAGCGCCTCGATGCGGCGGATCCAGGCGCACACCGCCGGAAACGGCGCCAGCGGCACGTCGCCTTCCGGGGCCAGGGCGACGTATGGATAGCAGGCGAGGTCGGCGATGGTCGGCCGATCGAGCGCGAGCCAGTCGTGGCCGGCGAGATCGGAATCGAGAACAGCGAGGATCTTGCGGGCAATCCCCTGGGCCGCCGTCAGGTCGATGCCGACCCCGAACCGGACCGCCAGTCGGGCGGCGGCCGGCCCGTGCTGGATCTCGTTGGCGGCGGTGAACAGCCACTGCACCACCCGGGCCATGTTCTTGGGGTCGTCGGGGAGCCAGGACTCGCCGCCGTAGCGGCGCGCGAGGTAGATCAGGATCGCCTGGGAGTCGCGAAGCACCAGGTCGCGGTCGCGGAGCGCCGGCACCTGCCCGAGGGGATTGATCTCCAGATACTCCCGCGAACGGTGCTCGGCGGCCAGCATGTCGACGGTCACGGTCTCGAAGGTCAGCCGCAGCATCGACAGCATCAGCCGCACCTTGTGGCAGTTGCCGGACTGCCCGAAGTCGTATAGCCTCAGCATCACTCGGTCCCTACGCCAGGGGAACGTGCGGGGCGGCGTCGAGCGGCAGCAGGCCGAGGCGGCGGGGGTCGTCGATCAGCACCGTCTCGCGACGATACGGCCGAAAGCCGGCACGCCCGTAGAACCCCAGGGCCTGCGGATGATCGTGGTCGCAGGTGTGCAGCCACACCCGCCGCGGCCGTACCGCCCATGCCGCCGCCAGAGTCTCGGCCAGCAGGTAGCGGCCGAGGCCGAGGCCGATGAACGGCGGCGCCACCCCGAAGAAGCTGAGCTCCACCTCCCCCGGCCGGCGCCGGTCCAGTTCCGAAAACCCGGCCACGGTGCCGCCGACGGTGAGCCGGCGGATCTCGGTGCCCGGGTCGGCGAGCAGCGCCGCAAGGGCGGCGTCGCCGACCGTCAGCCGCTCCCACCACAACCACGCCTCGCCGATGAGACGCTGCAGGGCGCGATAGTCGGCGACCGACAGCGCGTCGAAGCGCACCACCGCGACGTCGCCGCACGGGGCCGGGTTGGCCGGCGGCGGACCGTCACCCCACGGCGGCGCGGTCATCTCCAGCCAGGTGACGACCTGGCGAAGCTTGCCGGCCGGCGGCGCGGGCAGGGGCGCTACAGGCATTCCAGGAATCGCACCGCCTCGCCGGCGGGCTCCCCCTGCAGTTCGCCGTCCCGCATCACCACCCGGCCGCCGATGATGGTCGCCACCGGCCAGCCGGTGCAGGTCATGCCGTCGAACGGGGTCCAGCCGCAGCGGCTGACCGTCCAGCGGTTGGTGATCATCCGCCGCGCCTCGAGGTCGACGACGGTGAAATCGGCGCGGTAGCCGAGGGCGAGGCGGCCGCGACCGGCGATCCCGAAGATCCGGGCCGGGCCGGCGCTGGTCAGATCGACGAAGCGTTCGAGAGACAGCCTGCCCTTGGCCACGTGATCGAGCATCACCGGCACCAGCGTCTGCACCCCCGGCATGCCGGACGGGCTCTGCGGATAGGGCTTGTTCTTCTCGTCGCGAAGGTGGGGCGCATGATCGGAGCCGATGCAGTCGACCAGCCCGGCGGCGATCGCCGCCCACAACGCCTCGCGATGGCGGCCGTCGCGGATCGGCGGGTTCATCTGGGCGTAGCTGTCCAACTCCTCGTAGCAGCCGGGCGCCGCCAGGGTCAGATGCTGGGGCGTGACCTCGACCGTGGCGATGTCGCGATGACCGGCCAGCAGCGCCATCTCCTCGGCGGTGGTGACGTGCAGCACGTGGACCCGGCGCCCCACCCCCTCGGCGAGCGCGACCAGGCGTTCGGTCGCGAGGCGTGCCGTCTCGACGTCCCGCCATTCGGGATGCATCGCCGGCGAGGCGCCGCCCGCGACGATGGTGAACCGCTCCGAGAGCCGTCGTTCGTCCTCGCAGTGGACCGCGATCCGGCGGGCGCCGTTGGCGAGGACCCGGGCGACGTCGGCGTCGTCGGCGACGAGCAGGGTGCCGGTCGAGCTGCCCATGAACATCTTGACCCCGGCACAACCGGGGACCCGCTCGAGGTCCGCCAGCGCGTCGACGTTCTGCGGCGTCGCGCCGACGAAGAACGCGATATCGACCCAAGCCCGCCCCTTGGCCCGCCGGCACTTGTCGGCGAGCGCCGCCGCGGTGGTGGTCGGCGGCCGGGTGTTCGGCATCTCGAACACCGCCGTCACGCCGCCGATCGCCGCGCCGGCGGTGCCGGTGGCGATGTCTTCCTTGTGCTCGAGACCCGGCTCGCGGAAATGCACCTGGGTGTCGATCACGCCGGGCAGCACGGTGAGCCCGGCGCAGTCCATCGCCGCCACCGCCTTCGCGGCCGCCGGCAACCCGATCGCAGCGATCCGCCCGCGCCTGACCCCGACGTCGGCGACAGCTGCACCGCTTGGCGTCACACAGGTGCCGCCGCGGAGGATCAGATCGAACGGTTCGGCCATTCCTCGCTCCCTCGTCCGCCGGCACATCCCGGCCGCGGTGCCGTTATAGCCGGCCGCCGGGGCCTGCGCCACGGCGCAGCGAGCGCGATCCGGAGCGGCGGCCGCGAGCTGTCTCGAAACTGACAATGAACCGTCATCGCCGGGTCATGCCGCGCCGCTATGGTCGCCCGCGCGCAGGCGCGCACCTCACGGGAGGCAGGCGCGCACCTCACGGGAGAAGGAACGAAGAGAATGGCCACCTACACGCTCCAGGTCCTGCACGCATCCGATCTCGAGGGCGGCACCGACGCGATCGGCAGGGCGCCGAACTTCGCCGCGATCATCGACCGGCTCGAGGACGTGGAGCCCCACTCGATCACCCTGTCGGCCGGCGACAACTACATCCCCGGGCCGTTCTTCAACGCCGCCGACAACCAGGCCGCGTTTCGCGACAGCGGCGTGTTCAACGACGTCTACAACAGCCTGTTCTCCACCACTGCCTACAACGGCTTGCGCGAGGGCGGCGGCCGCGTCGACATCTCGATCATGAACGTCATCGGCTTCGACGCCTCGGCCCTCGGCAACCACGAGTTCGACCTCGGCACCGCGGCCATCCGGGAGATCGTCGCCCCCGATTTCCGCAGCCCGGCGGGTCCCGCCGGCGACCGCTGGGTCGGCGCCCAGTTCCCGTATCTCAGCGCCAATCTCGACTTCTCCGCCGACCCCAACCTCGCCGACCTGTTCACCCCCGACATCCTGCCGAACACCGACTTCGTCTCCGGACCCGCCGAGTCCGGAACCGTCACCGAGTTCAAGAAGATCGCCCCGGCGACGATCGTCGAGCGCGGCGGCGAGATGATCGGCATCGTCGCCGCGACGACGCCGCTGTTGCAGAGCATCTCCTCGCCCGGCGACACCACCGTCAAGAACCCCGGCGCCGGCAGCAACGACATGGACGCGCTGGCGGCGATCCTGCAACCGGTGATCGATGCCGTCATCGGCCAGGGCGTCAACAAGATCGTGCTGGTCACCCACCTGCAGCAGCTCGTCCTCGAACAGACGCTGGTGCCGAAGCTGAGCGGCGTCGACATCGCCATCGCCGGCGGCTCCGACAGCATCCTCGCCAATCCCGGCCAGCCGGCCGCCTCGCCGGAGCTCAATCCGGGCGACATCGCGGTCGCCGGCTACCCGGTGATCACCGCCAACAAGGACGGCCACCCGGCGGTGATCGTCAGCACCGACGGCCAGTACAGCTATGTCGGCCGGCTGGTGGTCACCTTCGACGCCGACGGCGTCCTCGATCCCGCCAGCATCGACCCCGCCGTCAGCGGTCCCCATGCCGCCACCGAAGCGGTGGTCGCCGCCTTGTGGGGCGCGGACGACCCGTTTGCCGACGGCACCAAGGGCGCCCTGGTCGCGACCCTCGTCGGCGCGGTCAGCGGCGTCGTCGCCGATCAGGACGGCAACGTCTTCGGCGAGACGTCGGTCTACCTGGAGGGGCGGCGCACCGCCGTCCGTACCGAGGAGACGAACTTCGGTAACCTCAGCGCCGACGCCAACCTCGCGCTCGCGCAGACCGCCGACCCGACCGTGGCGGTCTCGATCAAGAACGGCGGCGGCATCCGCGCGCCCATCGGCGAAACCGTGCAGGTCGCCCCTGGCGTCTACGAGGACGTGCCGCCCCAGGACAACCCCGCGACCGGCAAGCTCGCGGGGCAGGTATCGCAACTCGACATCACCAACACCCTCAAGTTCAACAACGGTCTCACGCTGCTCAACGTCACCGCCGCGCAGTTGCTGCAGGTGGTCGAACACGGCGTCGCCGCGTCCGGTGCGGGGCAGACGCCGGGGCAGTTCCCGCAGATCGGCGGCGCGGCGTTCAGCTACGACCTCTCCCGGCCCGCAGGCGAGCGGGTGGTGTCGCTGGTGATCACCGACGACGACGGCACCATCAAGGACGTCGTCGCCGCCGATGGCGAACTGGTCGGCGATCCCGGTCGGGTGATCCGCATCGTCACCCTCAATTTCCTCGCCGACGGTGGCGACAACTATCCGTTCAGGGCGTTCGAGTCCGCCGATCAGGCGTTCGTCGACCGGGTGGACCTGGCGCAGCCCGCCGCGGCCCCGCGCACCGGCGCCGCCGATTTCGCGCCCGACGGCAGCGAACAGGACGCCCTCGCCGAGTACCTGGCCGCCAACCACCCGATCGGCAGCGGCATCCCGTTCGACGTCGCCGACACCCCGGCGGCCCTGGACGAGCGGATCCAGAACCTGGCGCTGCGCTCAGACTCGGTGTTCAGTTCCGCCATCCTCGGCACCGAGGACGACGACGTCCTGGTCGGCACCGCGGCGGCCGACGTCATGTTCGGCGGCCTCGGCCGCGACGACATCGACGGCGGTGACGGCGACGACACCCTGCTCGGCGGCCCCGGACGCGATACCCTGCACGGCGGTGACGGCGACGACGTGCTCGAGGGCGGTCCCGACGGCGACCGCCTGTTCGGCGGCGACGGCGACGACACCCTCGTCGGCGGCGACGGCCGCGACCGATTGGCCGGCAACAAGGGCAACGACCTCCTGATCGGCGGCGCCGGCAACGACACGCTGGCCGGCAACTGGGGCGACGACACGCTCCTGGGCGGCGACGGCGACGACCGGCTGCGCGGTGGCCAGGGCGACGACCTCCTCGACGGCGGCGCCGGCAACGACACCCTGTCGGGCGGTCCCGGCGACGACGTCTTCGTGCTGCGGGCCGGCGACGGCACCGACTGGATCACCGACTTCGCCTTCGGCGAGGACCGGTTCGGGCTCGCCGAGGGCCTGACGTTCGATGTTCTCGTGTGCACCCCGCTCGGATCCGGCGTCACCGAGATCCGGGTCGGCGACGAGCTGTTGGCGGTCGTTCAGGCCGACAGCGCCGCCGCCCTCGGCGAGGCCGACTTCCTGATCCTGTGAACCGCGGACCGGGCCGGCGACGGCGGCGGGTTCGGACGCGGGTCCGTCGCGACGGCGGCGACGGACCCGCGATCGGCGACCGGATGCGGGCGGCTTGTCGTTGGCCAACACTGCGCGGCGGCCAGGTCTGCGGCACGAGTATTCTTTAGGAGTTCGAAACCGGCCGGGAGGAAGTCCAAAAAACGTTTGATTTATTGTCTAGAATACCCCAAACGGTGTAGTATATTATTCCGTTTTCTACTTTTAGTAAATTTCTGTTGAATCATTTCTAGCATTAAGTAATATTCGACTCACTGGCGAGGGTCAACGGGGCACGGTGGAGACCCTCGCAGCGAGACGCGTCCATCGAACGCCGAACCGGGCAGGGATGGACGGTCAGGGTTCAACGACGAAAAACGGCACGGATGCAGCGCGCCGATCGAGGAAGGGGAGACCAGGGTCATGGCAACGGTGCTCGGAACATTCGGTGACGACACGATCACACCCGACGGCGTGTCGGACGGAGTCGTCGGCGGACCCCCGACCAGCGGTCCCGACAGCATCAGCGGCTCCTCCGGCAACGACTACATCGATGGCGGCGGCGGGGCCGACACGATCAACGGCGGCCCCGGCGCCGATACGCTGTTCGGTGGTTCCGGCAACGATCTCCTCGACGGCGGCAGCGGCAACGACTACATCGACGGCGGCCCCGGCGACGACACGCTGATCGCCAGCAGCGGAAACGACACCCTCCTCGGCGGCAACGGCGACGACGTCCTGAGGATCGGCGGCAATTTCAATCAACCGATCCATTTCAACGGCGGACCCGGCACCGACACCGTCGTCATCACCGAACACAGTTTCCTCGCCGGCTTTTCGTCGACCGGCGTCGAAGTCTTGAACGGCGGCAACAACATCATCTTCGGGACCGACGCCGGTAACGACATCCTCGACTTCTCCGGTCTCGCGATGTCCAACGTCACCCGGATCGACGGCCTCGGCGGCGACGACGTCATCAGGGGCGGCGAACTCGCCGATCGCATCCACGGCGGCGCCGGCAACGATCAGCTGTTCGGCAACGGCGGCAACGACATCCTCGAGGGCGGCGCCGGCAACGACACGCTGTACGGCGGCGAAGGCAACGACATCCTGAACGGCGGCGGCGGCGACGACCACATCGACGGCGGCCCCGGCGACGACACGCTGATCGCCAGCGGCGGCTTCGATACCCTGCTCGGCGGTGCGGGCGACGACGTGCTCGTCATCGCCGGCACCTTCAACACCCCCGTCCACTTCGACGGCGGCCCCGGCACCGATACCATCGTCTTCGCCGAAACCAGCTTCCTCGCCGGTTTGTCGGCGACCGACGTCGAGATCCTGAACGGCAACGGCAACATCGTCTATGGCACCATCGCCGGCGACGACATCCTCGACCTCTCGGGATTTCAGGTGGTCAACGTCGCCACGGTCGACGGCCTCGGCGGCAACGACACGATCATCGCCGCCACCGACGCGGTCGGTCAAATACACTACGACGGCGGCCTCGGGGTCGATACCCTCGTCCTCACCTTCAGCCCGTCGGCCTGGGCCGGCCTCTCCGACGCTCAGAGGGACGCGATCGACGACTACGCGGCCGCCCCCTCGGGCACTCTTCTCTCGCTGCCGGGCCTGCTGACGGCGGCGAATTTCGAGGTCGCGGTCGTCAATGTCGGTGAACGGCCGACGATCCGCATCGCCGACGCGCAGGCGGTCGAGGGCGGTCTGCTGTCGTTCGCGGTGACCGCCGACTTCGCCCACCCGACGCAGGCGATCACCGCCACCTACACCATCGTCTTCGACGGTGACGCCGATGCCGCCGACCTCGCCCCGGCGACCCCGCTCACCGGCACGGTGACGATCGCCGCCGGCGCGACCGCCGCGAGCATCGACGTCGGCACCTTCGACGATCTGTTGTTGGAAGAGACCGAAACCTTCACCGTCCGCTTGAGCAACGTGTCGCTCAACGCCCGCCTCGCCAACACCGACGCGACCGGCACCATTGTCGACAACGAGGTGTTACGGCCGACGCTCGCCATCGCCGACGCGCAGGCGACCGAGGGCGGGACGCTATCGTTCACCGTGACCACCACCCTGGTCGACCCGGGCGCCGAGATCACCGCCACCTACACCATCGTCTTCGACGGCGCCGCGAGCGCCGCCGACCTCGCCCCGGCGACCTCGCTCACCGGCACGGTGACGATCGCCGCCGGCGCGACTACGACCGCCGTCGTCGTCGACACCTTCGACGACGCGCTGATCGAGGGCGCGGAGTCGTTCTCGGTGGTGCTCAGCAATCCCAGCGCCAACGCGCAACTGGGCGATGCCGGCGCCACCGGCACCATCCTCGACAACGAGCCGGCCCTGGCGACACTCGCCATCGCCGACGCCCAGGCGACGGAAGGCGGCGCCCTGGCATTCGCGGTGAGCACCGACTTCGCCCACCAGAACCAGGCCGTCACCGCCACCTACACCATCGTCTTCGACGGCGCCGCGAGCGCCGCCGACCTCGCCCCGGCGACCCCGCTCACCGGCACGGTGACGATCCCCGCCGGCGCGACCGCGACCACGATCAATATCGCCACCCTCGACGATATCCTGTTCGAGGGCCCGGAGACCTTCTCCGTCGTGCTGGGCGACCCCAGCGCCAACGCCGTGATCGGCACCGGGGAGGCCATCGGCACCATCGAGGACAACGATCTGCCCGGGCCGAACATCGTCGGCAGCGAAGGCGACGATACCATCACGCCGACCCGCGTCACCGCCGGGGTGACCGGCGGCCGGCCGACCAACGAGGCCGACGTCATCGCCGGCCTCGGCGGCAACGACCTCATCGAGGGCGGCGGCGGCGACGACACCCTGTCGGGTGGCAACGGTGCCGATACGCTGCGCGGCGGCGACGGCGACGACGTCGTCGACGGCGGCAACGGCAACGATCGGCTGTACGGCGACAAGGGTAACGATCTGCTGCTCGGCGGCGCCGGCAACGACCGGCTATGGGGCGGCGCCGGCAACGACACCCTGATCGGGGGAACCGGCAACGATCAGTTGCGCGGCGGCGGAGGCAACGACGTTCTCGACGGCGGCACCGGCGACGACACCCTGTTCGGCGGCGACGGCAACGACGTCTTTGTGCTGCGCGCCGGCGACGGCATCAACCGGGTCCAGGACTTCGTGCGCGGCGACGATCGCCTGGGCCTCGACGACGGCCTCACCTTCGCCGACCTCACCCTGATCAGACTGGGGGGCGGGGTCACCGAGATCACGCTCACGGCCGACGGGGCGTTGATCGCGCTGGTTCAGGCCGACAGCACCGCGGCACTGACGGAGGGCGACTTCCTGATCCTGTGAGGGGGCTGATGCTGTGAGGGGGGCGACGGCGGACGGTTGCGCCCCCTCACGGCGGACCCGACCGCACGCCGAGGCTCTCCAGCACCCGGCCGACTTCGGCGCGTCCCGCGTCACTGAGCGGCGGCTGCGGTGCGAGCGGCGGCCCCACCGGGAACCCCAGCAGTTCGAGCCCGCCCTTGACGCAGGCGGCGAGCGAGTACTTGGCGAACACCTCGTTGACACGCCACAGCTGGCGCTGCAGAGCCATCGCCTCGTCCCAGCGCCCGGCGCGGCAGAGTTCGTAGAGCCGGACGCTGTCGGCCGGGATCAGGCACGCCGGGCCGGCCATCCAGCCGCGGCCACCGATCAGCATCACCGCCGCCGGAATGTGAGAGGATGCCGCGAACACCTGGATGCGATCGCCGACCGCCGCCATGATCGACAGCAACCGCCCGGTGTTGACGGAAGCGTCCTTGATGTAACGGATGTTCGGCACTTCGGCGAGGCGGGCGATCGATGCCAGCGTCAGATCGGAGCGCTGGAAGTTGGGATTGGTGTAGATCACCACCGGGCAGGACACCGCCTGCGCAACAGCGGTGAAGTAAGCGACGACGCCGTCGTCGGGGATCGGGAAATAGGCCTCCAGGACGGCGATGACGCCGGCGACGCCCATCTGCTCGAAGGCGCGGGCCTGGGCACAGGCGCTGTCGGTGGTGGTGGCGGCGACCCCGGCGATCACCGGCACCCGTCCGGCCGCCGCGTCCAGCACCACCTCGACCACCCGCTTCTTCTGATGCCAGGACAGGTAGGCGAATTCGCCGGTCGAACCGAGCGGCGCCAAACCGTGGACACCGCCGGCGATCACGTGCTCGACCAACCGCGCGAGCGCTGCCTCCTTGACCCTGCCGTCGGCGTCGATCGGCGACACCAGATAAGGGAAGACGCCGTGAAATCCGTCGTCGCTCATCTACAACAGCCCCAGTTGCCGCAGTTCCGCCACCATCGTCGGCGGCATCTCGTCGGCGCCGTCGCCAGCCGCCGGATCGGGCTCGGCATCGGCCGGCGCGTCTTCGTGGCGCAGATAGCGCCAGCCCTGGAACGCCCGCTGCGGCCGCGCCACGGTCGCCGCCAGGGCGGGATCGAGCACCAGCGCGCAGCGACGCCGATCGCCGTCGCCGACCGTCTCGAAGCCGAGCAGCCGCTGGCGGACGCGAATCATCCCCCGGATCACCCAGTAGACCGATCCGCCGGCCAGCAGCTCCGCCTGTCGCCGCGGCGCATGCCGGGTGAGATGAAGGAGCCTTGCCGTGCCTTGCGTCCGCGCAAGGCGCAGCCGCTGGGCCTGCAGCGCCTCGAGATGGGCGAGGTCGTCGACCCCCACCGCCAGCTTGATCAGGTGCAGCGTCATCCGGCGAGCCGGCCAGCCAGCGCCAGAGACACCCTCGAGGCCGGCTGCCGACCGAAGGCGCGGCAGATGAACATCCCCGCCGCCGCCAGTGCGTCGAGATCGACGCCGGTCCGGATGCCGAGACCGTTCAGCATGTAGAGGACATCTTCCGAGGCGACATTGCCGGACGCGCCCCTGGCATAGGGGCAGCCGCCGAGGCCGGCGACCGAGGAGTCGACCACCGCGACGCCACGCTCCAGCACCGCGAGGATGTTGGCCAGCGCTTGGCCGTAAGTGTCGTGGAAGTGAACCGCCAGGGCCTCGACCGGGACGACCCGAGACACCGCCTCGACCATCGTCTGCGCGCGGCCCGGAGTGCCGATGCCGATGGTGTCGCCGAGCGAGACTTCGTAGCAGCCGAGCCCTCGCAACCGTTCGGCGACCGATGCGACCGCCTGCGGCGCGACCTCGCCCTCGTACGGACACCCGAGCGCGCAGGATACATAACCCCTGACCGGAATGTCGTGGGCGGCGGCGGCCTCGCAGACCGCGGCGAAGCGTGCGAAGCTCTCGTCGATCGAGCAGTTGAGGTTCCTGCGCGAGAAGGTCTCGGACGCCGCGGCAAAGACCGCCACCTCGTCGGCCCCGGCCGCCAGGGCCTGATCGAAGCCGATGCGGTTGGGAGTGAGCGCCGCGTAGCGCGTTTCCGGCCGGCGAACGATCCCGGCCAGCACCGCGCCACTGTCCGCCATCTGCGGAACCCACTTCGGCGAGACGAAACTGCCCGCCTCGATCAGCGGCAGGCCCGCCCCGCTCAGCCGGTCGACCAGCTCGATCTTGACCTCGGTCGGGACGGTCCCCGGTTCGTTCTGCAGGCCGTCACGGGGACCGACCTCGACCATCCTGACGCTCGCCGGAAGCCGCATGCCCGATCTCATCCTCGCCCCGATGCCGGCGCCAGCCGGCGGCGCGGTCGAGCATAGACGTTCGCTCGCACCGTGTCAGGGGGAGTGGTCGAGACGCCGCTCAGGCGCGTTTCTCGACCGAACAGGTTCGGATCCCAAGCAGTCGGTAGGCCGGACACCAGCCGACGAAACCGGTGACCAGCGGGATGAGGCCGATCCAGCCCCACGGCGTCTGCGACCCGACGAACACGAGAGCGATCAGGATCGCCCCGACGACGATTCTGAGCACCCGATCGACGGTTCCTTCGTTCTTCGGCATCTGTCGTGTCTCCTCTACGGCGGTGACGGGACATCGCTTCCCGACGCCGAGGAGACACCCGGTGGGCCGACCGCGTCAGTGACCAAATCACAGAGCCTGTTCGCGGGCGAGGCCCTCGACGGCGGCGACGGCGATCACCTCGACGCAGCCACGCCCGAGCGCCACCCAGCCCCGCCGTTCGAATTCCTTGAGCTGGCGGCTGACCACCTCGCGTGCGGTGCCGAGCTCCACCGCGATGTGTTGATGGGTGGCGTCGATGCGGTCGCCCGGTCCTCGACGGTCGAGCAGAAAGCGGGCGAGACGCCGGTCGATGGCGTGAAACGCCACCTGGTCGACCAGCACCATCAGATCGGCGACCCGCCGACCGTAGGCCGAAAAGACCATCTCGCGAAACGCCGCCGACCCGGCGATCAGCTCGCGGAACACGGCGGCCGGCAGCGCCGCCGCGGTCACCTCCGTCTCCGCCACCGCATGCGCCGGATAGTCCTCCCGAGCCATCAGGCAACATGTCGTCAGAATGCAGGTCTGCCCGTCCTCGACCCGGTAGAGCACGATCTCGCGGCCGGTCTCCGAGACCATGTGGACCCGCACGCTGCCCGCGACCACGAACAGGAAGGCCTCGCAGGCACTGCCCTGGTGGAACGGCATCGCTCCCGCCGGCAGGGTGACCAGCTTCGCCTTGCCGCGAAGAACCGCCTTCGCCGCCTCGTCCAGCGCCGCGAGCCCGGGGAATCGGTCCAGCCACCCGTCGGACATCGCCTGCCTCCGCTCAAGAATGGACGCCCGGACAGCGCTCGACACGACCCGTGCCGGCACGCGATCAGACGGCGGAAGCCGGCGCGTCGGCGCGCGTCGACTCCGCCGACTGGTCGTCGACCGGCATCACCAGGTCGAGCGGCATGCCGATGGCGTGGGCGTAGAGCACCAGGTCGTTGAGCAACTCCGCCTCCATCTCGGCGCGGCGCTTGTTGCGGCGGATCGCCACCAGCTTCATCAGCGCCTGAACGTTGAAGCCGTGGCCCTTGACCTCGGCCTTGAGATCCTTGAGATCGTCCTTGAGCCCCTCGATCTCCTCCATCAGCCGCTCGATGCGGTCGATATAGGCGGTCAGCTGCTGGCCGGCCGCGGTGTTCTGGCCTATCGACACGTCGGTCTCCTCGTTCGGATGAGCGGCGGGGCGGGGCGTTCGAGAACCGCCGCCCGGCGGCGCCGTCTCACGGGTATAGCCAATCAGCCCCCGCCTGCAAAGCGGCGAACACCACCCGAGGGGCAACGCCTTGGCGGTGACCGCGAATGCGATCTCGGGCAAGATGGGGCGATGCAGCCGTCGGTCCTGTTGCCGCTCCTGATCCTGGTGGTGGTCGCCAACGGCGCCCCCGTCGCCGCCAAACGGCTCCTCGGCCGCCGGTTCGCCGCTCCGCTCGACGGCGGCATGCGCTTCGTGGACCGCAGGCCCCTGCTCGGCGGATCGAAGACGGTGCGCGGCCTCGCGGCGGCGGTGCTCGCGTCGGCGGCGGCGGCTCCGCTGGTCGGGTTCGACTGGACACTGGGCTTGGCGGTCGGCGCGGCGGCGATGGCGGGCGACCTGCTGTCCAGCTTCGTCAAGCGACGGCTCGGGCTGCCGTCGAGTGCCACCGCGACCGGCCTCGATCAGATCCCCGAGTCACTGCTGCCGCTTCTCGTGGTCGGCGGCCCGCTCGCGCTGTCGGGGTGGGACGTCGCCCTCGGCGTCACCGCCTTCCTGGCTGGCGATCTCATGCTCTCGCCGCTGCTGCGGCGACTGGGGATGCGCGACCGTCACCACTGAGGTCCCTTTCCGACGGGGCCGACAGGGACGGCTCAGTCGCGGACCAACCGGTGGAGGGTGATCTCCGGCGGACAGTTGAAGCGCACCGGCACAATGCACGCCCCGACGCCAGCGGCGGTGTAGCCGGCCATCCCGTGGTGGCGCCAGGCTCCCGCCCCGAGCCGCCGCGGCAGCACGGAATCGAGCGTGACCGGGATGCCGCCGGGCAGGCAGATCTGGCCGCCGTGGGTGTGGCCGGCGAGCAGCAGATCGAAGCCGGCGTGGGCGGCCTGCCGGAAGATCTCCGGGGTGTGCGAAAGCAGGACCGAGAAGGCGCCGTCGGGGATCGACGACGCCGCCTTCTCGATGTTGTCGACCCGGTAGTAGTGGGCGTCGTCGATGCCGCCGAGATAGATCTGCGCCCGCTCACGTTCGATGACGACCGTCTCGTTCAACAGCATCCGAATGCCCAGATCCTCGAGACCCGGGACCATCAGGATGGTGTCGTGATTGCCGAGCACGCCGTAGACCGGTCCGCGGAGCGTCGCGCAGAG
The DNA here is from genome assembly GCA_050329575.1 of Rhodospirillales bacterium. Lineage (GTDB taxonomy): Bacteria > Pseudomonadota > Alphaproteobacteria > Rhodospirillales > Defluviicoccaceae > JAUXFS01. The sequence goes on along the minus strand of JBHJOP010000027.1, from coordinate 6,063 downwards.
CGGCGCCAACCCGGCGAGCATGGCGTCGAACGGCCCGAAGGTCTTGGCCCGGAAGTCGCCGGTGATGACGCAGAGGTCGTAGGCGAGGTCGTCGACCAGAGCGCACAGGCGGGCGATCGTCCGCGCGTTCATCTCGACGTGCAGGTCGGTGAGCTGGAGGACGGTGAACCCGTCGAACGTCGGCGGCAGCCTCGGGGAGGTGACGACGTTCTCGTGGACCCGGACGGCCTCGGCGTTGCGCCGGCCACGCCAGTAAAGCCCGCTCAGCTTGAGGGCCAAGCCCATCAGGCCGTGGATCGAATACCAGTTCTCGATGTGGAAGAAGTTGATGCCGTGGCCGAAGACGTGGGCTTCCCAGTCGCGCTCGATGCCGATCCGCTGGCGCGCGTGCACCCGTCCCAGCCGCCGCTCCAGCCGGGAGACGTCGTCCTCGAGCGTGCGTCGCGCCACATCCGCGTGGCTGTCCATCGCCTGGTGATACTCCTCGCACCGCCGCCGGTCCAGTGGGCAGACCGGCGCGCGGGCCGACAGCATGGCCCGACACGGTTCAGGAGTTGTTAACACGGGCTGTGCGTTGATCGGTGGCACGGCGTCATCAACCATCCCCCCGAGGCAACATGACCAGCGCACCTCCGATCGGCGGGGCGACCTTCGGGCGCCCCGATTTTCATGCCCGCCCGAAGATGGCGATCTCCCGGCTGCGGCACGTCACCCGCGCCTTGCTGCTGGGCGCCACCGGCGCCCTGGCGGCGACCGCCGCCGCCGCCGATTGTCCCTGTCCGTCCGGCGAGGTCACGGTCGACGGCCGCCCTCGCGCCTATCGCGTGTGCGTGCCCGCGGACGCCGACGACCGGCTGCCGGTACTGATGCATCTCCATGACCAGGGGGAGTCCGCGGAACGGGCCTGCCAATCCACCGGCTGGCACCGACTGGGATCGCGGGCCGGATTCATCACCGTCTACCTGCAGGGGTGCGCCGCAGACGGCGGGAGCTGCACCGACTCCGATGGCTTCGCCTGGAACGACGCGGCGGTCGACCGCCATTCGGGCGTCGACGAGACCGCCTACGTGCGCGCCGTGCTCGCCAAGGTGGCGTCCGAACACCGTCTCGACGCGACTCGCGTCCACGCGGTCGGACTCGGTCAGGGTGGCAACGTCGCCTCGCTACTCGCCTGCCGCGCCGCAGATGTGTTCGCCGCCGTCGCCCCGGTCAACGCCGCGGCCAAGTTCGCCGCGTGCAGCACCGGCGATACCGTCATCGATGATCCCGTGTCGGTGTTTCCGGTCAACGGCGATCTCGATCGCACCGCACCGTGGCAGGGATGCTGTCCGGCCAACGCGCGACCGCCGCGCAGCCGTTTCCACATCCGGGGCTGCGAGCGGCTGCCGGTCTGCGCGCCCGGAGACGCGTGGAGCCCGCCGGTGCTGGGCGGCTTCCATCCGCTCGCCGCGTCGCTGGGATACGACGATCTGCCCGGCCTCGAAGGCGTTGCGGAGCGGCTTTGCACGACCAACCCGGCGCCCTTCGCACCGCGGCCGTGCCCGCAGGAGGTCGGCACCCGTCAAGCGACGTGCTACGGCGTCGAGGAATGCGGGGTCCGACCGGAACCGGCGCAGAGCGAGGTTCTCGGCCTCAGGCTGGCCGCCGGCCGCCACAACTGGCAGCAGCTCGAGGACGTCCTCGACCTGAAAGGCTACCTGTGGGCGCGGTTCTCGGCCGTCCGCAAGGACCCGCAGGCTCTCGCTTGCGACCAGAGCGCCGACGACGTCTACGCGACACCGGTCTCGGAGGCGGAAAAGGTGGCGCCGGGCGCCATTCTGCGCTGCGCATCCCTGCCGCCGATCTCCGCCACACAGCTCGCCTGGATGCTGAAACTCGGGGCGCCCGGGGTCGAGGTGCTGACCGGCGTCAGCCGTTTCCTGGTCTCCTACCGCACCGGTCTCACCGCCGACGCTCCGGCCGTCGGCAGCGCCGTGATCGTCCTGCCCGACCAGCCGGCACCGGGACCGCTGCCGCTGATCGTCGGCGGTCACGGCACCGCCGGCGTTGCCGACACGTGCGCGCCGTCGAAGACGGGTGTCATCCCGCTGGTGCTGGCATGGGCGGCGACCGGCTACCCGGCAGTGATGCCCGACTACGCCGGTCTCGGCACCGAGGGGATGCAGCCGACCGGGAGCCTCACCGCGGTCGCACTGTCGCAGCTCGACGCGGCCCGCGCGCTCCGCAGGAAGGCTCCGGTCGGCCTGGTCGACAGCCGGGTCGTTCTCGCCGGCCACAGCCAAGGCGGCGCCGGCGCGCTCGTGGCCCAGGGACTGGCCCGCAACTATGCGCCCGACCTGAACCTCGCAGCGGTCGTCGCCTTCGGCGCGCTGTACGATCCCGCCCATCCGCTGCGCCCCGCGCGTTTCCCCAACGCCGATATCAGCGGCGCCGGCGGCGTCTTCCGAGCGATCGCCGCCACCGCCGTCTACTCGGCCGCCGCGGTTGTCCGCGGCGAGGATGCGGCCGCCGCAGTGTTCCAGCCGGCGATCCGCGATTTTACGGTGAACACGCTCGGCGATCATTGCGCCATGGAGACGATCGCGCTGCTCGGCTGTGCACCGGGATCGGCGGCGGATCGCTGCGCCGCCGCCGGCTACGGACCGCCGCGCACGGTCGGCGAACTGTTCGCCCCCGAGACCCTGAGCGGGCTCGCTCCCTGTCTGGGTGGGCCCGGCGTCTGCACCGACGACTACCGGGCGATGGTCGAACTGACCGACAACGCGGTGCCGCTCGACGACAACGGGGCGGACATGCTGTTGTTGGCCGGCAGCTACGACTTCGTCGTGCCGCCGATCAGCGTCGCATGCTCGGTCAAGTCCATGCAGGCGTCGTTCGGCCTCGATCCCGACGTCTGCGTGTCCACGAACGGCCACTTCGACATTGCCCAGGCGCAGACCGCCTACCAAATGGCCTGGGTCAAGGCGAAGCTCGCCGGCGAGGAGCCGCCGGCCTGTCCGCAGGCGCTGACCCTGCCCGCCTGTCCGTTCTGAGGGCGGGCCGCGGTGGCGAGGGCCGCTTGACTCCGGCGGCCCTCGGCCCACCTACGGGTCGAGAACGCGAGATCGAGGAGGTGCGCGGTGAGCGAGCGAGCGGGCGGCAAGATCGAGAAGAGCGATGACGCGTGGCGGGCGGAGCTGTCGCCCGAGGAATACGCGGTCTGCCGGCAGAAGGGCACCGAGCGGGCGTTCACGGGGCGCTTCTGGAACACCAAGACGCCGGGCGTCTACGTCTGCACGTGCTGCGGCCAGGAGTTGTTTGCCTCGTCGACCAAGTTCGACTCCGGGTCCGGATGGCCCAGCTTCTTCCAGCCGATCGCGCCCGACCGGATCGGCGCCGAGGCCGACACCAGTTTCGGCATGGTCCGCACGGAGGTCCACTGCAGCCGCTGCGGCGCCCACCTCGGCCACGTGTTCCCGGACGGGCCGCAGCCGACCGGCGAGCGCTACTGCATCAACTCGGTGTCGCTGAAGCTGCGTCCGCAGAGCGCGGACGGGCCGAGCGGCAAGGGCTGACGCTTCGGTCAGTCGAGCGCAAGGCCGAGCGGGCCGGCGTCCAACCAACCCAGACCCTGTAGCAGCCGATAAACGGCGATCTTGGCGTCGGCGGCGGCGTCGACGAGGTTGATCCTGGCGTTGTTGACCTCGTTCTCGGCATCCAGCACGTTGATCACCGTCTCGCGACCGATCTCGCGCAGCCGACCGCGGGCGACGAACACTTCGCTTGCGATGTCGACGGCGTTCTCCAGCAGCGAAACCCGCCGACGGGCGATGTCCAGTTCGTTCCAGGCGAGGCGGATTTCTTCGCTGACCCGGCGGATCGCCGTTTCGTGGTTGTCCTGGCTCGCCCGGTAGTCGGCGGCGGCCTGGGCGACGCCGGCGCGGGTGGCGAACCCGTTGAACAGGTTCCAGGTGGCGCGCAACACCAGCGAGTAGGCGCGGCGTTCGCCCTCGACGAGGTCGACGTCCTTCTCGTAGTTGGCCTCGGCGACCACGTCGACGCTCGGGTAGTAGTCGGCCCGGGCGGCGCGCCGGCGTTCGCGCGCGATCTCGACGGTGGCCCGGCTGGCATTGACCAGCGGGTTGTCCCGGTCGGCGATTCGCAATCCCTGGTCGAGATCGCCGGGCAGCAGCGACTCCGGCGGCACCGGCTCGACCATCGCATCGAGGGTGGGAGGATGGCCAAACACCTGAACGTAGCGGGCGACCGCGCTCTGCAGCGCCCCCTCGAAGGCGACCCGCCGTTCGAGGGCGATCTGCAGCCGCGATTTCGCCTGCAGCACGTCGACGGCAATGCCGGCGCCACGCTGCACCCGCTCGTCCTCCAGGTCGAGCTGACGGCGGATGGTGCTCTCGTTCAGCCGAGCGAGTTCGACCAGCCGCCGCTGGCGGAGCACGTCGATGTAGGCCCGGATGCCGCGGAACAGCACGTCCTGGCGGGTCCCGGCGAGGGTGAACTCGGCGACCTCGACGGTGAGCCGCGCGGTCCGGACCCCGGAGGGGGTGGCGAAGCCGTCGAACAGCTTCTGGGTGACGGTGAGCCCGGCGACCTGCTTGACCTTGTTCCAGTCCGGCTGGTTGGTGTCGCGCAGCAACGGGCTGTCGATGTTTTCGGGCCCGCTTTCGCCGACGGCGTCGATGCGCGGCAGATAGCCGGCGAACGCCCCGTCGACGCCTTTGCCGGCCGCCTCCAGGCTCTTGCCGGCGGCGCGTATCTCGGGGCTGTCGACAATCAGCCGCTGCAGCGCCGCTTCCAGGGGCTGTGCGCGGGCCGGCCCGTGGGCGAGGGCCGCGATCGCGAGGACGAGAACCGCGCCGGCCGCCGTCGGACTGGTCAATGTCCCCCCTTCCCTGGTTCCGGTCGCCCTCGACCGCACACGGACGTCCTCGATCTGGCCCGTTTGGGGTATCCTGGCATTTTCGAGCGCCAGTGTCACCGGTCAAGCGCCGCCCGCGCGCCGGGGCGAAAATCCTGGCGGATGTGATGCTTCGGCAACACGGGCGGACCGGGAGCGTCGGCCGCGCCGGTCGCATCAGGTCGAATCGGGGACGCCGTAGCCGCCGCCGCCGGGGGTCTCGATGACGAACACGTCGCCGGCCGCCATCTCGGTGCGGTCGGTGCCTGCCAACTCCTCGATGCGGCCGTCGGCGCGTTCGACGGCATTGCGCCCGCATCGGCCGGGCTCGCCACCGGCAAGGCCGTAAGGGGGCACGCGGCGGCGGCCCGACAGGATCGCCGCGGTCATCGGCTCCAGGAAGCGGATCCGCCGGACGACGCCGTCGCCGCCGCGACGACGGCCGCGCCCACCGGAGCCGCGGCGGATCGAGAACGCCTCGATGAGCACCGGGAACCGCCACTCCAGAACCTCGGGATCGGTCAGCCGCGAATTGGTCATGTGGCTGTGCACCCCGCTGGTGCCGGGATGCCCGGTCCCGTCCGACAGCACCCCCGCCCCGGTCCCGCCGCAGACCGTCTCGTAGTACTGCAACCGCGCATCGCCCCATGTGGTGTTGTTCATTGTGGACTGCGCCGCCGCCTGCACGCGCAAGGCGAGGAACAGCGCCGAAGTCACTGCTTGGCTCGTCTCCACATTGCCCGCGATCACCGCCGCCGGATAGCGCGGCGACAGCATCGTGCCCGGCGGCAGCACCACGTCGAGCGCCTTCATCACCCCTTCGTTCATCGGGATGTCCGCATCCACGAGACAACGGAACACATAGAGCACGGCGGCCCGCGTCACCGGTTCGGGGGCATTATAGTTGGTGGCAAGCTCCGCCGTCGTCCCGGTGAAATCGACCCGAGCGCGGCGCGCGACGCGATCCACCGTGATCTTCACCCGGATCGACCGCGGCGTGCCGTCGATGGCGTCGTCCATCGGATAGACCACGTCCGCAGTCTTCATGGCGCCGATGGCCTGGCGCACACTTTCCTCGGCATTGTCCTGCACATGCCGCATGTAGGCTTCCACCACGTCGAGCCCGTAGGCCGCCACCATCCGGTGCAGCTCTGCCGCCCCCTTGGCAC
>JBHJOP010000048.1:0-11212 GCA_050329575.1 Rhodospirillales bacterium | reverse complement strand
GCCTCGACGGCGGCGGCGCACGCCGCCAGCGGGGGACCGAAGCGCGGCGACGAGAGATTGGCTCCGATCCCGATCAACACCATGACCCCGACCCCGCGTTCCGATCTTGCAGCAGATGTTTCGGGGGCTTACCTACAAAAAGTTGTTCCGCTGGATGCCGGACGACGGTCACCACGCTGCGGCTGAAGCCGCTGCGCCGCCGGCAACCTCCGGAACCGGCACTTATAAAAAGGATACAATAAAAATGTTCTTTTATCCACAGGAAAAAATAGGACTATTCATCGACGGCTCCAATCTATATGCAGCAGCCAGAGCGCTGAATTTCGATATAGATTACAGGCTCCTTTTGAGTCTATTTTCAGAGAAAGGCCACCTTGTTCGGGCTTTTTACTATACAGCCCTTCTCGACGACCAGGAATACTCGCCGATCAGGCCGCTCATCGACTGGCTTGACTACAACGGCTACACCATGGTGACGAAGCCGACCAAGGAGTTCACCGACGCCTCCGGCCGGCGCAAGATCAAGGGCAACATGGACATCGAACTGGCGATCGACGTCATGGAGATGGCCGAGCATCTGGACCATGTGGTGCTGTTCTCCGGCGACGGGGATTTCCGCCGCCTCGTCGAGGCGGTGCAGCGCCGGGGCGTGCGCGTCACCGTCGTCAGCACGGTGAAATCGCAGCCACCGATGGTGGCCGACGAGTTGCGCCGCCAGGCCGACGTCTTCGTCGAACTCCAGGATCTCCAGCCCTTGATCACGCGCGCGTCCGCCGCTCGCGAGGGGCGCCCGGAGAAGGGCTACGAGCATCCGACCGACGCCGAGGACCTGCTGGCCAATGCCTGAACCGGCCGGGTCGGACCTGCCGGGGACACGAGACCCCGACCCCGATTGCGCCATCTGCCCCCGGCTGTCGTCGTTCCGCGGCGCCAACCGCCGGGCGTTCCGGGATTGGCACAACGCGCCGGTGCCGTCGTTCGGGGGCATCGAGGCGTCGCTGCTGATCGTCGGCCTGGCGCCTGGCCTGAAGGGCGCCAACCGGACGGGGCGGCCGTTCACCGGCGACCACGCGGGGGAGCTTCTCTACCGGACACTGATCCGTTTCGGCCTCGCGGAGGGCCGTTTCGAGGGCGAAGCGGACGACGGGCTGGTGTTGCGAGGGTGCCGGATCACCAACGCCGTCCGCTGCGTCCCCCCCGAGAACAAGCCGACCCCCCTCGAGGTCGCCAACTGCCGGCGCTTCCTCGGCGCCGAGATCGCCGCCCTCCGGTCGCTGCGCACGATCCTCGCCCTCGGCGCGATCGCCCACGACGCCGTCGTCGCGGTGTTCGGGCTGCGGCGCCGGGATGCGCCCTTCCGCCACGGGGCCTCCCATGCCCTGCCGGGCGGGGTGATCCTCGCCGACAGCTATCATTGCTCCCGATACAACACCAATACCGGCCGGCTCACCCGCGAGATGTTCGAAGCGGTGGTGGCGGGCGTCCACCCGGCGCACCCGACGGTCCCCGGGGCGGACGCTAGACGTTCCCCTCCTGGGTCGGATCCAACAGCCGGTGCAGATGCACGATCACGTATTTGACGTTGGCGTCGTCGACATGCCGTTGGCTGGCGCCGCGCCAGGCGGTGAACGCGGTGTGGTAGTCGGGGTAGATGCCGACGATGTCGAGCTTGTCGACGGCGACGAAGTCGACCCCGCGCGAGTCCTTCACCTCACCACCGAAGACCAGATGCAGCAATGGCTTGATCATGATATCGGTTCCCGCTGACGGGCCGCCGGACGGCTCTCCGGCCGACGCGCCGACCGATGCTCATCCAGAGGCACTCCCGAGATGATCGATCTCTACACGTGGCCGACGCCCAACGGCTTCAAGGTCTCCATCATGCTGGAGGAAATCGCTCTCCCCTACGCCGTGATCCCGGTCGACATCCGCAACGGCGACCAGTTCGATCCCCGATACCTCCGGCTCAATCCCAACAACAAGATCCCCACCATCGTCGACCGCGACGGGCCCGGCGGCGTTCCTTACACGGTCTTCGAGTCCGGCGCCATCCTGATCTATCTGGCGGAGAAGACCGGGTGCCTGATGCCCGCCGATCCGGCCGGCCGCCATCGGGTCCTCCAATGGCTGATGTTCCAGGTCGGCGGCATCGGCCCGATGCTGGGCCAGGCACACCACTTCCGCCGCTACGCCCCGGAACCGATCGCTTACGCGATCGAACGCTACACCCGGGAGGCCGAACGGCTCTACCGGGTGATGGACCGGCGGCTGGGCGAGGCCGAGTACCTGGCCGGCGCCTACTCGATCGCCGACATCGCCTGCTTCCCGTGGATCAGGCCCCATCGCTGGCAGGGACAGGATCTGGACGCCTTCCCGAACCTCAAGCGGTGGTTCGACGCCGTCGACGCCCGTCCCGCCGTCGGCCGCGGCCTCAGGGTGCCCGCCGAGGCCGGCGCCATCGCCGCGACCATGGACGACGCCACCCGATCGATCCTGTTCGGCGACGTCCAGCACGCCAAGCGCTGATCCGATCAGCCCTGCTCGCGGATCAGCCGCGCCTTCTGGCGGCTCCACTCCCGTTCCTTGACCGCCTCGCGCTTGTCGACGCTCTGCTTTCCGCGCGCGAGCGCGAGCGCCACCTTGGCGACGCCCCACGCGTTGAAATAGATCGACAGCGGCACCAGGGTCATGCCGCCGCGCTGCACGGCGCCGATCAGCCGGCGGATCTCCCGCCGGTGCATCAGCAGTTTGCGCGGCCGCCTCGGCTCGTGACCGAAGTGACGGGCGGCCTCGTACTCGGGGATGTGGGCGTTGAACAGCACCAGTTCACCGCCCTTGGCCCCGGCGTAGGCCTCGTTGATGGAGGCATGGCCCCGCCGCAACGATTTGACCTCGGTGCCGACGAGAACGATGCCCGCCTCGAACGTCTCCTCGATGTGGTAGTCGTGCCGCGCCTTCCGGTTCTGGGCGACGACGTTTCCCGAAGGCGAGCCCTTCTTGCGGTTCTTTCCGGCCATCGGTCGCCCGCGTTGCCGCGGGACTCAGGACAACAGGCCGACGGTCGCCAGTGCCCGCTTGACGGTCTCCTTGCTGGTCTCGCCGATCTCGACCAGCGGCAGGCGGACGTCGGGCCGACACTTGCCGAGCAGGCTCGCCGCGAACTTCACCGGCCCAGGACTGGTTTCGCAGAACAAGGCGACGTGCAGCGGCATCAGTCGGTCGTTCAACGACAGCGCCTTGTCCACCTCGCCGTCGCGCCAGGCCCGCTGCATCCTCGCGCACAGCCCCGGCGCGATGTTCGCACTCACCGAGATGCAACCGTGCCCGCCGCCCGCGAGGAACGGCAGCGCGGTGCCGTCCTCACCCGACAGCTGGCAGAAATCGCCGCCGATCGCCAATCGCGTCCGGGTCGGCCGCGCGAGATCCTGGGTGGCGTCCTTGACCCCGACGACGTTGGGCAGCCGCGCCAGCCTCGCCATAGTCTCGACCGTCATGTCGACGATCGAGCGCGCCGGAATGTTGTAGATGATGATCGGGATGGCGACGGCGTCATGGATGGCCTTGAAGTGCCGATAGAGCCCTTCCTGGGTCGGCTTGTTGTAGTAGGGGGTGACGACCAGCGCCGCGTCGGCGCCCGCCTCCTTGGCATGGCGCGTGAGGTCGATGGCTTCGGCGGTCGAGTTCGAGCCCGTCCCGGCGATCACCGGGATGCGGCCGGCCGCCGCCTCGATACAGACCTCGACGACCCGCTTGTGCTCGGCGTGATCCAGGGTGGGCGATTCGCCGGTGGTGCCGCAGGGAACGAGCCCGTCGCTCCCCTGCTCCACGTGCCAATCGATCAGTGAACGGTACGCCTCCTCGTCGAAGGCTCCATCCTTGAACGGCGTAATCAGGGCGGGAATCGAGCCCTTGAACATGGTCGCTCCTCCTCGGCACGCACCTCGCGCGTCGCCGGGACCATACTCCGCAGGGCAGACCTTGCAAAGCCGTATGTCCGGGCGCCGCACGCCCGCCAACCAGCCCTTGCCGGAGTCGGGCGCATGTCGTAGAATACGAAAAGAGGAAATTCTAACGAAAAACTACTACTGTTGCGAGCGTAACAGGGCAGTTCCAAGGGAGACGGACCGGTGTTGACACGGCTGACCACGGTTTGGTTCGTTGCCGGCGCCTGTGTGCTGCTGGCCACCGCGCAGGCCACGGCATCCCCCTCCCTGTCGGCGAGCGACCTTCACGCCGGTCGAGCGGCGTTCGCGGCCGCCGCCAAAGGAGAATGGGACACCGCGCGGCGATCCGCCGCCGGGGTCGCCGATCCGGTCGCCGCGAAGCTGGTGTTCTGGAGCGACGTCACCCGCCTCGGCGGCCGAGCGTCCTTCGCCGAGATCACGCGCTTCATCGCCGAGAATCCCGGCTGGCCGAACCAGGCGGTGCTCCGGCGTCGCGCCGAGGAAGCGATCAACGGCGCCCTGCCGCCGACGGAGATCCTGGCGTGGTTCCAGGATCGTCACCCGATCACCACCGAGGGGCGCGTCCGTCTGGGAGAAGCACAGCTCGCCACCGGCCGGTCCGAGGCGGGACGGGCGACGATCCGCGATGCCTGGATTCGCGGCACCTTCCAGAACGACGCCGAACGGGCGTTTCTCGCGACGCACGGCGCCCGCCTGACCGGCGACGATCACCGCCGGCGCCTCGACCGGTTGCTGTGGCAGGGCCGCCACACCGAAGCGCAGCGCATGCTCGGCAGGGTCGATGCGGGGACGAGGGCGCTGGCGGAGGCGCGGATTCGGCTGCGGGCGGCGGCCCCCGGCGTCGACGGCGCGCTCGCCAGGGTCCCGGCAGCGTCGAGGAACGATCCCGGCCTGATCTACGAACGGGTGCGATGGCGCCGGCAGAAGGGCCAGGATTCGGCGGCCCGCGAGCTGCTCAGGGCCCATCCGCTCGACCATGCCAATCCAGAGCTGTGGTGGACCGAACGGGCCGTCCTCGCGCGCCGGGCCCTCGCCGAGGGGCACGTGTCCGAGGCCTACCGCACCGCCAAGGACCACGCGCTGAGCGAGGGGGCCAGCTTCGCCGACGCCGAATGGCTGGCCGGCTGGATCGCATTGCGGTTCCTCGATGATGCCAAACCGGCGTTCGACCATTTCGTGGCCCTGTTCAAGGGCGTCAGGTTCCCGGTCAGCCGATCGCGTGGCGCCTACTGGGCGGCCCGCGCCGCGGAGGCGGATCTTCGCGCGGACATGGCGGAGATGTGGTACCGGACGGCGGCAGAATATCCGACGACCTACTATGGACAGCTGGCGGCGATCCGTCTGGGGTCCGGCTCCAGGCTGTCGCTGCCGCCCGACCCGCACCCCCGCGCCGACGAGATCGCCCGCTTCAACGGCCACGACCTGGTGCGCGCGGTGCGCCTGCTCGCCGCCTTCGATCGGCCGGACCTTCTGCCGCCGTTCCTCCTCGCCCTGGCCGAGATCGAGGAGTCGGCCGGCTGGAAGGCGCTGGCGGCCGAGCTCGCCGGCGAGCTTGGCCGGGCCGATACGGCGATCGCGATCGCCAAGGAGGCTCTGCGCCAGGGGCACCCGCTGATCGGAAGAGGCTACCCGGCCGTTCGCGTCCCCGAGGTCGAGGCCCTCCGGCCGCGTGCCGCCGAGATCCCGCTGATCCTGGCGATGGTGCGCCAGGAGAGCGCGTTCGATCCGCAAGCGGTCAGCCGCGCCGGCGCCCGCGGCCTGCTTCAGGTGATGCCCGACACCGCGCGCGGCGTCGCGAGCAAGTTGAACATCCCCTACTCCAAGACCCGGCTGACCGGCGACCCGGACTACAACCTCAAGATCGGCCGCGCCTACATGACCGAGCTCCTGGACTCCTTCAACGGGTCCTACGTGCTGGCGCTCGCGGCCTACAACGCCGGTCCGGGACGGGTGCGGCAATGGCGGCTCGCCAACGGCGACCCCGGCGGCGACGTCATCGACGCCGTCGACTGGATCGAGGCGATTCCCTTCGCCGAGACGCGCAACTACGTCCAGCGGACGCTCGAGAACCTGCAGGTCTATCGCACGATGCTCGACGGCACCGAGGTCGCCTGGACGCTGGACCGCGATCTCAAACGCTAGACTTCGCCGGGGACGAGGGGCGAGGAGCGGTCGGGGAGACGGAACGTGACCGAGGACGCGAGACTTCGAGACGTCGGTGCCTGCGTGTTCGACGCCTATGGCACGCTGTTCGACGTCAACGCCGCCGCGGAGCGGTGCCGCGATGCACTCGGTGACAAGGCGGATGCGCTGGCATCGCTGTGGCGCGGCAAGCAGCTCGAGTACACGTGGCTTCGCAGCCTGCGCGGCGACTACGTCGATTTCTGGCACGTGACCGGCCAGAGCCTCGATTACGCCCTCGACGCACTGGGCCTCGAGGACAACACGCTGCGTGCCCGACTGATGGAGCTCTACCTGGTGCTCGACGCCTATCCGGAGGTCGGAGCGGTGTTGGGCAAGTTGAGGGAGGCCGGTCTGAAGACGGCCATCCTCTCCAACGGCTCGCCCTCGATGCTGGTCGCCGCGGTGCGGCGGGCCCAGTTGCAGGCCCTGTTCGACGAGGTGATCTCCGTCGATGCGGTGCGCATCTACAAGCCCCATCCCAGCGTCTATCAGCTCGCGGTCGACCGCTTGCGCCTGCCCCCGGAGCGGATCTGCTTCCTGTCGGCGAACGCCTGGGACGCCTCCGGCGCCGCCCATTTCGGGTTCCGGGTGGTGTGGATCAACCGCTTTCGTGCACGGCCGGACCAGCTCCCCGGGACGCCGGAGAGGGAGATTTCCAGTCTCTTGGAGCTGCCCGACCTGCTCGCGCCGTGAGCCTCTCCGGGACCGGCGCCGCCATGTTCGCACCCGCGCAGCGGCGGCTTGCCGCAGAAGTGATCGAACGCTGCCGGACCGCCGGCCTCCGGCTGGCAACGGCCGAGTCCTGTACCGGCGGCCTGATCGCCGGCTGCCTCACATCGGTTGCCGGGTCCTCCGCCGTCCTCGATCGCGGTTTCGTCACCTACGACAACGGCGCCAAGATCGACATGCTGGGCGTGCCGGACGACCTGCTCGCCGGCGAGGGCGCGGTCAGCGAAGGGGTCGTCCGCGCCATGGCGGAGGGCGCCCTCGCGCGGGCGCCGGTGGAGATCAGCATCGCGGTGACGGGCATCGCCGGGCCGGAGGGCGGGAGCGACCGCAAACCGGTCGGCCTCGTCCACGTCGCGGCGGCGCGGGCGGGCCACCCCACCTTGCATGAACGCCACGTTTTTCAGGGTGACCGCGAGACGGTCCGGGCGGCCACCGTCGAGGCGGCGCTGGCGCTACTGATCAAGCGGCTTGCCTGAGACGACGTCGACGGCAGAAAGCGGCGCGCTCCGCCGGGGGTCGAGCCTCGGCGCACCGTAGAGGGCGCGCGCGCGGCGCTCGAACGCGTTCACCATCCGCTGGACCGCCTCGTTGAACAGCTTTCCGATCAGCTTCTGCAGGGTTCGCGAGCGGAACTCGAAGTCGATGTAGAAGTCGATGACGCAGTGGCCGCGCTCGTCCGCCGTGAACGTCCAGTGGTTGGTCAGATGGCGGAACGGCCCCTCGTGATAGATGACGTCGACGCGCCGCGGCCGATCGAGCCCGACGCGCGAAGTGAACCGTTCGCGGAACACCTTGAACCCGATCACCAGATCGGCGATGAACGAGTCGGGACCCTCCCGCCGACGGATCCGGCACGCGACGCACCAGGGAAGAAAGCTGGGATACTGCTCGACGTCGGCGACGAGGTCGAACATCTGCTCGGGGGTGTAGGGAACGGTGCGCTTTTCCGCGTGGGTGGGCATGGCGCGGACGCCGTCCCGCCGTCAGACCGGTGCCGGGACCGCCCGACGGGTCGCGCGCAGGCGTTCGAAATCCCGGTCGGCGTGGTAGGACGAGCGGGTCAGCGGCGATGCCGCCACCATCGAGAACCCCTTCGCCTCGCCGATCGCCCGGTACTCCTCGAATTCGCCGGGGGTCACGAAGCGATCCACGGCGGCGTGGCGGAGCGTCGGCTGCAGGTATTGCCCGATGGTCAGGAAATCGACCCGGGCGGAGCGCAGATCGTCCATGACCTGCAGCACCTCTCCGCGCTCCTCCCCCAACCCGACCATGATCCCCGACTTGGTGAACAGGCCCGGCCCCAGATCCTTGGCACGGTCGAGAAGCCGCAGGGAGTGGTAGTAGCGTGCTCCCGGACGGATGGTCGGGTAGAGCCGCGGGACCGTCTCCAGATTGTGGTTGAACACGTCCGGCGCCGCGGCCACGACCCGATCGAGGGCGCCGCTCTTGTGGCGGAAGTCGGGGGTCAGCACCTCGATCGTCGTCGCGGGCGACGTGGCGCGGATGCGTTCGATGCAGAGGACGAACTGCGCGGCGCCGCCGTCGTCGAGGTCGTCGCGGTCGACCGAGGTGATCACCACGTGCCGCAACCCCATCGTCGCGACCGTCGTCGCCAGGTTCTCGGGCTCGAACGGATCGACCGGTCGCGGTTTCCCCGTCGCCACGTTGCAGAAGGCGCAGGCGCGGGTGCAGATGTCGCCGAGGATCATCACCGTCGCGTGCTTGCGCGACCAGCACTCGCCGATGTTCGGACACGCCGCCTCCTCGCACACCGTGTGCAGGTTGCGTTCGCGCATCAGCGCGCGGGTTTCCGCATACCCGCGCGAGGTCGGCGCCTTGACGCGGATCCAGTCCGGCTTGCGCGGCGACGGATTGATCGGCCGGTGCGCCTTCTCGGGATGGCGGATGACGCTGCTGTCTCCCATGGCTTCGATATGGCGGCGCCGGCCCGGGTCTTCAACCGAGCCGCGCCGCCCCCTTCCGGAGTTGGCCGGCCTCAGAAGTGCACCGCGCGCCCGTAGGCGTCGAGAACCGCCTCGTGCATCATCTCGGACAGCGTCGGGTGGGGAAAGACCGTGTGCATCAGGTCGGCTTCGGTGGTCTCCAGGGTCCTGGCGATGCCGTAGCCCTGGATCAGTTCGGTGACTTCCGCCCCCACCATGTGGGCGCCCAGCAGCTCGCCGGTGTCGGCATCGAAGATCGTCTTGACCATCCCCTCGGGTTCGCCGAGGGCGATCGCCTTGCCGTTGCCGATGAACGGAAAGCGGCCGATCTTGACCTTGCGGCCGTGCTCGCGGGCCACCTTCTCGGTCAGCCCGACGCTGGCGATCTGCGGCCGGCTGTAGGTGCAGCCCGGAATGCGGGTGACGTCCAGCGGATGAACCCCGGGGACGCCGGCGATCTTCTCGACACAGACGACGCCCTCGTGGCTGGCCTTGTGGGCGAGCCACGGCGGTCCGACGACGTCGCCGATGGCATAGACTCCCGCCTCGCCGGTCCGGCACCATTCGTCGACCACGATGTGGGACTTCTCGACCTTGACCTTGGTGCCTTCGAGGCCGCAGCCCTCGACGTTGCCGACGATGCCGACGGCGAGGATCACCCTGTCGACGGTGATCTGCCGGGTCTTGCCGTCCCCCTCCAGGGTGGCGGTGACGCTGTCCGCCGATTTGTCGAGCGCCTTGACGGTGGTCGCCGTGTGGATCGCCATCCCCCGCTTCTCGAACGCCTTGCGCGCGAAGCCCGAGATCTCCTCGTCCTCGACCGGAAGGATGCGGTCGAGGATCTCGACGACCGTCACCTCGGCCCCCAGCGAGCGGTAGAAGCTCGCGAACTCGATGCCGATAGCGCCCGAGCCGACGACCAGCAACGACCTCGGCATCACCTCCGGGACCATCGCCTCCATGTAGGTCCACACCCGTTTGCCGTCCGGCTCCAGGCCGGGAAGCGATCGCGCCCGCGCGCCCGTGGCGAGGACGATGTGCTTCGCAGCCAGTTCGGCGACCGGCTTGCCGTCCTTCTCCACCATGACCCTGCCGGCACCGGCGAGCCGGCCGCTGCCGTCGAACACCTGCACCTTGTTCTTGCGCAGGAGGTGCGCGACACCGCCGTTGAGCTGCGCCGCGACCTTCCGCGACCGCTCGATCACCTTCCGGATGTCGAACTCCATTCCCTTGACGGAAATGCCGAACTCCGCCGCGTGCTTGATCGTCTCGTAGATCTCGGCGGTCCGGAGGAGGGCCTTCGTCGGGATGCAGCCCCAGTTGAGGCAGATGCCGCCGAGATGCTTGCGCTCCACCACCGCCGCCTTCAACCCGAGCTGGGCGGCCCGGATCGCCGCCACGTAGCCGCCGGGGCCGGCCCCGATCACGACGAGATCGAAAGAGGTATCTGCCATCGCGGTACGCCTCACAGCAACATGGTCAACGGATCCTCGACGAGCTTCCTGAAGACATCGAGGAACTCGGCGCCCTTGGCGCCGTCGATCGAGCGGTGGTCGGCCGAGAGCGTGCAGGTCATCATCGTCGCCACCGCCAACGCGCCTTCGATCACCACCGGCCGCTTCTCGGCCGCGCCGACCGACAGCAGGCACGACTGCGGCGGATTGATGATGGCGGCGAACTCCCTGATCCCGAACATGCCGAGGTTGGAGATGGTGAAGCCGCCGCCCTGATAGTCCTCGGGCGTCAGCTTGCCGTCGCGGGCCTTGCGGGCGAGGGCGCGCACCTCGTTGGAGATCGCCGCCAGGCCCTTGTGGTCGGCGTTGCGGACGACCGGCGTGATCAGTCCGTTGGGCGTGGCGACGGCGACACAGACGTCGACGGTCCGATAGAGGCGGATCGCATCGTCGGTCCACGAGGCGTTGGCCTCGGGACAGGCGCGCAGCGCCAGCGCCACCGCCCGCACGATGAAGTCGTTGACCGAGAGCTTGTAGCCGCGGTCGCCGTCCGGTGCCCGCGCATTCAGCGTCTGGCGCAATTCCTCGAGCGCATCGAGATTGCAGTCGATGGTCAGGTAGTAGTGGGGGATGTCGCGCTTCGATGCGCTCAACCGCTGGGCGATGACCTTGCGCATGGTGCTGTTCGGCACCTCGACGAAGGCGGCGGCCGGTTGCGGGACGGCCGCGGCCGGCGCGGCGGCGGGTTTCGCGGCCGGTGCGGCGGGCTTCGGCGCCGCCTCCTTGCCGACACCGGCGGCCAGCGCCGCCTCGATGTCGGCCTTGACGATGCGCCCGTGCGGTCCGCTGCCGGTGATGCGTGCGAGGTCGAGCCCCGCCTTCGCCGCCATCCGCTTCGCCAGCGGGCTCGCGAAGATCCGCCCGCCGCCGCGCCCGC
>JBHJOP010000024.1:0-12298 GCA_050329575.1 Rhodospirillales bacterium | reverse complement strand
TCGGTCGCCGAGCCGTGGCTGCCTGTCGATCCCGCCCACCGTCCGCTCGCCGTCGATGTGCAGGAGGGCGATCCGGCGTCGACGCTCCGGTTCACGCGCGGATTTCTCGCCTGGCGCCGGCGGCAGCGGCCGCTGATCGGCGGTGACATCCGCTTCCTCGACGCCCCCGAGCCGGTGCTGGCGTTCGAGCGGTCGCTGGCGGGGCAGCGGCTGCTCTGCGTCTTCAACCTCGGGGCGGACCCGGTCGAGGTGCCGTTGACGCTGGCGGGAACGGTGCGGCCCCTGGCCGGTCACGGTCTGGTGGGCTCGTTCACCGTCGACGGCACCCGCCTCCCCGGCTACGGCGGTGTGTTCGCGACCGTCGGGTGAGCCGGCTGGCGGTCAGACGCCGCCGGTCGCCGGCTGCGGCGACCGCTTGTGGGCGAGCCAGCGCAGCACCCAGCCGCGCGGCTCGTCGATGCCGGTGATCAGGTAGCGCAGCGTGTATTCGTTGTTGAGGCTGGCGTCGAGCAGATGGTAGGCCTCGTTGCGGCCGCAGAACAGGATGCGGTCCCCGGGGCGCACGGGCCGGCTCAGCGCCGGCATCGCGGTCACCTCGTCGCCGGACTGGACGACCAGCGGCACGCACGGCAGCCGGCGGTCCCGTTGCGCCGGATCGGCGAGCACCTGCGCCAGGGTGACGGTGAGGCCGGCGTCGAGCAGCGCGCCCAGCGCGGTGGTGCGCCCGGGGTTGACCTCGATGGTCCAGAGCCGCGGGGTGGTGCCGCCGACATGCTCCCGCAACTGATGGATGACGTCCTTCAACACGTGGTCCCGGTCCTGGAGCTGATGTTCGCGGATGTGACCGAAAAACGCCCGCAGCAGCGGCGCGATCAGCAGCAGCAGGATCCGCCGGGCGCTGACCAGGCTCGGCTGCATGATCAGGTCGGCCTCGGCGCGTTCGAACAGCATCTGGTTGCGGTGGCGGTTCTGCCGCACCACCACGAACAGATCCGGGTTGAGCGTTCGGGCGTTGAGGACGATGCCGAGATTGTCGGCGTCGTTGTCGGTTCCGGCGACGATGCCGGCGGCGGTCTCGACGCCGGCGGCGCACAGGGTCCGCTGGTTGGCACGGTCGACGATCAGCATCTCGGTGCCGGCCTCGTGCCGAGCGACCTCCGGGTCGATGACGATGGCATGGAGGCCCACGGAGGTCAGCGCCCGGTGGATCTCGCGGCCCATGCGCCCGTAGCCGCACAGGATCCAGGCGCCCCGCGGGGCATCCATGTACATCGCGAGATTGGCCCCGGGGACCCCGACCAGCCAGTTGTTCAGCATGTGGATCAACGGGTTGCGGATGGTCAGGCCGAGGTAACGGGCGAACGTCTGGAACGGATCGACGATGTGGAGATCGCCGCCGAGCGCGGTCAGCACCTCGTCGTGCTTCTCCTCGGTCGACAACGCGATCACCCGTGCGCGCGGGTTCAGGAGCCGGGCGGTGACCGAAATCTTGACGTTCAGATCCTCGTCGGCGGTGAGCGCCACCACCGCCTGGCAGTTGGGCATCATCAGCCCGGCCTCGATCAGCCGGTCGGGGATGCGGGCGTCGGCCTGCAGCGCGTACATCGCCACCCGGTAGTCGCGCAGATGCACGGCGATGATGCGGTCGGCGTCGCTGTCAAGGATCACCGCGGTGATGCCGTTGTCGCTGAGACCGCGGGTGAGCAGGCTGCCGGTGCTGCCGAAACCGCAGACGATGACGAACGGTTCCCGGATGCGGGCCACGCTGCGGGCGAAGTGGGCCTCGGCCATCGTCTGCTTGAAGTGCGGGTTCTGGACCAGGCGGATGATGGTGCCGATCGCGTACAGCCAGGCGACGACGCCGGCATACAGCGAACCCGTCGCCCACATCCGCTGGGCCTCGGTGAACGGGTGCGGGATCTCGCCGAAGCCGGTGGTGGTCGCGGTGTAGGTCAGGAAGTAGAAGGCGTGGAAAAAACTCATCGGCGTTCCCGGCGCCTCCGGATCGCCGCCCGGGATCAGCACCCAGCCGATCATCGAGGCCGCGTAGACGACCACCAGCACCAGGATCGGCCGTCGCATGAAGCGCAGCACGATGAAGGTGACGCGATGGCTGCCGGTGACCGCGGGCACCGCCGATCCCTCAGCGGCGGAGCATCAGCGCCTCGGCGACCACGATGGTCACCGAAACGACGTTGGCCAGCATCGCGCCGGCCGCCAGCGAGACGATCAGCGCCGTCGTGCTGGCGGTCAGTCCGATCTGCACGACGTGCACCGCGTAGGCCCAGACCACGACGCCGGCGAGCAGTTGCAGCACGGCGACCAGACTGGTCGCCAGCAGCAGCGCGCCGATCTGCGAGCGGTCGCCGAGCTTGAGCGTGGTGGCGATGATGTTGACCACCACGACCACGAAGAATTCGATGGCGTGATGGTGTTGCGGATCGTCGATGTCGCCGTAGACGAAGCTGAAGTTCAGCGTCAGCGCGAACACGACGAAGAAACCGAAGACGATCTTCTCCAGGTTCATGCGCTGCGTCCTTCCCCGCGCCGGCCGCCGGTGCCCGCATGGCCGCCCGCGGTCGCGCCTCCCGCGCGGAGTGTGTCCCGTTTCAAGGGCTTGCGCAATGGCGATGGTGGCGGTGATGGGCGCGTCGGCGTGCCTCGGGCCGATAGCGGATGGTCACCGAGGCTGACCCGGATGCGACTCAAAGAAAAAAACGGGGACGCAACCTGTTCTAAGGCCCTAGGCGCCGCGAACGGATGGGGCGACCGTCGGCCGACTGCGACACCGCGCAAAGAGCGACCCGGCGGCCGGCCGCTTGGCCAGCGTGACCGGCGATCGTCGGGCCGCCGCAGGGTGCAACTGTTTGCGTCGCCCTTCTTTCACGCGCCGTCGGCATCGGATGGACTGCACGGGAAACGGGTTCAGTCCCCTTTCTCAAAACGGGTTGCGTCCCCTTTGTTCCCTTTTAATTGGTTTCCGCAGGGTTGGCCTCGGGAACCCAACCCTTTGTCCTAAGAACCTCAAACGCGAGCTGGATCTGGCGTGGCGAGAACCGGCGCTTGCGTTCGCCCCATCCGTAGGTCTGCTGCACCCGCTCTTCGTTGGTGGTCGCCCCCTCGCGGGCGACCACCCAGTGTACCGTCGACAGAAGCTCGAGGCCGAACGGTGTCTCGAAACCTTGGACGAGATCCGCAACTCGATCGAACCTCGCGCGGGTGTCCGAATGGTCCTCGAGGAACGCATTTGCGTCAGGAACCGCGCCGGGGACCAATTGTAGCGGCGTGTCCGGAGCGTCGCCGCCGTCAGCATAACCGGATATCAGATGGCCCTCGACTGCCCGTAACACATGGCGGAGGTTTTCGGCGTACGGTCCGTAGATTGCTTTCGTGTACCGCAGTCGGAGCGGCTCGCCGGCCGCCTGCATGAAGTACATGAGCTTGTGGACCTCGAGGAGCGTCACAAACGGGTCCATCAACCCCCCGAGGTATCGGTGCATCAGACCGACAAGCGCTGCTCGGCCGGGCGTCATGTTCGGCACTTCGCGGGAGGTCACGATCTCCTTCGCATCTGGCGCCTCACGGGGCTCAAAAACCACAATCCTAACGTCCTGCAGACAGCCGAGGGCGCGCTCTATCCTCAATCGCACCTCTGACCACTTTAGCCCGCCGAGACCGCTACCAAGCGGAGGAATAGCGATCGACCGGATGCCTCGTGCGCTGATCTCAGACACGAGAGCGTCCAACCCGGCTTCGATGTCGGTAAGCCGGCTCTTGCCCCGCCAGTGCCGTTTGGTCGGAAAATTGATGATGTAACGAGGGCTCGTGAGTTGGCCGGTCTCGAACACGAACAGGCGTCCGGGTTGGACATCACCGCGCTTGCACGCCGCCTTATACGCCTTGAAATTCTCGGGGAAGGCATTCTTGAACTGGAGCGCGACGCCCCGTCCCATCACGCCAACGCAATTGACCGTATTGACCAAGGCCTCGGCGTCTTCGGCGATGACGTCTCCGGTCTCGTATTCGATCATGCCGCCACCTCCCTCTTCAGTAGTACCACTCGGGAAGTATTTCTACTTTAGGTTGATGATCCACCACTCGCAGTGCGTCGCGCACCCGTTGGTTGACCTGTTGTGACCTCACGCCGATCCGTGAAATCAGGTCCCACGGAAATGACTCGTGGACCAAGAACTCGGCCTGTTTGCCCTCCTTGATCTCTGGCGCGCGCCAATCGGGGGCAACCACAGCATCCCAATCGATCTGATCGAGGTCGTCGAGACTGGCGTGGAACGGTGCATAGTATGCGCCGGCATTGGACAACGAGAAAGCCCATCGGCGGCCCACGTCTTTCGCCCAAGTCGTCACGTCGTGTAGATCGGCCTCCAAGTGCACGATGGGTCCCTGGCCACCCCGATACGTCAATTCCGAATGATTCGCTTGGTAGATCACATAAAGCATTACCGATCGAACACAGAAGTAGAACGGGACGTAGTCTCCGACACAGGTGCCCTGGTGGCACGTTACCGGAAGCCGTAGCCGTCGGTCCTTAATGCTCTTCATACCGATCGTCGTCCCTGGCGGCTGGCGCGCGTTGATGACGGCGTCACACCACAAACGGCCATCCGCGATGATCGAGGGCAGCCGGTCGACGTGGACGATATGATAGATCCTGGGCCGCGCAGGCGGGGGCAGACTCACCTCTCTCCCGTCGCGGACTCGTCCCCCGGATCGATCCCCTTGATCGACGCCATCACGTTGTGCGTTCGAAACTGCCCATGTCTGGCGCTCGATCGTCCTTCGATCCGACCGCGAACCGCCGCCACACTGCGATCGCCGACTTGGGCATCGAACACGGTCGCCTCGACGTCGACATCGCCCGCTCGCCACCATACCGCGTTTCGGCGCCGTCGACACCCGTGCGACCGCCAACTCGACAACGGCTCGAAACGTCGTGAGGGAACGAAGCGATCGTGGGTCAATCACGACAGCGGCTGACGGGCACACCCCCGATGGCCTCGCCGCGGTTCGCCTTGGGCAGCTTGAACCGAGATCGACGGGGCGCCGCGGGGGTGGCGACGGACGGCCCGAGTCCCGTCGGACGCGACTTAAAGGAACATTTTCCTTGCCCCGGTCGCCGACAAGGGATACATGGGGACGAAGGGCTGTCGGACATCGTGAGGGCGATGATGAAACCGCGATCGCGGCGGATGGGCGGCGTGCGGCGCGGAGGCTCGGGTGTTTCGTCAACCCATTGCTAGAGAATGACTTTTTCCGCGTTTTGACGATATTTGACGATTTTTGACGATAAATGACGATCGTGGCGGCGGCGGGGGCGGCGGAGCGGCGAAGGGTTTCCTATTGAAGTCAACGGCTTGGCGGTGGTTGCGGAGGCGGAACGAAGGGGGATCTAAAATCCCTTGAAATCAATGGGTTACAGGGTGGTTCTGACGATTTCTGACGATTTCTGACGACTTTTGACGATCGTTTCGACGCCGGCTTCGACCCCCTTGTTTTCAAGGGCTTAGCCGAGC
This sequence comes from Rhodospirillales bacterium, assembly GCA_050329575.1. Lineage (GTDB taxonomy): Bacteria > Pseudomonadota > Alphaproteobacteria > Rhodospirillales > Defluviicoccaceae > JAUXFS01. The sequence continues at coordinate 6,767 of JBHJOP010000024.1, read as the reverse complement.
AGACGCGACTCGCGATCGTCAGCAGAGACCCACGGCACCGCTCGGGAATTGCCAACGCGCTGAAAACGCCCGCGTTTTCCGGGCGACGGCGGAACCTCCCGGCGGCGCGGCGCCGCCGGGCTCGCTAGAACCCCAGGTCCTCGGGCAGCACCCGGTTGGGGGGGCTGTGGGCGTCGATGAAGCTCTTGATGTTGATCAGCACCGACTCGCCCATGCCGATCCGGCCCTCGAAGGTCGCCGAGCTCATGTGCGGCAGCAACACCACGTTGTCCATGGCGAGCAGCTTCGGGTTGACCGCGGGTTCGTGCTCGAAGACGTCGAGCGCGGCACCGGCGATCTCGCCCGCCCGCAGCATGCGCACCAGCGCCGCCTCGTCGATGATCTCGCCGCGGGCGGTGTTGACCACGTAGGCGTGCGGTTGCAGGAGCTTCAGCCGGCGCGCCGACAGCAGATGATAGGTCGCCGGCGTGTGCGGACAGTGGACGGTGACGATGTCCATCCGCGCCAGCATCTGATCGAGGCTCTCGTGGTAGGTCGCTTCCAGCTCGGCCTCGATGTCGGGATGCACCCGGCGGCGGTTGTGGTAGTGGATCGACATGTCGAAGGCGCGCGCCCGGCGGGCGACCGCGCGGCCGATTCGCCCCATGCCGAGAATGCCGAGGCGCTTGCCGGACACCCGCTGGCCGAGCATCCAGGTCGGCGACCAGCCGGCCCACTTGCCGGCGCGCAGCACCCGCTCGCCCTCGGTCAGCCGCCGCGGCACCGCCAGGATCAGCGCCATCGTCATGTCCGCGGTGTCTTCGGTGAGCACGTCGGGGGTGTTGGTGACGGTGATGCCGCGGGTCTGCGCCGCCTTCAGGTCGATGTGGTCGACTCCGGTGCCGTAGTTGGCGATCAGCTTCAGCTGCGGGCCGGCGGCGCCGAGGATGCGGGCGTCGAGTCGGTCGGTGACGGTCGGGACCAGCACCTCGGCCGTCGCCACGGCCTCAATCAGCTGGTCACGGCCGAACGGCCGATCGTCGAGGTTGAGCCGCACGTCGAACAGCTCCATCATCCGAGTCTCGACCACGTCCGGCAGCTTGCGGGTGACCACCACCAGCGGTTTCTTCTTCGCCATCGGTCTCCGTCCGGTCCGTTGCGGCGCCGTCGCGGCCATAGCAGGCGGACGCCGTCGTGTCCAGCGCCGGCGGCGCGGCTTGACCGCGGCCGCGGCCGCTCCGGTATAATCCCGCCCAGGGTCGTCCGCCACCGCCGCAGGAGCCGCCATGCCCCTCCGCCGCCCGCCCACCCGGTCGCCGCTCGCCGCCCTGCTGCTCGGCCTCGGGCTCGGGTTCGGCTTCGGGCCGGCACCGGCGGTGGCGAGCGAGGGTGGTCTGCCGTTGCCGCGTTTCGTGACCGTGCGCGCCGGCGAGGCCAACCTGCGCACCGGACCCGGCACTCGCTATCCGGTCGAATGGGTCTACCGGCGGCCCGGCCTGCCGCTGGAGATCATCGCCGAGTTCGATACCTGGCGGCGGGTCCGCGACTGGCAGGGCATCGACGGCTGGATGCATGCGGGCATGCTGAGCGGCCAGCGCTCGGTGGTGATCACCGGCGAGGGACGGGTGTTGCGGGAGCGCGACGACCCGGCGAGCCCGGTCCTCGCCCGCGTCGAGGCGGGGGTAGTCGGGCGGCTGCTGGAATGTCCGGCCGGCAGCGCGGCCTGCCGGATCGAAGCCGGCGGGGTGCGTGGCTGGATCGATCGCACCACGCTGTGGGGGGTCTACGAGGGCGAGGTGGTGCGCTGATGCGGGCGGCGTCAGTCGAAGTCGGCGGCGAGGGCGGCGCGCACCGGTTCCGGCAGCGCGGCGGCGTGGTCGTAGGCCGGGTGGGCGACGGCGAGCACGACCCGCGTCCCTGCGCGGCGGAACGCCGCGATCTGCGCCGCCGTGAACGGGAAGCGGAGAAAGTGGATCGACGACGTCTTGCCGGCCGCGGTGGTGCGCTCGACATCGCCCTCCGGCACCGCGACGATGGTCTCGCCGCCGACGGCGAGGGTGACCTCGTTCTCGACGCCGCCCAGTGCGGACAGTGTCCGGGCGCGGCGGACCGGATCGTCGATCTCGATCATCAGGGTGGCGACCAGTTCGCGACCCTTGGGCACCAGCGGCGCGTAGGCGCCGATCTCGTCCTCGATCTGCGCCTCGCCGCCCTTCTCGATCCGCAGCATCTCGTGGATCTGGTGCCACATGGTGTCATAGTTCTCGAAGTAGAAGGTGGCGTCCGGTCCGACCGCCACCCGCCGGTCGCGTTTCAGCGTCGTCACCTGCCGGCGCCGCTCGTCGCGCACCCGTTCGTAGGCGTCGAGATCGAGGATGTCTTCGCGGGTGATGGTTCGCTTGCTCACGATGAGCGGTCTCCCCGTCGCCGCCCTCACAGGCCGTAGCCGCGGGCGATCAGTTGGATCGGATGCTGCACGTGTTCGACCGCCGGTGCGCCGGTGTCGAGGCGCTCCATCCCCTGGATGACGTGGTCGCGGGCCAGCGGGCACTCGGAGACCACGAACGCCGAGCCGTTCTCCACCGCTTGCCGGGCGACCGGCCGACCGACCTTCATCGCCACCTCGAAATTGTCCTTCATGATGCCCCACGAGCCGCCGTGGCCGGAGCAGCGCTCGATCACCGCGACGTCGGTTTCGGGCAGCAGCCGCAGCAGTTCCGCCGCCTTCTGGCCCATGTTCTGGGCCCGGGCGTGGCAGGCGATATGCACGGTGATGCCGCCCGGCAACGGTTGCAGGCCGCCCGCCAGTCCCTCCTTGCGGGCGATGTCGACGACGAACTCGGCGACATCGAACGTCGCCCCACTCAGCACCTCGACGTTCTCGTCGTCGGGCTCGAGCAGCGGCCATTCGAACTTCAGCATCAGGCTGCACGACGGCACCAGCGACACCACGTCGTAGCCCTTGTCGATCCACGGCCGCAGCGCAGCGGCCACCTTGCGCGCGTTGCCGGCGACGCGGGCGAGATCGCCGTGCTCGAGTTGCGGCATCCCGCAGCAGGACGGATAGACCACCTCGGTCTCGACGCCGTTGCGCGCCAGCACCGCCCGCGCCGCGGTGCCGATGTCGGGATTGTTGTAGTTGATGAAGCAGGTGGCGTAGATCACCGCCTTGCGCCCGAACGCCGGCGCCGTGCGGTCGACCGCGGGAGGCTCGCGGCGCGCCCGTCGCTCGAACGTCGCGCCGTGATAGGCGGGCAGGTGGGCATCGCGATGCACCCCGGCGACGTTCTCGAGCAGCGGCCGGGTCAGCGTGTTGCCGCAGCGGGTCGCCCAGTTGGCGATCGGAGCCAGCGGTGCGGCGAGCTTGCCGTTGCGGTCGGTTTCCGTCAGCTGACGGACGGCGAACGGAACCTTTCCCTGCCGGCGCTCGACCGCCCGGTACCGCACCATCAGGTGCGGGAAATCGAGGTCGAACTCGTGCGGCGGCACGTACGGACACTTGGTCATGAAGCACATGTCGCACAGCGTGCAGGCGTCGACCACCTTCTTGAAATCGACGCTGGCGACGGCATCCAGCTCCCCCGTCGTCGATTCGTCGACGAGGTCGAACAGCCGCGGGAAACTGTCACACAGGTTGAAGCACCGGCGGCAGCCGTGGCAGATGTCGAACACCCGCCTGAGCTCGGCGTCCAGCTTTTCGGGGTCGTAGAACTCCTCGTCGCGCCACCGGATCGGCCGACGGATCGGCGCTTCGAGACTGCCTTCGCGCATTCCTTCCCCCCGCCGGCGACCGGCCGGCGTGTCCGTTGGTAACGGGTCGCCGCGATCGCGGAGCCCGAGGGTGGTTTCGACGGCGACGGAGGGGAAAGGGATCGCCGACCGACCCCTCTCGCCCTCCGACCGTTCGGTCGAGAGCTCCCGTCAGCCCATGGTGTCGAGAGCCTTCTGGAACCGACCCGCGTGCGACCGCTCGGCCTTGGCCAGCGTCTCGAACCAGTCGGCGATTTCCTCGAAACCCTCCTGGCGGGCGGTCTTGGCCATGCCCGGGTACATGTCGGTGTACTCGTGGGTCTCGCCGGCGATTGCCGCCTTGAGGTTGTCGGCGGTGCCGCCGATCGGCAGTCCGGTCGCCGGATCGCCGACTTTCTCGAGATACTCGAGATGCCCGTGGGCATGCCCGGTCTCGCCCTCGGCGGTCGAGCGGAACACGGCGGACACGTCGTTGTAGCCCTCGACGTCCGCCTTCTGCGCGAAGTACAGATACCGTCGGTTGGCTTGGGACTCGCCCGCGAACGCGGCCTTCAGATTCTCCTCCGTCTTCGACCCTTTCAGTGCAGCCATGTCTCTCACCCTCTCAATGATCAATCGGGGTGCAGCGGCCCCCGGGACGGGACCTTCCGCTGCGCGCTGTAACGAAGGTGGCGGCCGGTCGCCGGGATGTCAAGGAGTTTTTGTATCTGTTCTAAACAGACCAAAAGCTCATTGAAAATGATTTACGTTATTGCGGCGAAGGGCCGATGCGGACGATGACGTCGACGCGCGACACGGTGGTCCCGGACGGCGGCGGCGGCAGTTCGGACACCACCACCCGACCGGCCGGAATGTCTTCCAGCCGACCGCTGCCTTCGAAGTAGAAGTGGTGGTGATCGGCGGTGTTGGTGTCGAAGTAGGAGCGGGTCCCGTCGACCACGATCTCCCGCAGCAGATGGGCGGCGGTGAACTGATGGAGGGTGTTGTAGACGGTCGCCAGCGACACCCGGACGTCGGCCGACAGCGCCTCCTCGTGCAGCTTCTCGGCGGTGACGTGCCGGTCGCCGTTTTCGAACAGCAGGCGCGCGAGCGCGAGGCGCTGGCGGGTGGGGCGCAACCCCGCGGCGCGCAGGCGATCCAGAACACGGCTGAAAGGGCGCATCGTCGTCATGTCCCGTATATAAGGTCCGATGGACCGGCCGACAACCGGGCGATTGTCGTCGTTGATACTCCCCGCAGCCGATTTTGCAACTCGGATCTTCCGTGACCCGTCGCGGCAATCGGTCCCCGCAAGGGTTCAGTCGCCGGTCAGGATGCGATCGACCAGCTGGCGGACGGTCGGAATGAAGCCGTTGCTGTAGAACGGGTCTTCCGAGAACTTGAAGGCGTTGTGGCCGGCGAACAGCAGGTTGTGCTCGACGTCGCCGTCGTGGGCGATGTCCTGCAGCGTCTTCTGGATGCAGAACGAGCGGGGATCGGCCAGGCGGCCGGTGGTGCCGGCTTCGTTCTCGGCCCAGTTGCTGAACCGGCAGGCGCTCAGACACCCCATGCACGATTGCTGATCGATTCTGATCTCCGTCGATTTCTCGGGGGTGACGAAGACCAGCGTCGAATCCGGTGTCTTCAGGGCCTCGCTGAACCCGGCGGCGATCCAGCCTTCGGCCCGCTGCTTGTCTGGAGGCGTCAGATAGACCTGCCGGCCGCGCGCCCCGACGGCGAGTGGCGCCGTATGCTCCCCGACCGGAGTCCGGGTGTAGGCGACCTGACGTTCGTTGCGTTCGACCAATTCGTCCAGAAAGCCGTTGCGCACCGCCGACGAGTAGAACCCGGTCGGGCTGAAGCGGTGGAGAAGGACGTCACCCGCCTTCAGCGTCAGCAGCTTCCGCTTCCAGGCCTCCGATACCGGGCTCTCCCGCGTCACCACCGGCCGCGTCCCGAACTGAAAGGCGATCGGCCCCAGTTCGTCGCTGTCGATCCAGTCGGCCCAGTCCCGCAGATACCAGACGCCGCCGGCCATGAAGATCGGCGTCTGCGTCAGGCCGTAGGTGCTCATCTCCTGGCGCAACTCGCGAACCCGCGGGTAAGGGTTCTCGGGAGCCGCCGGATCCTCGGAATTGCTGAGCCCGTTGTGGCCGCCGGCCAGCCACGGATCCTCGTAGACGACGCCGCCCAGCAGCTCCCGGTACTTGTGGTAGGCCCGCCGCCAGAGGGCCCGGAAGGCCCGCGCCGACGAGACGATCGGATAGCAGAAGACGCCGTACTGGACGGCGATCTCGGCCAGCCGGTAGGGCATTCCCGCACCGCAGGTGATGCCGTGGATCAGGCCCTTGGCCCCCTCCAGCACACCGTGGAGAATCCGCGGCGTGGCCGCCGCCTCCCACAGCACGTTCATGTGCAGCCGGCCGCGCCCGCAGGACGTTTCGTAGGCCATCTTGGCCTGGGCGATGCCGCCCTGAATGCCGTAGGCGATCAGTTCCTCATAGCGCTCGCGACGGGTCTTGCCACGATAGACCTGCGGCACCACCCGTCCCTGCTCGTCGAAGAAATCGGCGTTGACCCCCGAGAACGTGCCGACGCAGCCGGCGGCCGCGAACGCCCCGGCGCTCAGTCCGTTGGAGACCGAAACGCCCTTGCCGCCTTCGACGATCGGCAACAGTTCCCGGCCTGAGATGACAAGAGATCGGAGAGACTTCATCGACCCATCCCGCCGCCGGCGCCGATCGTGGGGCGACGATGTCTCCCCCGCGGCTCGGCGGTCGCGCGCGCTACACCTGCTCTTGTGACTATATATGAAGCGATGGCAAGAAAACGACTGCCGCGCGTCCCGCCGACCCGGCCGGAGGGCGATTGTGGTCGGTGCGGCCGTTCGATCCCCATCGTCAGTCGGCTGCCTTGCTGCGATTCGCGTGCTCGGAGAGGTCCTCCCCGGTCTGTTGATCCACCGCCCGCATCGACAGCTTGACCTTGCCACGTTCGTCGATGCCGATCAGCTTCACCTTGACCGAGTCGCCGACCTGAACGACATCGGTGACCTTCTC
>JBHJOP010000067.1:0-24510 GCA_050329575.1 Rhodospirillales bacterium | reverse complement strand
AGGGCGTTATCGACAAGAAACCTCACGGTGTCGTCAGCGGTAGCTGACGCTCGCGCACCGCTTCGGCTGCGAAGACGAGGGATTCACGGATGTCTTCGCTCTGCAGGTCGGGGTAGGCGTCGACGATCTCGGTGCTCCTCATCCCCTCGGCAACCATGCCGACGACGGTGGGGACAGGAATACGGAGGCCGCGGATGCACGGCACACCGCCCCTCTGCGCAGCAAACCTTGTTGATGTCAACTTCTCACCACCCTCTGGATCGCGTCCGAGATGACCGCCAGAGGAAGGACAAGCTTGCGGGGATCGTCGAGCAGCGGCAGCGCGCCGAAGCGCTGATACCACCCGGCCGCCTTGTCGTCCTTGGCGTCGATGGCGAGCGCGACTCCGCCGACTTGCGTTGCCACCGCAAGGGCGCGCTCGCCGGCGGCCAGAAGGAGTTCGCCGCCGAGCCCCTGGCCTTGCACGGGCCGATCGACGGCCAGTCGTGCGAGGCGAAAGACGGGGACGTCATGACGACCGAGCTCGCGGGTCAGGTCCGCCGGCATGCGGGCGAATTCGATAGCGCCGGGGCTGATCGAATAATACCCGAGGATGCGGGTCGGATCGGACGGGGGGACGGCGAAGAAGGTCTTGGCACCGCCGGTTTCGTGGTTCTGGCGGGCATAGCGGACGAGGTAGAGGTCAAGATCCGGGGAGCCGCACCCGAAACGCTTGCGGTCGTGGTGACGGCTGATCGGGCCCTCGCGCCAATCCACCGGCGGGATCAAAATACCGGGGGATCAGGTGCGGGCGGCGCGCCGGCGGACGGCATCGAGCAAGGCGGGCGTCGGCGCGGGGGGGGTCTCCAGCAGTTCCAGCACGCGCACGCTGTCGCGCTCGCTCAAAACGATCCGCTCGGCGCGGTCCACCACGTTCCGCGCGGCTGGGAGGACGGTGCGCATGATGAAGCTGGTCACGTCCAGCCGTTCATAGGCGGCGGCCGTCGCGAGCAGTCGCTTTTCCTCTTTGGACGCCCGCAACTCGATCCTGACTTCGCGGGCTTGAGTGGTCGCCGGCATGCCAGTCTTGCTCCCTTACTAAAGCATGTACGGACGATATCCGTACATATGTAAGAATGTCAAGGCCATGCACGTCGTCGTCGCCGATCGCGGGCCGATCGCCGAACCGAGAACGACGCTTCCTCCGGCCCCTGGCCTTTTGCGACGATGGTGGCGTCGAGCGATATCCTCGGGGAGGACAGGTTGACCCAGCGCATTCCCGGTCCCCACGGTCGACATCACGGCGCTGATCGACGCCATGGACGCCGTCGAGGAACATCGGCTGTCATTCCGGGATGCGATGCTGTCGGCGACCGCCCGACAGTGCGGCTGCGCCGCCATCCTCAGCGAGGACCTGCAGGACGGCCGGCGCCTCAGCGGCGTCGAGATCGTCAATCCGTCTGCCGGGGGTGCCGGGGCCCGGCTGGCGGCGCTGATCGGGGTCTGACGGCGGCGCCGTCAGCGGCACCAGTGGCGGGGGAGGTCCTCGGCGCCGACGGTGTCGTAGCGGAGGCCCTGGATGGCGAGGTCGTCGGCGCCGTCGGCCATCGTCCAGGCCAGCGTGATCTGCAGGCCGCGGGCGTCGCGCCCGGCCGGCGAGCGCAGGAAGCGGCGGAAACGATCCTCGATCGCCTGCTCCACTTCTGCATAAGACTCTGACCGCATCGTCATGAAAATGCGAGTCAAATCGGCGAACAGGGTGCTTTCCTGGGGCAGCGTTCCGTCCATGGCGTGACCTCCGGTTGCGATTCGTCGGGCACCCTACGAACGGTGCGTTGCCAAACCGTTAACGGCGCCGCCGATGTGGGCTATAAGGGCGAACAAGATCGATCGACCACCAGCACGCCGGAGGGGACGTCATGAGTTTCACCATCGTCGAGCAATGCACACCGCGCCTGAACCGCACCGAGCTCGCGGTGCCGGCGTCCAATCCGCGGTTCATCGAGAAGGCGGCCACCAGCAACGCCGACATCATCTTCCTCGACCTCGAGGACTCGGTGGCGCCGCCCGACAAGGACCAGGCGCGCAGGAACGCGATCGCGGCGCTCAACGACCTCGACTGGGGCGGCCGCACGCTGTCGGTGCGGATCAACGGCCTCGATACCCCGTACATGTACCGCGACGTCGTCGACGTGGTCGAACAGGCGGGCGACAAGCTCGACCTGATCATGATCCCGAAGGCCGGCACCGCCGCCGACATCTACGCCGTCGACATGCTGCTGACCCAGATCGAGACCGCCAAGGGCCGCAACAAGCGGCTGGGCCTCGAGATGATCATCGAGACCGCGCTCGGCATGCAGAACGTGCACGAGATCGCCGCCGCCAGCCGCCGTAACGAGTCGCTGCATTTCGGCGTCGCCGACTACGCCGCCTCGACCAAGACCCGCACCACCGGCATCGGCGGGCCGCACCCCGACTACCATGTGCTCACCGACCCGGACGCCGAGGGCCGGCGCGCGGTGCACTGGGGCGACGTCTGGCACTACGCGATCGCGCGGATGGTGGTGGCGGCGCGCGCCAACGGCCTGCGCCCGCTCGACGGCCCGTTCGGCAACTTCTCCGATCCCGAGGGCTTCCGCGCCCAGGCCAACCGCGCCTCGGTGCTGGGATGCGAAGGCAAATGGGCGATCCATCCCTCGCAGGTCGATCTCGCCAACGAGATCTTCAGCCCGACCGAGGAGGAAATCCGCAAGGCGAGGCGCATCCTGGAGGCGATGGAGAAGGCGCAGCGCGAGGGCGCCGGGGCGGTGGCGCTGGACGGCCGGCTGATCGACATCGCCTCGATCAAGCAGGCCGAGGTGATGGTCAAGAAGGCCGAACAGATCGCCGCCAAGGGCGGCTGAGGTCGAGTTCGGCAGGTGGCGCGGCGGCATCCGGCGCGCCCGCCCGGCGTTGCCCGGCCTTGGCGTTCACGCCGCCCCGTCGCGGTCCCCATTGACGATGGTCTTTCAAGCGAGGCGAGTCGCCCGCATGATATCGACTGGATTGCAACGGGTTGAAAGCCGACACCATGGCGACGGTCGGGGCCTTTGAGGCCAGAACGCATGTTTCCCAACTGCTTGAACGGGTGGCCGGCGGCGAGCAGGTGATCATCACCCGCCACGGCACGCCGGTCGCGCGTCTGGTCCCCGTCGCGGCGCCGGATCGGGAGAGCCTTCGGCAAACGATCCGGCGGCTCAAGCCGTTCAGCGAGGGACAGACTCTGGGTGGACTCTCCGTTCGCGCCCTCCGCGACGAGGGCCGCCGGTGACGGGGGTCGATCTCGACGTCTCCATCGCCCTGGCCCGCGGGCAGGGACTGACGGTTTACGCCGCGGCGTATCTGGAGTTGGCGATGCGGACCGGCGTGCCGCTCGCCACCAAGGACGTCGCGCTGGCCGCCGGAGCGCGAAGCCTCGGCGTCGAGGTGGTGGGGCTGTAAGCCTCTCACGACTTCCTTCCGGACAGAGCCGGGAACTGGAGCCGGTCGGCCGGAAGCGGCCGCATCGCGGTCCGGAAGACCGGCGAGCCTACGGCCGGGGGCGGGGAGCGGCGACGACGGTGAGGCTGCGCACGCCTTGCGCGCCGTGGATCAGCACCCCCTCGATGTCGGCGGTGGCCGACGGGCCGGTCATCAGCACCAGGTAGCCGGCGGCGGCGAACTCGGGTCGGCGGTAGGCGTGGTGGAGGTTGCCGACGACGTCGGCCGGATCGAGCAGCACGACCAGATGCTGGGCGAGATAGCCGAGGGCGGGCACGCCGAACTCGCTCTCGCGCAGCGCCACGCTGCCGGTCTCGGCGACCCCGAACACGGCGCGGACGATGCCGACATCGACGTCGTCGAGGTCGCGTGGCGCGGCTGCGGCCGTCGGCCGCCGGTTGCCGGCGACCTCCGCGGTCGCCGAACACACCACCTTCGCGTCCGGGTGAATGTCCGCGATCAGCGCGGCGAGGTCGGTGCCGGCGGTCGGCTCGACCGGCCGACCGCCCATCCGCGCCAGGGCGTCGCGAAAGCGTGGCCATGCCGGCGGCAGCGCGCCGTCGAACAGCGGCACCTCGGGCAGCGGGCTCGCGGCCGGCTGATTCCGTCGAACGGTGTCGAGGATCGTCTCGCGGCTGCTCATGACGGTCTCCGGTTCTTCAGGTACCAGGCGTGGAAGGTCTGATCCGGCGTCACCGGGACTTCGCGCTGTTTGCCCCAGGCGTTGAAGCGGGTGTAGAGCAGGAACCGCGGCAGGTGCTCGATCGCGGCGTCGGTGACGCCGAGCGTCCGCCGGTAGAGCTTCGGATCGGCGAGGATGCGGCCGGTCACCTTCATCGCCGTCTTCTTCACGAACGGCAACTGGTTGTGTTCGCTCAAGATCCGCCGCCAGTGGTAGATCTGTTCGTGGATGTTGATCTTCACCGGGCAGACGGCCGTGCAGCTGCCGTTGAGCGTCGAGGCGAACGGCAGGTTGCTGTACTTGCGCAGATCGTAGGTCGGATTGAGGATGATGCCGATCGGCCCCGAGTAGACCCCGCCGTAGCTGAGGCCGCCGCTGCGCCGGTAGACCGGACAGGTGTTCATGCAGGCGCCGCAGCGGATGCACTTGAGCGAGGTCCAGAACTCGGTCATCCCGAGGCGTTCGGCGCGGCCGTTGTCGACCAGCACGATGTGCAGCTCGCCGCCGTCCCGCGGTCTGCGGAAATGGGAGGTGTACTGGGTGATCGGCGAGCCGACGGCGCTCCGCGACAGCATGCGGACGAACACCGCCAGGTGCTCGGTGCGGGGGATCAGCTTCTCGATGCCGACCGAGACGATGTGCAGCGGCGGCACCAACGCGCTGAGGTCGGCGTTGCCTTCGTTGGTGCAGACGACGATGGCGCCGGTCTCGGCGACCGCGAAGTTGGCGCCGGTCATGCCGGCCTCGGCGGCGAGGAAGGAGGGCCGGGTGGTGATCCGCGCATGCTCGCTCAGGTAGTGGGGGTCGTCGTTGCTGGCATCGGAGCCGAGGGTGCGGGCGAACACCTTGGCGACGTCGCCGCGCAGCTTGTGCACCGCCGGCACCACGATGTGGCTCGGCGGCTCGTCGTCGAGCTGCTGGATGCGCTCGCCGAGGTCGGTCTCGATGACCTCGATGCCGCGCCGCGCGAGGTAGGGGCGGAGCTCGCACTCCTCGGTCAGCATCGACTTGCTCTTGACCAGGGTCTTGACCCGGTGGGCGGCGAGGATGTCGTGGACGATGCGGTTGTGTTCCTCGCCGTCGAGCGCCCAGTGGACACGCGCGCCGTTGGCCGTGGCGTTGGCCTCGAACCGTTCGAGGTAGGCGGCGAGGTTGGTGAGCGTGTGCTCCTTGATCGCCGAGGCGAGCTCGCGAAGCTCGCTCCACTCGGCGACCTCGTCGCGCATGCGGTCGCGCTTGAGGCGAAGGTCCCACAGGCGTTTGTCGTGGAAGGCCTCGTTGTCCTTGGCGGCGATGAACTGGGAGGCGGCCTCCGCATGGTCGACGCGTTTCATGCGCGGGCTCCATTGAGGATCTGGGCGACGTGGATGAACTTGAGATCGAGACCGAGCCGCTCGGCGCACCCCTTCTGGTGCATCAGGCACGACATGTCGGCGGACGCGATGTACTCGGCGCCGGCGTTCTTGTGGTCGGTCACCTTGTCGTAGCCCATCTTCGCCGACACCGGCTCCTCGAAGATCGAGAACGTGCCGCCGAAGCCGCAGCACTCGTCGGGGCGGTCGGGAGACACCAGCTCCAGGCCCTCGACCCTGGACAGCAGCGCCACCGGCTTGGAAAAGAACGGCTCGCCCAGTTCCGACATCGAGGCGTGACGCAGCCCCCGGAGCGTGCTGCAGCTGTTGTGCAGGCCGACCTTGTGCGGGAACGACGCCCACGGGAAGGCGTCGGCCTTCAGGATGTCGTGGAGGAACTCGACCAGCTCGAAGGTGCGCTCGCGGACCTCGCGGACCTCGTCGGTCTGCGGAATGGCGTCGAAGTGATGGCGAATGTGGTGGGTGCAGCTTCCCGACGGGGTGACGATGTACTCGTAGCCGGCGAAATTGCGGGCGAACAGGGCCTCCACCGGCGCCGCGTCGCTCTGGCAGCCGCTGTTGGCGATCGGCTGGCCGCAACAGGTCTGATCGAGGGGATAGTCGACCTCGATCCCCAGCCGTTCCAGCAGCTCCAGGGTGGCGACGCCGATCTCCGGAAAGAACGCATCGACGAAACAGGGGACGAAAAGCGCAACCTTCACGCGAACTCCTCCCGACAGTCGTTTTTCGGGGAATGCTATTGGGTTTTGACCGTCGAGGCGAGCGCAATCTCCACCGCTGTCGCCTGTCGCGGCGAAAACGGCTACAGTGCCCGTTCGGGAAAAAAGGCCGTGGGGAGAGGGAGATGGACGGACAAGCCAGCATTTTCATCGGCGCCGGCGAGGCGCCGCAGCATCTGCCGCTCGCGCTCGCCAACCGCCACGGCCTGATCGCCGGCGCCACCGGCACCGGCAAGACCGTGTCGCTGCGGGTGCTGGCGGAGGGGTTCTCGGCCAGCGGCGTGCCGGTGTTCGTGGCCGACGTCAAGGGCGATCTGTCCGGGATCAGCCAGCAGGGCGAGGAGAAGGCCTTCATCGCCGAACGGGCGGAGAAGCTGGGCATCGGTGACTTCGCCTACCGCGGCTTCCCGACGGTGTTCTGGGACCTCTACGGCGAACAGGGACACCCGGTGCGGACCACGGTCAGCGAGATGGGGCCGATGCTGCTCGCCCGCCTGCTCGAGCTCAACGACACCCAGGAGGGGATCCTCGACGTCGTCTTCGAGGTCGCCGACCATGAGGGGATGCTGCTGCTCGACTTCAAGGATCTGCGGGCGATGCTGGGGTTCGTCGCCGACAACGCGCAGACGCTGCGGACCCGCTTCGGCAACGTCAGCGCGGCCTCGGTTGGCGCGATCCAGCGCCGCCTGCTCGGGATCGGCCGCGACGGCGGCGAGCTGTTCTTCGGCGAACCGGCGCTCGAGCTCGCCGACTTTTTGACAACCGACCGCGCCGGCTTCGGCTACATCAACGTGCTCGCCGCCGACCGGCTGATCCGATCGCCGCGGCTCTACGCGACCTTCCTGTTGTGGCTGCTGTCGGAGCTGTTCGAGGAGCTGCCGGAGGTCGGCGACCCGGCGAAGCCGAAGCTGGTGTTCTTCTTCGACGAGGCCCACCTGCTGTTCGGGGACGCGCCGAAAGCGCTGCGGGACACCGTCACCCAGGTCGTCAGGCTGATCCGCTCCAAGGGCGTCGGTGTCTACTTCGTCTCCCAGACCCCGGCCGACATTCCCGACGAGGTGCTGGGTCAGCTCGGCAATCGCATCCAGCACGCGCTCCGCAGCTTCACGCCCCGCGACGCCAAGGCGGTGAAGACCGCCGCCGATACCTTCCGCCCGAACCCCCGGTTCAACGCCGCCGAGGTCATCGGGCAGCTCGCCGTCGGCGAGGCGCTGGTGTCCACCCTGCAGCCGGGGGGCGTTCCCGGCATCGTCGAGCGGACCCTGATCCGTCCCCCGTGTTCGCGGCTTCGGCCGGCCGAGAGCGACGAACGGCGGGGGGTGATGGCGCAGAGCCCGGTCGCCGGCAAGTACGACCGGGTCTACGATCGGGAGTCCGCCTTCGAGATTCTCGAACGGTGGGCGGAGAGAGCGGCGGCCGAGGCCGAGGCGAGCCGGCGGCCGCCATCGGTCCGCGCCCCCGCCGCCGGCGGTCGCACGTCCGGTCCGAGCCGGCGCCAGGGGCCGGGCGAAGCGCTCGCCAAATCGGTCATGCACAGCGTCGGCCGGCAGATCGGCCGCGAGCTGATGCGCGGGCTGTTCGGGACGCTGCCCCGCCGCCGCTGACGCCGACCGCGGAGCGCCCGGCAACGCCCGGCGCGGCGTGCCCCGCGCCCGCGCCACCGCCCCCGCGGTCGGCGACCGGCCGGGTTCGGTTGCCAGGCGCTCTTGGATTTCGCGGAACGACCCCTATGTCATAGGGAGCCCTTGGGGAGCAACGTTAGAAAAGAGCGATAAGCTTCACATGCCCAAAGACAATGCTTGTGGGATCGACGACGAGGTTGTGCTCCTGAGCGAAGCGACGCGGTTGCAGTGCCGGTGGATCGTCGGCCATGCCCGACGCGGCGTCTTCGTGGTCTGCGGCCAGCGGGTCCGCACCGGCTCTTCGTTCTGCGAACAGCACCATGCGCTCGTCTGGCGCCCGACGACAGCGGAGCGCAAGGGGCGCGGGCGGAACGGCGCCGATGACGGTTGAGCCGATGGATCGAGGGGATCGCTGAGAGGGAGCGGGCGCCGCGTCAGCCGGGGCGATCGGAATGGCCGAGCGGGCGGTGCGGCGCGACACGGTCGCGGACACGCTGCTTCAGTTCCGCCAGGCCCGGAAAGCGACCTTCCCGCTTGCGCGACCAGATCGACTCGCCGTCGATGCGGACTTCGAACACGCCACCGGTCGCCGGCACCAGGGTGACGCCCCCCAGATCCTGCTCGAATGTCGTCAGCAGCTCCTGCGCCATCCAGGCCGCCCGCAGCAGCCAGCGGCACTGGGTGCAGTAGTGGATTTCGAGTCGCGGCATGCCGGTCATTCGACGCCCTTCCTCGGCGCGGGACGTCCATGCCACTGGGCAGACCGGCATCGCCTGCCGTGTCCTCGCCTCGCGGAGCGCTTCCGAGAGAGCAAGAAGCCGATAGGACTTACGGCGAGAGGCCGGGCTGCCGCGGGCATCGATGCGCTTCGACGATAGCGCGTTTCGATGCCGAACGGAACGCCCGGCGTTGGTGTCCGCTGGACGGCTTCGCCTTGCCCCGGCGCTCCGGTCGCTAACGCCGCGTTCATCGTGACCGTGACAGGATCGGTTGTCCGTCGGATCCGTCGCAGCGTGGGTCCGAGGCCGCTCAGACGGCCGAACCGCGGACCCCGTGCCGATGCGAGGATCGCAATGAACGTCGTCAACTTGCCGCCGCGACCGCTGGCGCCGCCACCGCTCCATGTCGGCATCATCATGGACGGCAACGGCCGCTGGGCCACCGCCCGCGGGTTGCCCCGCGCCGCCGGCCATCGACAGGGGGCGGAGGCGGTGCGGCGAACCGTGGACGCGGCGGTGGAACTCGGCATCCGCTACCTGACGCTGTTCGCCTTCTCGTCCGAGAACTGGACCCGTCCGGCGGCCGAGATCATCGAACTGATGGGACTGCTCCGCCATTACCTGACGAACGAGGTCGATCGCTTGTGCGACCGGGGCATCCGGCTGCGGGTGATTGGCGACCGCCCCCGCTTGGCACCGGACATCGTCACCCTGATCGAGGACTGCGAACGGCGGACCGCCGCCAACCGGACGCTGACGACGATCATCGCCCTCAGTTACGGCAGCCGGTCGGAGATCGTCGAGGCCGCCCGCCGGCTCGCCGTCCGGGCCGCCGCCGGAACCGTCGATCCCCACACCATCGACGAAGACGTTCTGGCGGCCAACCTCGAGACCGCCGGCATTCCCGATCCCGACCTGGTGATCCGAACCAGCGGCGAGCAGCGGCTCAGCAACTTCCTGATGTGGCAGGCCGCCTATGCCGAACTGATGTTTCTCGATGTGCCCTGGCCCGAGTTCTCGCGCCGCCATCTGGACGCGGCGGTCAATGACTACCGGCGGCGGGAACGGCGGTTCGGCGCCCTTGGTGCCTGACGCGCCGCTCGTTCCCGCCTTCCCCGCGGCAACCCCCCGCCTCCGATCGGCGCACGTCCGATGCCGCGGGTTCTCCGAGCGAGGGTTGAACGCAGTTGCACCAAAGGTGGAAGTTGTGCACACGGAAGTGAAAGCCCGGCAAGCGGGGGCTCTCTGCAACCGTGGCCGCACCCGCAACCGGTTTCTCCACCAGCATATCCTAATTTACTATTCAGAATAATGAGTTGCACTTCTGCCCTTTTTGTGGGCAGTGTCGAAAAAGCGTGCGTTCCTCGTCGCATCGGATCGAGCCGCGCGCGTTATCAACCGATTTATCCCCAGAACTTGTGGATGTTACCGAACTGTAACCAAAAATCAGTCGCTTTCGGGGCCGGACGGGCGTCATCCCTTTACCGCCGGCCACCGTCAGGGCTAGCCTTGCGCTTCGGCGTCCACCGGCGGGCGTCGGCTTGGGAGGACTGTCGATGACGTCGATCGTGGGTCGACCCGTCGGCTTTGTCGGCCTCGGACTGATGGGTCGGCCGATGGCCGTCAATCTGCATCGCGCGGGCGCGCGGCTGGTGGTCCACAACCGCTCGCGGGAGGTCGTCCACGCGCTCGCGGCGCTCGGCATGGCGGCGGCACCGACAGCGGCCGCCGCCGCCGAAGGCGTCGACGCGCTGATCCTGATGCTCCCCGATACGAAGGCGGTGGAGACGGTGCTGTTCGGTGTGGACGGCGTCGCCGCGGCCGTTCGACCGGGCCTCCTGGTGATCGACATGGGAACCACCGAGGTCGGTGCCACCCGCCGCTTCGCCAAGGCGGTGCGCGAGGCCGGCGGCGACTTCGTCGACGCGCCGGTCTCCGGCGGCACGATCGGCGCCGAGACCGGCGAACTGATCATCATGGCCGGCGGCGGCGACGAAGCGATCGCCCGTGCGACGCCGATCTTCGAGGTGCTCGGCAAACGCACCACCCACGTCGGCGGGGTCGGCGCCGGGCAGATCGCCAAGGCGGCCAACCAGGTCATCGTCGGGCTGACCATCGGCGCCGTCGCCGAAGCCCTGACCCTGGCCCGCCGGGCCGGCGCCGATCCGGCCAAGGTGCGGGAAGCGCTGCGCGGGGGGTTCGCCGACTCCCGGATCCTCGAGGTCCACGGCCGGCGCATGGTCGACGGCGATTTCCGTCCCGGTGGCAAGTGCGTCACCCAGCGCAAGGACCTGTATCAGGCGTTGGTGCTGGCCGGAGAGCTGGGGTTCGAGCTGCCGGCGACCCGTCTGTGCCTGGGACTCTACGACACCGTCATCGCCGAGGGGTTCGGCGATCTCGACCACGCGGCGCTGATCAAGGTCTTGGATCGCTGACGCGATGGCGAAGGGATCGACCGAGTGCGCCGCAGCGCCGGCTCACGCTGCGGCCATTCCCTCCGCCGCGACGCGCTCGACCAGCCACTTGGCCGTTCGCATCAGACGCGCGTCGTCGTTGCGCGGGGCGATCAGCTGGACGCCGAGCGGAAGGCCATCGTCGCCGGTGAGCAGCGGCAGGCTGAGCGCCGGCAGGCCGCCGTAGCTCCACGGCGTGCAGAACGCGGGATCCCCCGTCGACCCGAGTCCCTCCGGCGCGACACCCGGCGCCGCGGGCGTCAGGATGGCGTCGAAGGCGGTGCGCAGCGCCTCCAGATCGGCGACCAGGGTCTCCATGCCTCCCAGCGCCTCCAGGTACGCGACGGCGGTGACGCTGCGGCCGCGCTCCACCGCTCGCATCAGCGCCGGACCGATCGCCGCCGCCCCCCGGGTGGCATCGCGGGCGAGGGCGCAGGCCATTTCCGCCTCCATGACCGCGCGGTGGCGATCGTAGACCGCGGCCAGCTCCGGCGAGAGGTCGACCTCCTCGACCCGGTCGCCGAGGACCGCGATCAGCTCGGCGAACGCCTCGCGGGCGAGGGCGTCGGTCCGTTCCCACATCGGAGTGCGCACGAAGGCGAGGCGCGGCGGCACCGGCGGAGCGGTGCGGGCGAGCGCGACGAGCGGCGGCACCGCGCGGGGCTCCATCGCGGGATCGCGCGGATCGAAGGCCATCAGCGCCTCCGCGACCAGTGCCAGGTCCTCGACCGAGCGCGCGAACACGCCGACCGTGTCCAGCGACCGCGCCAGTTGGAGCATGCCGCGGCGCGATATCAGGCCGAACGTCGGCTTGTAGCCGAACACGCCGCAGAACGCCGCGGGCCGGATCACCGAACCGTTGGTCTGCGAACCGACGGCGACCGGCACCATGGCGGCGGCGACGGCGGCGGCCGACCCGCTCGAGGAGCCGCCTGGCGTGCGCCTCGGATCGCAGGGATTTCTCGTCTTGCCGGGATGGACGTAGGCGAACTCGCTGGTCACGGTCTTGCCGAGGACGACCGCACCGGCCTGGCGGAGCAGCGAGACCACGGCCGCATCCGCGCGCGGCCGATGGCCGGCGTAAAGGGGCGAGCCGTACTCGGTCGCCAGGGCGGCGGTCTCGAAGATGTCCTTGACGCCGACCGGCACACCGTTGAGCGGTCCCGTCGGCCGGCCGAGACGTCGCCGCTCGTCGGCCGCCCGGGCCTGGTCGAGCGCGTGCTCGGGGTCGATCGCCACCCATGCGCCGATGCCGTCCTCGATCTCGGCGATGCGGGCGAGGCAGCTGTCGACCAGGTCCTCCGACGAGATCTCGCCGTCGGCGATGGCGCGCGCCGCCTCGACCGCGCTCAGGCGAAACGGCTCCATGACCCGCTCCCGCTCCCGCTCCCGTGCCGGCACCGGCGCCTCAATTGTAGATCGCTCGCGGCAGCCACAGGGCGATCCCCGGGAAGATGTAGATCAACACCATGCACAGGAAGACCAACCCGACGAACGGCAGCGATCCCTTGAAGATCTCGGACAGCGCCACTTCGGGCGGCGCGACCCCTTTCAGGTAATAGGCCGCCATCGCCATCGGTGGGGTGTTGAACGAGGTCTGGATGTTGAGCGCGATCAGGATGCCGAACAGAACCGGGTCGATCTCGAAGATCTTGATCAACGGCAGGAAGATCGGCACGAAGATGATGATGATTTCGGTCCATTCCAGCGGCCAGCCGAGCAGGAAGATGATGACCTGCACCAGGATCAGGAGCAGGATCGGGTCCAGGTTCAGGTGGATCACCCATTGCTCGATCAGGTGGTGGCCGCCGAGGATCGAGAACACCGACGAGAAGATCCATGAGCCGACGAACAGCCAGCACACCATGGCCGTCGTGCGCGCGGTCAGGAACACCGAGTCCTTGAACCGGTGCCAGGTCAGCTGCCGATAGCTCGCCGCCAGCACCAAGCTGCCGAGCGCGCCGACGGCGGCGGCCTCGTGCGGCGTCGCGAAGCCGAACAGGATGGCGCCGAGCACCGCGATGATCAGCATCGCGAGCGGGAAGAACGAGGTCAAGAGCGCCATGACCACGGTGAGGATGGGAACCTTCCGCTCCTCCTTCGGCGGCATCGGCGCGAGCTTCGGGTTGATGATTGCGCGGATGACGACGTAGAGGATGTAGAGAACCGCCAGCAGCAAGCCGGGCAGGAAGGCGGCGGCATAGAGGCGGACCACCGACTCGCCGGCCATGGCGGCATAGAGGATCAGCATGATCGACGGCGGGATCAGGATGCCGAGGCAGCCGCCGGCGCAGATCACCCCCGAAGCCAGCTTCCTGTCGTAGCCGGCCTTCAGCATCGCCGGCAACGCCAACAGCCCCATCAGGGTCACCACCGCGCCGACGATGCCGGTGGCGGTGGCGAACAGCGCACAGGTGACGAGCGCGGCGACCGCCAGCGATCCGGGGATGTTGCCCGATGCCACCTGGAGGCTGTGGAACAGTCGTTCCAGGATGTTGGAGCGCTCGACGACGTAGCCCATGAACAGGAACAGCGGCACCGCGATCAGGACGTCGTTGGCCATTACGCCGTAGGCCCGCTGCACCAGCAGCTGGAAGATCGCATCGCCGAGGGCGTAGTAGCCGAACGCGAGCCCCATCGCGATCAGCGTGAATGCGATCGGGAACCCGAGCAGGATGACGAAAACCAGCAGTCCCAGCATCAGGACGCCGAGGGCGGGTTCGCTCATCGCTCCGGCCCGTCGCGAAGGTGATGCTCTTCGGCGAAGATCTCCACGATGTCGGCGACCTCCTTCTCGCGCGGCGGCCAGTAGCCGGCCCTGATGCAGATGATGCAGCGGCAGACCTCGGCGATCCCCTGGATGAACAGGAACACGCCAGCGATCGGGATCAGGCTCTTGAAGTGATAGAGCGGTGGTCCCGCCGGGCTGAACGAGCTGTGCTCGTTGACCATCCAGGCGAGCTTGGCGAAGCCGTAGCCGGCATAGATCAGGCCGAGCACGGCCGGAAAGAAGAAGATGACGTAAAGAGTGAGCTCGATCGCGCCTTGAACGCGCAGCGGCCAGAAGCGGAACAGCACGTCGCCGCGAACGTGGGCGTTGTGGGCCAGCGCGTATGCGCCGGCCATGATGAACATGGCGCCGTAGAGCATGTAGCTGGCGTCGTAGGCCCACGCGGTCGGCTGGCGCAGCACGTAGCGCATGAAGACTTCGTAGCAGACGCCGATGGTCAGCAGAACGACGGCCCAGGAGAACGCCTTGCCGACCCAGGTGCTGATGTCGTCGACGAAATGGATGAAGCGGATCATGGCTCGTCCCGGACCAACGCTGCCGTCTCGCGCGGCCACACCTCACGCCTGCGGCGGGGCGGCGGAGCGAACCGCCGCCCCCTGGCGCACGGCACCGGATGCACCGATCAGGTCGAGAGCAGGCCTCGCTTTCCCTTGCCGAAGAAGTGGGTGTAGGCCTTTTCCTGGCTGGCTTCGTTGTCGAGGAAGTAGGCGACCACCCGTTCGTTCCACGTCTTCTGGGAGTCGATGACCTTCTTGAAATAGGGATCCTTGGAGAGGGTCTCGATCACCTTGTCCCAGGCCTGGAGCTGAGCCTCGAGGACGGAATCCGGGGTCTTGTAGGTCTGCACCCCCTGCTTCTCGCGCATCTCGCCCAGGTCCGCCGTGTAGCGGTCCTGGATCCGCCACGACATGTCGGCGGAGTTGGCGTAGGCCGCGTAGCGGAGCACCGCCCGCAGTTCCTCCGGAAGGGCGTTGAACTTGGTCCGGTTGAAGATGATCTCGAAGCACTCGGCGGCCTGATGGTAGCTCTGCAGCATCCAGACCTTGGAAACGTCCGGGAAGCCGAGCAGCCGGTCGGAGGAGGGGTTGTTGAACTCCGCGCCCTCGATCAGGCCACGGTCGATCGCCGGGACGATGTCGCCGCCGCCGAGGATGGTCACCGCGACGCCCATCTCACGCATCACGTCGGCGGCGAGACCGACCGTCCGGTACTTCATGTTGCGCATCTGGTCGGCGGACGTGATGACCTTCTTGAACCACCCGAGCGGCTGGTTCGGCATCGGGAAGTTGAGGAACCCGACCAGATCCAGCTTCAGGATGTCGTGGACCAGCTCGTTGTAGAGGGCTTCGCCGCCGCCGTAGTAGAACCAGCCGAGCATCTCGTTGGCCTGCCAGCCGAACGACGGCGGCGTCCCGAACAGCGAGTAGGCCTTGTTCTTGCCGTACCAGTAGGCGGTGACGCCGTGGCCGCCGTCGAGCGCGCCGGCGATGACCGCGTCCTGCATCTGCAGGGCACCGACCACCGCGCCGGCCGGCAGCAGGTCGAGTTTCAGCCGTCCGCCGGACAGCTGACCGACCATCTTCACGTACTCGGCCGCGATCTCGTGGAAGATGTCGCGGGCCGGCCAGGTGCTCTGGAACCGCCACGTCACCGTCTGGGCGCGTGAGACCTGCGGGAACGCGACCGTCGCTGCCGCGGCCCCGGCGGCGACGCCGCCGGCTTTCAGAAACCTGCGCCGCGATGGCGCTGCCGCCGCCGTTTCGCCGGTCGTGGTGGCGATCGTCTTCGGATCGTTCGGCTCCTTGGTCATTGTCAGTTTCCTTCCCGATCAATGTCTGTCGTTGTCACGAGAACGGGCGGCGATTCTTCTGCCTGCAACCGTTCGACACCGCGTTCCAGGGGTGTTCTCGGCTGGGGTCGACACCTCCCGGTCGATCGCTGTTCTGCCGAGACCGTCGCCTGCCGGTCCGGAACACGCCACTCGCTTGTTCAGATGATGAAGGATCCGCAGAAAGTCGCAAGGTCTTTCCGAACGTTGATCGGCAGAATCGGCGCGCGGACGGTCTCGGTCAGGCGATGCGATCTCGCGGCTCGCGCCCGGCGAAGACCGCGTCGAGGTTGTCGAGGGCGCGAAAGCCCATCGCCTCGCGGGTCTCCCGGGTGGCGCTGCCGACGTGGGGGAGCAGGAAGGTATTCTTCAGTTCCCGGTACCCCGGGTGGATGTCGGGTTCGCCGTTGAAGACGTCGAGCCCGGCAGCGGCGAGCTTTCCGGACCGCAGCGCGGCGATCAGCGCCTCGTCGTCGACGATCGCGCCGCGGGCGGTGTTGACGACGATGGCGCCGTCGGGGAGAAGCGCGATCCGCCGGGCATCGAGCAGCCCGCGGGTCGCGTCGGTGGCCGGGCAGTGGATCGACAGGAACGGGCTGTGGGCGAGCAGCGACTCGACGGTCGGATGATAGGCGGCGCCGGCTTCCGCGGCGCGATCGAGCCGGTGACGGTTGTGGTAGTGGATCTCCATGTCGAAGCCGCGCGCCCGCTTCGCCACCACCCGGCCGACGCGGCCCAGGCCGAGAATGCCCAGGCGCTTGCCGGTGACCTGGATCCCGACCATGAAGGCGGGGCTCCAGTCCTTCCAGGCGCGCATGCGGACCAGTCTCTCGCCCTCGCCGGCGCGGCGCGCGGCGCCGATCAGCAACAGCATCGCGATCTCGGCGGTGGCATCGCTGAGCACGTCGGGGGTGTTGGTGACGATCAGCCCGCGCGCCTTCGCGGCCGCGATGTCGACGTGGTCGTAGCCGACCGAGAAGTTGGCGATCGCCCGGACGCTGGCCGGCAGGCGGGCGATGACGTCGGCGTCGAACGTCTCGGTATGGCAGGGCAGGATCGCCGCCGCGCCTTCCGCCAGCGCGACGATCTCGTCGGCCCCGTATTGCCGGTCGTCCCGGTTCAAGCGCGGCTGATAGTCCCGGCACAGTCGGGCCTCGACCGGATCGGGCAGCTTGCGGGTGACCAGGACGACCGGTTTGGGGTCCATCGGGTGTTCCTCCTCGTCCTCGGTTGCCGGCACGCCGCGGCGCCGTGCCGGGGCTTCAGCGCCGGCCCCAGGGAAAGGCCGTGCGGGCGGGAAGGGCGCCGCGACCGCCGCCGGCACGGGCGATGCGCAGGCCCTCGTTCCACTTCGCCAGTCGTTCGGAGCGGGCGAACGAACCGACCTTCAGTTGGCCGATGCCCCAGCCGACGGCGAGATGGACGATGGTCACGTCCTCGCTCTCGCCGGAGCGGGCCGAGGCGATCGCCCCCCAGCCGACAGCGCGGGCCGCGTCCAGGGCGGCCCGGGCCTCGGTCAGCGTCCCGGCCTGGTTGGGTTTGATCAGTGCCGCATTGCAGGCTCCGGTGCGGGCGGCCGCCCGGACGCGGGCGGCGTCGGTGACCACGAAGTCGTCGCCGACGACCTGGACGCGCGTGCCGACGGCGGCGGTGAAGCGCGTCCATCCGGCCTCGTCGTCCTCGGCGAACGGATCCTCGATCGAGACGATCGGGTAGCGTTCGATCCAGCCGAGCAACAACGCGCTCAACCCGTCGGCATCGAGGTCGGCCCCGTCGCGGGCGAGACGGTAGCGGCCGCCGCCGCCGAACTGGGAGGCGGCGATGTCGAGCGAGATCGCCATCTCGGCTCCCGGGGTCCGGCCCGCGCGCTCGATGGCGCGAACCAGAACGGACAGGGCCTGTTCGTTGTCGTCGAACAGCGGCCAGTAGCCGCCCTCGTCGGCGACGCCGGCGAGCCGGCCCGCCGCCGCCATCAGCGTGCCGGCCGCTCGATAGACCTCCGCCGTCCAGTCGAGGGCCTGGGTGTAGTCGGCGGCGCCGACCGCGACGACCATGATGTCCTGGATGTCGATCCGCCGGCCGGCATGGGCGCCGCCGCCGAAGATCTGGATCTCCGGCAGCGGCAGCCGGGGCCGCCGGCCGCCGTTCAGGTATCGCCACAGCGGCTCGCCCGCGGCGGCGGCGGCGGCGTGCGCGACCGCCATCGAGGTGGCGATGGTCGCGTTGCCGCCGAGGCGCGCCTTGTTCGGGGTTCCGTCGAGTTCGATCAGCCGGGCATCGATGCGCGCCTGGTCGGCGGCATCGTCGCCCGCCAGGGCCGGAGCGACGACGTCGGCGACCGACGACAGCGCGCGCGTGACGTCGAGGCCGGCGAACGCTTCGCCGCCGTCGCGCAGGTCGACCGCCTCGCTGCGGCCGGTGGACGCGCCGGCCGGCGCGATCGCCCGGCCGCTGGCGCCGCCGGCGAGCCGGACCTCGACCTCGAGGGTCGGCCGGCCACGGGAGTCCCAGACCCGCGCGGCCTCGACCGCCCGGATCGTCGTCCCGCTCACGACCTGAGATCCTGCGCCCAGGCGGCGGCGACCTCGTCCACTGTCGCCACCGGATCGAGCAGCAGGCGGCGCGCCACCCGCCGCACCCGTTCCTTGTCGCGGAGGTCGGTCAGGTACTCGACCGGCGACTTGCCGTCGACGCGCGCCAGCAGCAGTCCCGGCAGCAGCCGCGCCGCCCGCTCATCGACGTCGGCCGCCGGCTCCCAGCTGACCAGGGTGCGGTAGGTCTCCGCCATCACCGTGAAGGCCGCGAGCAAGCGGTCGGTCGCCGCCGGCGTCCATGCGCACTTGAGCAGCAGGTGATTGAGGCAGAAGGCGAGGTCGAAGGCGGGATCGCCGTAGCAGGCGCATTCGGCGTCGAGAAACAGCGGCCCTTCGGGGCCGACCAGGATGTTCTTGGGGCTGACGTCGCCGTGAACCAACGTCCGACGGATCGCCGCCGTCTGGTCCACCAGTTCGGCCAGCGGTTCGGCGAGCGTCGGATGGGCGCGGGCGGCGGCCTCGAGATAGGGCTCCAGACGGAGGGCATGGAACAGTGCCGCGGTGTCGAAGCGGTGAGCGATGTCCGAACAGCCGGCGGTGCCGGCGTGGATCCGTGCCAGCCGCTCGCCGACGTCCGCTGCGACCAGGAGATCGACCCGCCCCTGGCGCAACGCCTCCTTCCACGGGGGGTAGAGGGCCGGATCCAGGTATGCCATCACGAACATCTGGGCGGACTCGTCGTGGGCGAGCAGGCGCGGCACCGCCCGCGGCAGGATGCGCGCCACGGTCTCGATCCAGCGCACTTCGGAGGCGTTGCGCTCCACCGGTGCCCGCCAGTCGGCGGCGACCTTCAGCCTCGCCAGCGCCCGCTTGACGCACACCGGACCGCGGGCGGTGTCGACCCGCCAGATGTCCGAGGAGACGCCGCCGGGGAGCGCCTCGCAGACCGGATGCTCGTCGGCCCCGACCAGTCCGAGCAGGCGCAGCCGAAACAGCATGTCGTCCCGGTTTTCCAGCATCGTCCGCCTCGCCTTCGCGGCGCGTATCCGCTCGCGGCCGAGGGCCGTCGGCGTTGCCCGCGATCATATCCCACTCGGCGGCCGGTGCATCGCCCCTTCTCGGGTCGCCGCCGGCGTCGCTAATCGGCGGTGGCCGGCTGGACGTGCAACGCGGTCAGATCGTCGACAGTGGTCGTTTCGGGCGGAAACGGGTTGGGATGGCCGCGATGGAGCCGACCGACGAACGAGACGCCATGGGCGGCGGCCGCACGCTGGTCGGCGAGACCGTCGCCGACCATCAGCACCCGCTCGGGTGTCCAGGCGTGGGCTTCGAGGATGCGGCCGATCACGGTGGTCTTGTCCGGCGGCGATCCGTGCGCGGCGACGAAATAGCGGGTCATGTCGCGACGGTCCAGGATCCGCGCCAGTTCCGCCGCCGGCGTCGCCGAGACCACGAACAGCGGCAGCGTCCGGTCCCATCGCTCGAGCAGCGCCCGCGCCCCCGGAACCCACGGGCAGGTGACGACCCGGTCCTCGACCAGCGCGCCGAAGCGGCCACTGAGCGCCTCGACCTCGGCGTCGGTGAGTTCCCGGCCGAGCAGCGTCCGGTGGCACGCACGGATGCGGATGCCGCGGTTGATGCCGGTGTGGGACACGTAGTGGGCGACGGCGCGGTCGGCGACCGCGGCGCCGTGGGGCGCGTAGAGGCGGCGGAACGCGTCGATCTTGACGTCCATGGACTCGACCAGCACGCCGTCGAAATCGAACAGGATGGCGTCGTACACCAAGTTCGCCTCCGGTCTGCGGTGGACGCCGGGCGGCAGGATCTCCGCCGGCCTCGGACCGGCGGCCCGCCCACCATACGGAGCCGTCGCGACGGACGCCAGTCTCGGGCGGGAGGCCGCGACGGGCGACCTCCGGCGTGATGGCCCGTCGCGCAACAATCGAAGGGTTTGAGCGGACTTCTTGTTACAGGATTGTTGACGCGGTGGCGGGGCTTCGTATTATTATCGTCACATAAGGGGCAACAAAGGCGTTACGCACAATCGGCTCATGTCCCGCGAACGCCGAAGCGTTGGCTTCGGTGCCCGAGGGAGCGAAGCAGTGTCGAGACCGACGTCGCAAGGCGGTCAGTCGAGGCCGGGGAGGGGACGTCTTGCGGGACCGAGAAGGGCGAGCGCGTAGCATGATGCCAGCCGCCGCGTCAACGCGGTGCGGCAAATAAAGTAAAAAACAACATATTGTTAGAGGAGGTGCGACCCGTTGCGGGTCGGCCTCCTTCGTTTTTCCGGTGCGGATGCCGTCCCCGGTTTCGGCCGACCGGTCCGTCGCCGCGGGCAGCGTTTCCACGTCACGGACCGCCGCCCGGTCGCGACCGCGCCGCGTGCCGGGGCGCCTCTCTCTTGATAATTCGCGAGAGCCAGCCGATCCCGGAGATGGAGACCTTGGAGAACAGGGGAAACGTCGAGTCCTCGGGGAGAGTGATCAGGGCGACTTGGCTGCGCCCCCGCGGTTGGAACGCGTTGCGGAACTCCTCCGGCAACCGGTCTGCCACCGGCAGGACCTCCGCCACCCGGCCGGTCGCCTGCGTGAACCCGTTCGACAACCGCACCCGATCGCCGGCCGAGACCGAGTAGAGGGTTCCGGTTTCCAGATAGGCCAGCACGTAGGATTTCGACCGGTACAGGGCCAGGATGGGCTGGCCGAGGGTCAGGACGTCGCCGGGGCGGGCGGTCAGCAGACCGACGATGCCATCCTCGGGCGCCGTCACGACCCCGCGATTGTAGGCGAGGCGGAGTTCCTCGAGCGCGGCCAGCGAATCGCCGATCGCCGCGTCGGCGGCGCTGACGCTGGCGGTGGCCATCTGCACCTCGGTGGTCAGTTCCGCCACCCGCTCGCTGGAAACGAAGCGCTCCTGTAACGCCTGCGTCCAGACGGCGAGCGAGATGTCGCCGCGCTTGCGGATGTCGCGGATCGTCTCGAAGGCGGTCTCGGCCTGGCCGGCGCGATCCCGCGCGATCGGCATCACCGCCTCGGCGACGCGTGCCCGCCGTTCGATGTCGACGCGCTTGATCAGCAGTTCGGCGTTCCGCGCCGTCAGCGAGGCGATGTTCTGGGTGAGCTCGACCGAGTTCACGCGCGCGAGCACGTCTCCCGCCCTCACCGTCGCGCCGGGATCGACGGCCATGTCGACGATCTGGGCGGGGAACGGAACCGCCACGGAGATCCGGTCGGCGACGACCAGTCCATGGGCCTGGAGGCGCAGCAGGGGTCCGATGAACAGGTCGCCGATCCACACGAAAAAACAAATGAGGAGGGAGAGATAGATCCACCGCCCCAAGCGATGTTTGCGAAGGCGGACATCCTCCGGCAGGCTGTCGATCCGCCGTTTCTTTCTCAGTTTGTCGATCAATACCAGGGTGCTCTCTTCAGGACTCGTTCCGGGATGTAGCTGTCTGAATAAGACGTTCTGAATATCCACTCCTGAACATAGGCGTAGATGCGAATACCGCGCATGAAGAAGGCATTGAACGCTCCGTAGGGAAGGATGTAAGGCCAGACTCGCCAGAGGCCGGGGCGGTCGTTGGCGACGAGCGCCGATCCTGCGGCGATCAGATCCAGCAGGATATAGACAATCGTCACCAACGCCAGAATGGTCATGGCTTGAGCGCCGAACTGATAAAAAAGCCAAATCAGGTAAAGGGGAAACGCGAACGTTATCACGACGTTCGTGATCAGGAATTCAACGAACTGGATGAACTCCGCGACGTAGAACGCCCCATTCTGCGGGTTTATGATATCTCTGTGCTTGCGCAACCTCAGGCGAATTGCATCCCGCTCCCAGCGAAGGCGCTGCCGCACGAAATCCGGAATCGTGCTCGGCACCGTCGTCAGACACCAGGCGTCCTCGGCGAACCGCACCTTCCAACCGGCCTTGCGCAGTCGGAGGGTCAAGTCCAGATCCTCGCCGGGACCGACATCCAGACCGCCGACCGACTCCAGGGCCCGCCGTCTGAAGGCGCTGAACGCTCCCGACGCGCAGGTCACGATGTCGAAGAACTCGAGCGCGCGTTTTCCGAGCGAGATCGAAATGAGGTACTCGACGGCTTGCAGGCCGCTGATGAGCGTCGCGTCGGCATCCCTGACGCCGATGTTTCCCGCCACGGCGCCGACCATCGGGTCCGCCAACGGGGCAACGATGTTGCGAATGGCATCGCGGTCGAAGGTGCAGTCGACATCGGCATTGACCAGGATGTCGCCGCGCGCCCGACTGAAGGCGAGATTGCAGGCGCTCGGCTTTCCGCACCGCGGATTGGTCGTGAAGGCGCCGTCGATCAGCCCTTCGAGTCGCAGCCGGCGCAGCTCTTCGGCCATGCCGTCGTCGGACCCGTCATCGACGCAGATGATCTCGAGATTGCGGTAGGTCTGTTCGCGCAGCGAGGCGATGCAGCGGCGGATGGTCGGCCGCTCGTTGTGGCCGACGATGACGACGCTGACCAGGGGCTCGCGGGCGCCCGCCGGGCGGCGGCCGCTGCGGAACACCTCGGAGAGACCCACGGATAGGCAGGCGAACGAGTACCGGGGAACGTCGAGGAGGAGGAGGAACCAGAACATGCCCAGCAACGTGCCGGGGTCGATCTCGAACAGGAAGTAGGTGGGATCGAGGACGCTCATGGCTGGTCGGGCGACAGGGGCGACAGGTCGGGCAACAGCGTCGACAGCTCCTCGGCGGAGACGAGCGAGGCTTCCGCACCGAGGTTGACGCGGAGGGTGGAGTGGATCCGGTCGATCAGGCGACGGTGCGGCACCGCGGTGTCGCGCGCCTCGGTCTCCGGCATGTAGACGAGGACGTCGTCTTCGGCCTCCAGGACGGTGTCGCTGCTGCGCACCTCGCCGCGGACGACCTCGAGGGCATGGGCCCGCGCCTGCGCGAGCGCGCGTTCGCCGTGCTGCTCCTGGACCTGGTCCGCCTTGGCGAAGGTGATCCTGAGGATGGTGACCGGCTTCCCGTAGCGGGCTTGCAGGCGCTGGCCGTGTCTGACCAGAAGCTGAAAGGTGGCCAGCGCGTCCCTGGTCTCGCTCCGTCTCGCGGCCACCCGGCCGCTGAGCAGGGCGGTCTCGCCGGCCCGGGTGATCCGGTAGGCGTACCAGTCCCGGGTCGCGACCGCTTGGGCGTCTTGCTTCGATCCGCAGTCCATGCAGACGAAGCCGACCGCGGAGTCGGCGTCCACATGGCCACAGGTCCGGCAGACGGTTGCCAATCCCGGTCTGTCGTAGTCGACGCCGAAGTGGCGCAGCTCGTGTCTGCATTTCGGACAGACGAGCTTCTCGCCCCGACGGAACTCCCCTTCGACGCCTTGGTGAGCGCAGCGGAAATGATGCACCGTCGTCTCGTCGACAAGGTCCGGCGAGCGACAGGCGACGCATTCCTCGCGGACGTTGAAGCGTGACGATCCGCAGGACCGGCAGCGGTGAAGCCGATCGAAGAAGGTTCGCTGCAGGAGACCCTGGTCGGCGAGGCGTTCGGCATGCCGCCAAGGTTCCTCGATCAGGCCCGCGGCGGGATAGGAGACGAGGTGGCTCACGCCGGGATCGTAGACCGCAGCCAGGGTCCCGTTGCGGCTGTGGGCGCGAGCCAACAGGATCGTTTCCGGCTGTTCGCTGCGTCTGACACCGTCGGGCAGGCGGCGAACGGAGTGGGCGATCGTCGTCAGGATGTCGACCGCATCCTCCAAGCGCCCCTGGCTGGCGCCGCGGACCTGGAAATCGGCGAACGGGATGATCGCTTCCGAAAGATTGGCGATCGGCAGCAGCAGATCGTTCGATCGACGGACGATCGCCTCGACGTCGTCGGCGCGATGACCGTTGACGACGATGACGCCGTCGAACGCCGCATCCGTGTCGAACACGAAGCGGCATCGAGAATCGTCCCGGAGGATGTTCGGCGACGACGACAGCAGCAGAAACTGGGGGACGTCCCGTGCCCCATGGGGGCTGGGACTGCTTGCAGCCGCGGTGACGTTCATGGCAGGGCTCGTTGGCTCCCCGAAGCGGATGTGAGGTGGAATGCTCGCCATCGGCTCACGGACGCGTCGCCGTAAGCCGACGGCATTTCGATCATAGGTCTAAGCACAGTTCGCACGGTTGCGCATCAAAAATACCCCGTTTGGGGATATTCTGTGGGCGCGAATGGTCGATGCTTCAGCCCCGCGCGCGTATGGGCGCTCGACGGGGTCGGGAAGGGGGCCGGGCAGGGGGCCGGGAAGGGGGCCGGGAAGGGGGCCGGGAAGGG
>JBHJOP010000039.1:0-80269 GCA_050329575.1 Rhodospirillales bacterium | reverse complement strand
GTGGCGTCCACTGTAGCGCATGCGCCGCCGGCCGCAAATCGCCACATCGCCCCCGGATCGTCGGCCGCGGAATGCGACGGCACCGAGCAGCAAGGATAATAGTCCTTGCTTTCAGCGTTGGAACGGCGTATGATGCCCGTTTGTTCCCTTCCGGGACGGCGGGGCGGTTGGAGGGGTCTGGCGGCGGGGATGACGACTTTTGACGATTTTTGACGACTTTTGACGATCGCGTAGGGACGCAGGCGCCGGCGGGCGGGGCGGGGTTTCGTTGGCGATCAACGGCTTGCGGGCCGTTGCGGGAGCGGAACGAAGGGGCATTGAAAAACGAATGATATCAACGGGTTGCTGGCGGTTTTGACGATTTTTGACGATTTTTGACGATGATCCGGGCGCTCCCGTGAGGTCCTTTGTTTTCAAGGGGCTGGCGCGAGAGAGGGGATCGGCGATCGTCGGGCAAGACCCCGCCGCCGGGTGGGGGATCGGCCGCGCGCCCGGGTCCGCCCGGGTCCGCCCTGGGCCCGCCGCGGCCTTTCGGGCCTAGACGTCGATCGCCGCGACGAAGCGGGCGTGCTCCTGGATGTAGGCGAAGCGGAGCTCCGGGCGGCGGCCCATCAGCGTCTCGACCAGGCGGGCGGTGTCGCCGCCGCCGCCGTCGGGCCCCGGCCCCGGTCCCCGGCCGGGCAGCACGACGCGCAGCAGCGACCGCGTCGCCGGGCTCATGGTCGTCGCCTTGAGCTGCGCCGGCGGCATCTCGCCCAGGCCCTTGAAGCGGCTGACCTCGAGCTTGGCGCGGCCGGCCGGCAGCGTCCGCAGCAGCCGGTCGCGGTCGGCGTCGTCGCGGGCATAGAGCGTGGTCGCGCCGCAGGTCAGCCGGTAGAGCGGCGGCACCGCCAGGAACAGGTGGCCGGCCTCGATCAGCCGCGGCATCTCGGTGAAGAAGAAGGTCATCAACAGCGCGGCGATGTGGGCGCCGTCGACGTCGGCGTCGGTCATGATGACCACCTTCTCGTAGCGCAGCGCCGAGAGCTCGAGGCCGCCGCCGATGCCGCAGCCGAGCGCCTCGACGAGGTCGCGCAGCTCCTGGTTGGCGCGCTGCTTGTCGGCCGACGCGCTGGCGACGTTGAGGATCTTGCCCTTCAGCGGCAGCACCGCCTGGGTCTCTCGGTCGCGGGCCTGCTTGGCCGAGCCGCCGGCGGAATCGCCCTCGACCAGGAACAGCTCGGTGCCGGCGGCGGTGGTGCGGGCGCAGTCGGCGAGCTTGCCGGGCAGCCGCAGCCGGCGGGTCGCGGTCTTGCGCCGCGTCTCCTTCTCCTGGCGGCGGCGCAGCCGCTGCTCGGCGCGGGCGACGATCTCGTCGATGAGCGCCTTCGCCGTCTCCGGCGCCCCCGACAGCCAGTGGTCGAAATGGTCGCGCACCCCGGTCTCGACCAGCCGCGCCGCCGCGGGCGTCGTCAGCCGCTCCTTGGTCTGGCCCTGGAACTGCGGCTCGGGGATGAACACCGACAGCATCGCCGCGGCGCCGCCGAGCACGTCCTCGGCGGCGATCCGGGCGGCGGCGCGGTTGCCGACCAGCTCGGCGTAGGCCTTGAGGCCGCGCGTCAGCGCCGTCCGGAAGCCGGCCTCGTGGGTGCCGCCGAGCGGCGTCGGCACCGTGTTGCAGTAGGCGTTGAGGAAGCCGTCCTCGCCGTCGGCCGGCCACGCCACCGCCCATTCGACCTTGCCGGTGCCGCCGTCGAGCGCCGCCTGGCCGGAGAACGGCGCCGGCGTCACCAGCGGCCGGTCGCCGAGCGCCGAGACCAGGAAGTCGTGCAGCCCGCCCGGGAAGCGCAGCACGTCGGCGGCCGGGGTCGGATCGCCGGCGGCGATCAGCGCCGGATCGCACCCCCAGCGGATCTCGACGCCGCGGAACAGGTAGGCCTTGGAGCGCGCCATCCGGTACAGCGCCGCCGGCCGCGGGCGGGCGTCGGAGCCGAAGATCGCCGCATCGGCGTGGAAGCCGACCGAGGTGCCGCGGCGGTTGTGCACGGCTCCCCGGTTGATCAGCGGCCCCTGCGGCTTGCCGCGGGCGTAGTCCTGGGTCCACAGGCAGCGGTCGCGGGCGACCTCGACGGTCAGCCGGTCGGAGAGCGCGTTGACCACCGACAGCCCGACCCCGTGCAGCCCGCCCGCGGTGTGGTAGACCTTGCCGCCGAACTTGCCGCCCGAATGCAGCGTGGTCAGGATCACCTCGAGGGCGGACTTGGTCCTGAACTTCGGATGGGGGTCGACGGGAATGCCGCGGCCGTTGTCGCGCACCGTCACCGTGCCGTCGGCGGCGAGGTCGAGCTCGATGCGGGAGGCGTGGCCGGCGACCGCCTCGTCCATGGCGTTGTCGAGCAGCTCCGCCACCAGGTGGTGCAGCGCCCGCTCGTCGGTGCCGCCGATGTACATCGCCGGCCGGCGCCGCACCGGCTCCAGGCCCTCGAGAACCTCGATGTCCTTGGCGGTGTAGTCCTCGCGGGCGGCGGTCGGCCGCTGAAAGAGATCCTGCATGCGCATGCCCCGGAGATGTTTCCCCTTCGTTCGTCGGCATTATACGGTAGCCCGCCGCCGCAGCCTACCAATATCTTGTGGTCCCCGGCGTGGCTGCCGCGCGGTTCAGAAGCAGCCGGCGACGAAGTTGGCGGCGTCGACGAACACGACGACGAAGGCGTCGCGGACGCGGACCAGCAGCTGGATCGCCGCCGTTCGGACCGGCGCCGCGAGACCGACCGCGAGCGCGAGCAGGAGGGCGGCGAGAACGGTTAACCGCCTGTTCATGGCGACGGATCTACACCAACGGGGTCGTCGGCGCGCCTCGGGATGTCGCCGCCCCGTCCGCGCTTCAGCGACACCGCCCGTCACCGATCGATGCGCCCAGCGGCGGCGGGGCGGTGAGGCGCAGCAGGGAACGGAAGGGGACGAGCAGCAGCAGCGCCATCGTCACCTTGACCGCGAAATCACCGATCGCCCACGTCACCCACGGCAGCCCGCTGCCGGCGAAGGCGATGGCGAAGAACAGCGCGGTGTCGACCGCGGAGCCGAGCAGCGAGGAGACCAGGGGCGGGATCCACCAGGTCCGCCGCCGCAGCCGGTGGAAGAGCGCGACGTCGAGGAGCTGGGCGACGAGGAAGGCGAGGCCGGAGGCGACGGCGATCCTCGGTGTCGCGAGCAGCGCCGACAGCGCGACGGCGACGACGAAGCCGGCACAGACGACGCGGCGCGCATCGGCCGGGCCGAGCCGTCGGTTGCAGAGGTCGGTGATCAGGAACGACACCGGATAGGTGAAGGCGGCCCAGGTCAGCCAGGCGTTGATCGGATGCTGGACCAGGACGTTGGAGGCGGTGACGATGACCACCATGGCGATCGCGAAGACGGCGAGGTCGAGCGCAGGGGAACGGTCCATCGGGCGATCGTGGCTCCCGTCGCGAGGTCCGGTCGTCGGCCCGGGTCGGGCCGACCGACGAAGATCCGTCATACACCGTCCCCTCCCGCGCTTCCACGGCCGGCACGGGAAAAAAATTTAGCGACTATAATTTGTAGTATGATTCCATTCCACACAGAGCTATGCTAATTAACGACAGAAACACAATATGTGTATGTGATATCATCCGCGCCTTGCGAGGCCCAACCGGCCTTGGGCGCGGTCGGTCGTCAACGACGGGACGCACGGGTTGAGCATGCGGAACCTACCGATCTTCCTCGACCTCAGGGAACGGGCGACCCTCGTCGTCGGCGGTGGCGAGGCGTCGGCCCGCAAGGCGCGATTGCTGCGCGGCGCCGCGGCTCGGGTCGACGTCGTCGCGCCCGGCTGTGGCGAGACCCTCCGCGCGATGGTCGAGGCCGGCGAGGTTCGGCTGATCGCCAGGTCGTTCACCGCCGGCGACGTCGCCGGCAGGGCGGTGGTGATCGCCGCCACCGGCCGCGCCGACATCGACGCGTCGGTGTCCGAGGCCGCGATCGCCGCCGGCGTGCCGGTCAACGTCGTCGACGCCCCGGCGCTGTCGACGTTCGTCATGCCGGCGATCATCGATCGCGATCCGGTGACCGTCGCGGTGTCGACGGCGGGAACCGCACCGGTGCTGGCACGGGCCCTGCGGGCGAGGATCGAGGCGCTGCTGCCCGCCAACCTCGGTCGTCTCGCCCGCTTCGCCGACCGGTTTCGGCGCGCGGTCGCAGGCGTTCAT
This sequence comes from Rhodospirillales bacterium, assembly GCA_050329575.1. Taxonomy (GTDB): domain Bacteria; phylum Pseudomonadota; class Alphaproteobacteria; order Rhodospirillales; family Defluviicoccaceae; genus JAUXFS01. The sequence goes on along the minus strand of JBHJOP010000039.1, from coordinate 76,064 downwards.
CCGGACCCGGCCGCCCGCCGGCGGTTCTGGGAGCGGTTCTTCGCCGGTCCGATCGCCGCCGCGGTGCTGGCCGGCGACGAGCGATGGGCGCGGGAACGGATGCTGGCGACCGTCAATCGCCCGGACGGCGATCGGTCGCCACCGGGAACGGTCCATATCGTCGGCGCCGGGCCGGGCGATCCCGACCTGTTGACGTTGCGAGCGTTCCGCTTGCTGCAGGAAGCCGATGTCATCGTCCACGACCGGCTGGTGGCCCCGGAGATCCTCGACTACGCCCGCCGCGATGCGGAGCGCATCGACGTCGGCAAGCGCAAAGGGGCGCACAGCCGCAGTCAGGGCGAGATCAACGAGCTGCTGCTCCGCGAGGCGCGGTCCGGCCGCTGCGTGGTGCGCCTGAAAGGCGGCGATCCGTTCGTGTTCGGGCGCGGCGGCGAGGAGCGGGAATTCCTGGCCCGCCACGGCGTGCGGGCGGAGGTGGTGGCGGGTGTTACCGCCGCGAGCGGCTGTACGGCGGCGGCCGGCATCCCGCTGACCCATCGTGGCGATGCCCAGGCGGCGGTGTTGATCACCGGCCACGGCCGGGACGGCGAACCGGACGTCGATTGGGCGGCGCTGGCGCGGACCCGTCAGACCCTCGTCGTCTACATGGGCGCCTCGATCGCCGGCCGGATCGCCGCGCGGTTGATCGGCGCCGGCATGGACCCGGCGACGCCCGCTGCGGTGATCACCAACGGCACCCGCCCCGATCAGCATGTGGCGACCGGTGCCCTCGACGAACTCGCGGTCCTGGCGGCGCGCACACCGGGCGGACCGGCGCTGATCGTGGTCGGCGAGGTGGTGCGCCAGGCCGACGCCTGGGTGGCCTCCGACCTCCGCCGGGCAGCGGTCGGTTGACGACGGGGTTGTGGAGAAGGAACGACGACGATGACGGTGCACGTGGTGACCGCCAACCGGCTCGAGGACGGCGCGGTGATCTACCTGGCCGGCGACGGCGGCTGGTCCGAACGGATCGGCGCCAGTCGCCTCGCCGAGGGCAAGGAGGAGGGCGAGGCGATGCTGGCCGAGGCGGAGCGGGCGATCGCCGAACGAAAGGTCGTCGCCCCCTATCTGATCGACGTCGTCGTCGATGGCGACGATGTGCGGCCGACTCGCTTTCGGGAGCGGATCCGCGCCTATGGGCCGCCCGTTCACCCCCAGTTCGCTAAGCAGGCGAGGAGAGGATAGCCGGACGATGTACCGCTACGACGAATTCGACCACACCCTGGTCGCGGAGCGGGTCGCCCAGTTCCGCGACCAGGTGGCCCGCCGTCTCAGCGGCGAGCTGAACGAAGACCAGTTCCGTCCGCTGAGGCTGATGAACGGCCTCTACCTGCAACTGCACGCCTACATGCTGCGGGTCGCCATCCCCTACGGCACGCTGTCCTCGCGGCAGATGCGCCGGCTCGCCCACATCGCGCGGCGCTACGACCGGGGATACGGCCACTTCACCACCCGACAGAACATCCAGTTCAACTGGCCGGCGCTGTCGGACGTTCCGGACATCCTCGCCGCGCTGGCCGAGGTCGAGATGCACGGCATCCAGACCAGCGGCAACTGCATTCGCAACGTCACCGCCGACCATTACGCCGGCGCCGCCGCCGACGAGATCGAGGACCCGCGGATCACCTGCGAGGTGATCCGCCAGTGGTCGACCCTGCACCCCGAGTTCTCGTTCCTGCCGCGCAAGTTCAAGATCGCGGTGACCGGCGCTCCCGAGGATCGTGCCGCGGTGCGCGTCCACGACATCGGGCTCCGGATGCTCCGCGACGAGGCCGGCGAGATCGGGTTCGAGGTGATGGTCGGCGGCGGCCTCGGCCGAACGCCGATGATCGGCAAGACCATTCGACCGTTCCTGCCGAAGCGCCATCTGCTCTCCTACCTGGAGGCGATCCTGCGGGTCTACAACCTGTTCGGGCGCCGCGACAACATGTTCAAGGCGCGGATCAAGATCCTGGTCCACGAGATCGGCGCCGAGCGCTTCGCGGAGCTGGTCGAGGAGGAATGGTCGCAGATCGACAAGAGCCCCGTCGATCTGCCGCCGGGCGAGTTCGAGCGCATCGCCGCCTACTTCGCGCCTCCGCCCTTCGAGACGTTGGCGGCGCCGGTGGCCGCGTTCGAGGACCAGAAGCGCCGCGACCCGGCGTTCGGCAACTGGGTTCGAACCAACGTGGTCCCGCATCGCCGGCCCGGCTATGCGATCGTCAACCTTTCGCTGAAGCCGGTCGGCGGCCCTCCCGGCGATGCCACCGCCGAGCAGATGGACGCGGTCGCCGATCTCGCCGACTGGTACAGCTTCGGCGAGGTCCGGGTCAGCCACGAGCAGAACCTGATCCTGCCCCACGTCAAACAGGCGGATCTCCACCAGTTGTGGCAGGCGCTGGTGCCGCTCGGCCTCGCCACCCCCAACATCGGCCTCGTCTCCGACATCATCGCCTGCCCGGGCCTCGACTACTGCAGCCTCGCCAACGCCCGGTCGATTCCGGTCGCCCAGCGCATCACCGAGCGCTTCGACGACCTCCGCAGGATGCATGCCATCGGCGAGCTGAAGATCAAGATCTCGGGCTGCATCAACGCCTGCGGCCACCACCACGTCGGCCACATCGGCATCCTCGGCGTCGACAAGAAGGGCGAGGAGTTCTATCAGATCACCCTCGGCGGCGACGCCACCGAGAATGCCGCCCTCGGCACCCTGGTCGGACCGGCGTTCTCGTCCGAGGAGGTGGTCGACGCCGTCGAGACCATCGTCAACACCTATCTGGAGGTTCGCCGGGACGGCGAGCGGTTCGTGGATGCGGTCCGCCGCCTCGGCATGCAGCCGTTCAAGGAGAAGCTCTATGCCGCTGATTAAGAACGGCTCGCCGGTCGACGATCCGTGGGTGGCGGTCGCCGACGACGGCCCGCTGCCCGCCTCCGGTCCGGTGATCGTCTCTGTCGAACGCTGGCGGGCGGAGCGCGAGGCGCTTCTGGCCCGCGACGGCCGCCTCGGGGTGCGTCTCGCGTCGCACCAGCCGGCGACGGAGATCGCCGCCGACCTCGCGCACTTCGATCTCGTGGCGCTGGCGTTCCCGACCTTCCGCGACGGCCGGGGGTATTCCACCGCCCGGCTGCTGCGGCAACGCTACCGGTTCGCGGGCGAACTGCGCGCCGTCGGCAACGTTCTCCGCGACCAGCTGATGTTCATGCACCGCTGCGGCTTCGACGCCTTCGAGATCGCGGACGACATCGACGCCGCCGGCTGGCGGCGGGCGATCGACGAGATCTCGGTCTGCTACCAGACGGCCGCCGACGATCGCATCCCGGCGACCCGGCTGCGCCGTTTCCGGAGTGCGGCGGAATGACCGCCACCGCGACCGCCGCCGCGACGGCGCCGCAGCCGCTCGTGGACGAAACTGCGGCGGCGGCGGCGCGGGCGGCGGCGCTCGATGCCCGCTACCGCGACGCCGATCCGCCGACCCTGCTGGCGGCGATGATCCGCGACGCTTTCGCCGGCCGGGTCGCCCTCGTCTCGTCGTTCGGTGCGGAGGCGGCGGTGCTTCTGCACATGGTGGCGGCGATCGACCGGGCGACGCCGGTGATCTTCCTCGACACCGGGAAGCTGTTCGGCGAGACGCTGCGCTACCGCGATGCCCTGACCACCGCCCTCGAGCTCAGCGACGTCCGCACCGTCAGGCCCGATCCGAAGCGCATCGACGAGATCGATCCGGACGGGGTGCTGTGGTACGGCAACCCCAACATGTGCTGCTACCTGCGCAAGGTCGAGCCGCTGAACCGGGCGCTCGATGGCTTCGCGGCCTGGATCAGCGGCCGCAAGGGGTTCCACGGCGGCGACCGCGGCAACCTGCCGACGATCGAGGCCAGCGACGACGGCCGGATCAAGATCAACCCGCTGGCACGCTGGCAACAGGCCGACATCGACGCCTATTTCGATCGCCACCAGCTGCCGCGCCATCCGCTGCAGGCGGACGGCTTCCTGTCGATCGGCTGCATGCCGTGCACCGACCGGGTCGCCCCCGGCGAGGACCCGCGTGCCGGCCGCTGGCGGGGCCACAACAAGACCGAATGTGGCATCCATCTGCCGGTCAAGGGCTGGCGGATGATGGGCATCGACTGATCCACGACCGCCGCCGGCCGGTCGCCGGCGCCGACGGCGGACGGACGGGCACGGGCCCCGCGAGCTCGCGGAGCCCGTGCGTCGAGGTCACGAGGAGTAGTACATCTGGAACTCGACCGGGTGGGGGGTGTGCTCGAAGTTGTAGACTTCCTCCCACTTGAGCTGGATGTAGCCGTCGATCACGTCGTCGGTGAACACCTCACCCCTCTTCAGGAAGTCGCGACCGGCGTCGAGGCAGTCGAGCGCCTCGCGCAGAGATCCGCACACCGTCGGCACGTTCTGGAGCTCTTCGGGCGGCAGGTCGTAGAGGTTCTTGTCGATGGCGTCGCCCGGGTGGATCTTGTTGTGAATGCCGTCGAGCCCGGCCATCAGCATCGCCGCGAAGCCGAGATACGGGTTGCAGGTCGGATCGGGGAAGCGCACCTCGACCCGCTTGGCCTTGGGGTTGGTGGCGAACGGAATGCGGCACGACGCCGAGCGGTTGCGGGCCGAGTAGGCGAGCAGGACCGGCGCCTCGAAGCCGGGGATCAGCCGCTTGTAGCTGTTGGTCGACGGATTGGTGAAGGCGTTGAGGGCCTTGGCGTGCTTCATGATGCCGCCGATGTAGTAGAGCGCGGTCTCCGACAGGTCGGCATAGCTGGAGCCCGCGAAGGTCGGCTTGCCGTCCTTCCAGATCGACTGATGGGTATGCATCCCCGAGCCGTTGTCGCCGGCCACCGGCTTCGGCATGAAAGTCGCCGACTTTCCATAGGTCTGGGCGACCATCTGGACGCAATACTTGTAGATCTGGATGTTGTCGGCGGAGCGCACCAGGGTATCGTAGGTGAGACCGAGCTCGTGCTGGCTCGGTGCCACCTCGTGATGGTGCTTGTCCATATTGAGGCCCATCTCGCGCATCACCGAGACCATCTCGGCGCGCAGGTCCATGGCGGAATCGACCGGCGGCACCGGGAAGTAGCCGCCCTTGATCGGCGGCCGGTGGCCGGCGTTGCCCTCTGGCAGGATCCGGCCGGTGACGTAGGGCCCTTCGTCGGAGCTGAACTCGTAGAAGCAGTTGTTCATGCGCACGTCGAAACGCACGTCGTCGAACACGAAGAACTCCGCCTCGGGACCGAAATAGGCAGTGTCGCCGATCCCGGTCGAGGCGAGATAGGCCTCCGCCTTCTTGGCGATCGAGCGCGGGTCGCGCAGGTAGGGCTGGCCGGTCGACGGCTCCACCACGTCGCAGAACAGGATCAGCATCGGTTGGGCGGCGAACGGATCCATCACCGCGCTCACCGGATCGGGGATCAGCGCCATGTCGGATTCGTTGATCGCCTTCCAGCCGGCGATCGACGAGCCGTCGAACATGATGCCGTCGGCGAAGGCGTCCTCGTCGACGAACGGAGAGGTCATCGTCAGGTGCTGCCATTTGCCGCGCGGGTCGGTAAAGCGCAGATCGACATACTTGATGTCGCTCTCCTTCAGCACGGAGATGACGTCGGCAGGCGTCTTGCAGTTGAGTGCCATGGGCGGAGTTCCTTCGGTCCCTGAGCGGAGTGTTGAGAAGCGGACGGATGCTTGGACGGGCCGGGCGGCGGCCGCGCGGGCGGGCTAGATGGCCTCGAGCCCGCGCTCGCCGGTTCGCACGCGGATCGCGTCCTCGACGGAGGTGATGAAGATCTTGCCGTCGCCGATGCGCCCTGTCCGGGCCGCCTGCTGGATGGCCTCGATCGCTTGTTCGACGAGGGAGTCGTCGATGACGAGCTCGATCTTCACCTTCGGCAGGAAGTCGACGACGTATTCGGCGCCGCGGTAGAGCTCGGTGTGGCCCTTCTGGCGGCCGAAACCCTTGGCCTCGAGGACGGTGATCCCCTGCAGGCCGAGTTCGTGCAAGGCCTCCTTGACGTCGTCGAGCTTGAAGGGCTTGATGATCGCTTCGATTTTCTTCATGAACGACTGCCTCTGCGTTTCGGTGATCCGGACTGGTGCGGATCGGGCGATGACCCCGTGGACTCGCCGGACGCCGGCGAGTCCCTTGCATGCCTCGTAGCACGGTCCGTGCCAAGTGCGCGTCGCCGCCGAGAAAGCATGGATTGGCGGCGATTGCAAGGCCGTCCGGGCGGCCGCGGGTGCGGAGGCCGGCAGCCTTTTGCCCAAATCGTCGTCATCTGCCCAAGGGCGACGCAGGGCCGGTGGCGCGGCACCGAAGCCGTGGCGGCGCGGCGCCCCGGTGCGGGCTTGCGCCGGCCGTACCGGCGGGGATAGGAAGGGGCGACGATGAAAGCGGCCAACGGCGTCCTCTCCGGCTACGGCACCACCATCTTCACGGTGATGAGCGCGCTCGCCCAGGAGCACGGGGCGATCAACCTCGGCCAGGGCTTTCCCGACGAGGACGGTCCCGAACCGATCCGCCGGCTCGCCGCGGAGGCGGTGATCGACGGCCCCAACCAGTATCCGCCGATGTTGGGGCTGCCGGAGCTGCGCCAGGCGGTCGCCGACCACGACCGCCGCTTCTACGGCCTCGACATCGACTGGCGCAGCGAAGTGATGGTCACCTCCGGCGCCACCGAGGCGTTGGCCGACTGCTTCCTGGGACTGATCGAGCCGGGCGACGAGGTGGTGCTGATCGAGCCGCTCTACGATTCCTACCTGCCGATGGTGCGCCGCGCCGGCGGCATCCCGAAGCTGGTGCGCTTGCAGCCGCCCGAGTGGGCGCTGCCGCGCGCGGCGCTGGCGGCGGCGTTCTCGGCGAAGACCAAGCTGATCGTCCTCAATTCGCCGCACAACCCCTCCGGCAAGGTGTTCGACGACGACGAGCTCGCCTTCGTCGCCGGACTGGTGCGGGAGTTCGACGCCTACGCGGTCTGCGACGAGGTCTACGAGCACCTGGTGTTCGACGGCCGGGCGCACCGGCCGCTGATGGCGCTGCCGGGGATGCGCGAGCGCTGTCTGCGGATCGGCTCGGCCGGCAAGACGTTCTCGATGACCGGCTGGAAGGTCGGCTACGTCACCGCCGCCGCCGGCGCGCTCGCCGCCGTCGCCAAGGCGCACCAGTTCGTCACCTTCACCACGCCACCGAGCCTGCAGCGGGCGGTCGCCCGCGGCCTCGGCTGCGACGATCGCTACTTCGCCGACCTCGCCACCGTCCAGCAGGGCAAGCGCGACCGGCTGGCGACCGGCCTCGCCGCGGCCGGCTTCCGGGTGCTGCCGAGCCAGGGCACCTATTTCCTCACCGTCGACATCCGCGCCGTCGGCTTCGACGGTGACGACGCGGCGTTCTGCCGCCACATCACCGAGCGGGCGGGGGTCGCTGCGGTGCCGGTCGGCGCCTTCTATCACGACGGCGAGGTGGATGGCGGCGGCCATTACGCCCGCTTCTGCTTCTGCAAGCGGGACGCGCTGCTCGACGAGGCCGCCCTGCGCCTGAAGCGCCACTTTGCCGCGCCTTGACGTCCGCCGCCGGCGGAGGCTACATCTGGGGCACGGCGGCGGGAGTAGCTCAGTCGGTTAGAGCACCTGGTTGTGGTCCAGGGGGTCGCGGGTTCGAATCCCGTCTCTCGCCCCAGCCGTCGCGACCGAGGCTCTCTTCGGCCGCACGGCGGCGACAAGCGGCGCTCGGCCGGTTGCGCTCAGGCGATCTCGAAGATCCCGTCGACCTCGACCGCGACGCCGAGCGGCAGGGTCGGGCAGCCGACGGCGGCGCGGGCGTGGCGGCCGGCATCGCCGAACACCGCGACCATCAGTTCGGAAGCGCCGTTCAGCACCTTCGGCTGGTCGGTGAAGTCGGCGACCGAATTGACGAAGCCGCCGAGGCGGACCACCCGGCGCACCCGGTCGAGATCACCGCCGCAGGCGGCGCTCACCTGGGCGAGGAGGTTGAGACCGCAGAGGCGGGCGGCGGCATGGCCATCCTCGACGCTCAAGCCGTCGCCGAGGCGGCCGACGTAGCGGAGAGTGCCGTCCTGGAACGGCAGCTGGCCGGAAACGAACACCAGCGCGCCGACGACCACCCAGGGCACGTAGGCGCCGGCGGGAGCCGCCGGCGGCGGGAGGGTGAGGCCGAGTTCGGCGAGGCGGGCTTCGATGCGGCCGGTCATCGCGAGGTCCTCCGTGCGGTGGGTGGGCGGGCCAGCTTAGCCGGCCCGTGCGATCGCCGCCAGAAGCGCCGCCTCCATCACCGCGAGATCGGGTTCGAGGCCGGTATAGAGGGTGAACTGGCAGGCGGCCTGGTGGAGCTGCATCCGCACCCCCGCGACGGTCCGGCACCCCGTCGCCGCCGCTTCGCGCAGCAGCCGCGTCTCCAGCGGCAGCGGCACCGCGTCGAACACCACTTGCCTGGGGCGGAGCGCCGCCGCCGGCACCAGCATCGCGTCCGGGTCGTGGAACCCGACCGGGGTGGCGTGGGCGAGGATGTCGTAGCCGGCGGCGGCGGCGATGTCGGAGGGTGCGCCGCCCCAGCCGGCCCCCAGCGCCGCGGCCAGGGCGCGGCCGCGGGCCGCCGTGCGGTTGTAGACGGTGACCCGGCAGCCCTCGCGGACGAGCCCGTAGACGATCGACCGCGCGCCGCCGCCGGCGCCGATCACCGCCGCCCGGCGACCGGCGAGCTCGGTGACCTCGCGCAGCGCACGCACGGCGCCGATCCAGTCGACGTTGTGCCCGGTCAGTCGGCCGTCGTCGTTGACGACGGTGTTGACGGCGCCGATGGCGCGCGCGGTCGACTCGACGGCATCGAGATGGTCGGCGATGCGGATCTTGTGGGGCATGGTGACGCCGAGGCCGCGAATGCCGAGCGCGCGCATCCCCGCCACTGCGCCGGCGGTGTCCTCGGTGCCGAACGCGACATACGTGTAGTTCAGGCCGAGCGCCCGGTAGGCGGCGGTGTGCATGGCGACCCCGAACGTGCCGGGGCGGCCGGCGATCGAGCCGCAGAGCACCGGATGGGTGGCGGTCAGGGGGACTCCTCCGATCGTGGCATGCACACTATTCCAGCGCCGGCGCTGGCACGCAACCCGTGGCCTTGCGCGGGGCGGGCGTCCCTCGGCTATTGTCGGTGCGATGAAGATCCTGTGCGTCACCCCCAACGTCGCCGTCGACCGTACGCTCGCGGTGCCGGGCTTCGCCGCCGGCGCGGTGTGGCGGGCGGCGTCGGCGTCCGCGGCCTGCGGCGGCAAGGGGGTGAACGCGGCGCGCGCGGTGCGCTGTCTCGGACATCGGGCGGTGTGCGCCGGGTTGATCGCCGGCCACGGCGGCCGGCTGGCGGCGACGCTCGCGGACGAGGAGGGACTGGAGGCCGCCTGGACCCGGTTCGACGGCGAGACCCGCACCTGCGTCATCGTCGTCGGCGCCCGCGGCGAGGCGACGGTGATCAACGAACCGGGGCCGGCGATCACCGCTGCCGACTGGCGGCGGCTGATCGCCGACGCGGCGGAAGCCGTTGCGGCCTGTGATGCCGCCTGCATCGCGGGCAGCCTGCCGCCGGGGTGTCCGGCAGGCGGCCTCGCCGCCCTCGTCGCCGCCGTCGGCGGCGGGGGCCGACCCGTGTGGGTCGATACCGCCGGTCCCGCCCTCGCCGAAGCGATCGCGGCTGGGGCGATGGTCAAGATCAACGCCCTCGAGGCGGCGGCGCTGTTGGGACGGGAGCCGGCGACGGCCATCGATGCCGCCGCGGCGGCGGCGGAGATCCGGCGCCGCGGCGCAGCCGCGGTGTCGATCACCTGCGGGGACGAGGGCGCGGTGCTGGTCGAAGCCGCCGGCACCTGGCGGGCGCGACCACCGCGCATCCGGGCGGTCAGCGCGGTCGGTAGTGGCGATAGTTTTCTCGCCGGCCTGGTGGTGGGGCTGGCGGAGGGCCGGGGACCGGGAGAGGCACTGCGGCTGGCGGTCGCCGCCGGCGCCGCCAACGCGCTTCGGACATCGGCGGGGATCCTTGACTCGGACGATCTGGCGCGCATGCTCGCCGCGACCGTGGCGGAACGCGGGGCATGAGAAGGAACGACGATGGAGGTATGGGAGCTCAAGGACGCGTTCGGGCCGGATCACCTGCGCCGGGGCGAACGGCCGGACCCGGAGCCGGGGCCGGGCCAGGTGCTGCTCCGGATGCGGGCGGCGTCGCTCAACTACCGCGACACCCTGATGATTCGCGGCGGCTACGGGCCGCGCATCGGGCTGCCGCTGATTCCGGTCTCCGACGGGGTTGGCGAGGTGGTGGCGGTCGGCGATGGCGTGCGCCGGGTCGCCGTTGGCGACCGGGTGGCGCCGCTGTTCTTCCAGGGCTGGATCGGCGGCGAGGCGTCGGCGGACAAGTTCCGCGACAGCCTCGGCGGACCGCTGGACGGCGTGCTGGCCCAGCTGATGGCGGTCGGCGCGGAGGGGGTGGCGCGAGTGCCCGACCACCTCGGCGACGAGGAGGCGGCATGCCTGCCCTGCGCGGCGCTGACCGCGTGGAGCGCGGTGATCACCGAGGGCGGGGTCGGGCCCGGCGCCACCGTGCTGGTGCAGGGGACCGGCGGTGTCGCCCTGTTCGCGCTGCAGTTCGCGAAGATCGCCGGCGCACGGGTGATCGTGATTTCGTCGCGCGACGACAAGCTGGCGCGCGTCCGCCAGCTCGGCGCCGACGAGGTCGTCAACTATCGCACCACTCCCGAATGGGATCGGACGGTGAAAGCGCTGACCGGCGGCGAAGGCTGCGACCACGTCGTCGAGCTGGGTGGCGCCGACACCCTGGAGCGGTCGCTGCGGGCGGTCAGAACCGGCGGCCGGATCAGCCTGATCGGCGTCCTCGGCGGGGCCAAAGCGAGCGTCCCGCTGCCGCTGGCGGTGATGCGCAACGTGCGCCTGCAGGGGGTGACAGTGGGATCGCGCGACGGCTTCGAGGCGATGGCGCGGGCGATCGCGCGCCACCGGCTGCGCCCGGTGGTCGATCGCGTCTATCCGTTCGGCGCGGTGCCGGAGGCGTTCGCGCATCTGGAGGGCGGACACCACTTCGGCAAGGTCTGCGTCGCCCTCTGACCGCAGATCGAAGCCGGGCGCGGCGGTCTGCGGAGTTCCCGATGCTTTCCGTGTGGGACACGCGCCATCATGCTCGGCACATGTGAAAGACGATCCAGATCCGGCACGTGCCGGACGATCTTCACCGCAAACCGAAGGCACGGGCGGCACTCGCGGGCTCGTCGCCGACGGAGTATCTGCTCGCCGAGATTCGGCGGGTCGCCGAACGACCGACGGCCGACGAGATCTTCGCCCGCGTCCGGTCGCGTGCGACGGTGATGCCGGACCGACCGGTGGCGGACATGGTGCGCGACGAACGCGACCGGCGATGATCGTGGTTGACGCCTCGGCCTTGATCGAGGTGGTGCCGGGGCGCTTATTCCGACGCCATCCGTGCCTGCCACGCGATGACGCGCGCCCCGACCACCGGCGGCGGTGGCGGCATCGGCACACCGGTGAAGGCGAGACCGAAGATCCGCCGCCAGCCGGCCAGCGCCTGCTCGTCGCGGTTGTCGCGTTCGAGATCGGAGGCCTCGGCGGCGGCGGCGTAGGCGATCTCAGCGTCGGCGCACCAGACGTCGCCGAGCGCCAGGGTCTCGCCGGTGCCTGGGATCCTGAGCGTCCGCCCGCCCTGTGCGGTCAACCAGAAAAAGAAGTCCCGGACCATCCAGTCATAAAACAGGGCGCTCTGCCGCTGGTAGATCCACAGGGTGACGAACTCGCAGGCGAGCAGCTCGAGGGCGAAGGTCGAGAGCGCGGCGCCGGAGGCGCGCCGCCACGCCTTCAGCATCCGGATCAGGTCGCGCGCCTTGCCGTTGGAGGCGGCATCGGCGCGGTCGAGCCGGTCGAGTTCGGCCTGCGGATGGATCCGGCCCCACGGCCCGCGGCCGGCACGGGCGCCGCCGGCGGCAGCCCGGTAGCCCGCGCCGGGACCGGCAAAACAGGGAACCACCCGCACCGCCATCCGGCTGCCGGCGCCGGCGCGGGACGACCGCGGATCGGCGACCACCGACAGCCAACCGTGCGGCGACATCTCGACGCCGGCATAGCGGGCACCGAGCAGTTCGACCATGTCGCGGAACAGGGGCGCGATGTCGGCCCCACCGCCCGGCGACGCGACCACACCGGCCTCGACCGCGAAGCGTGCCGGGACCACGAACAGGAGATCGACGCTGGCCGCCGGCCGCACCGCCGTTCCGTTGCCGAAGCCGCCGATCACCCGCACGTCGCCGGCGCCGTCGTCGCCGTCGAGCTCCGGCCGCAGAAAGCGTCGTCGCAACAGAGCACCGACATCGCGGGCGGCCGCCCACGCCGCGTAGCGCTCACCGGCGGCCGGCTGCAATTCGGCGAGGAAGGTCCGGAAGCGGGCCGAGACATGGCGCCACTCGGCGGTCATCGCGCGCTCACCGGAGGCCCCGGATAGCGCCGCACCGTGACAAAGGCGAGCGTCCCCGCCGCCGATCGGCCGCGGGGACGCCGCGAGGCTCCCAGGGAGGAGGGAGAAACGAAAGCCGCCATCGTCACGAGCACCCGGTGGTGGCGCCGCAGGTCATGCACTTGAGGCAGGTGCCGTTGCGGACGAGGGTGAAGTTGCCGCACTCGCCGCACGGATCGCCCTCGTAGCCCTTCAGGCGCGCCTCCAGCGCCCGTTCGAGCACCGCGTCGGCGGTCACGGCGAAGGCGGCCTCGGTGAACGCCGCCTCGGTGAAGGCCGCCTCGGCGACCGTCGCCTGGGCGAGCAGGGCGGTGCCGGCGGCGGTCCGCGAGGTCACCGCGCGGGCATCCTTGGCGCCGCTGTAGACCCGGAAACGGCTGCGGACGTAGCCCTTGCTGGCGAGCCGCTGGACCACAGGCATCGGATCGTCGTCGTCGCGGGCCGGCTTGCCTTCGTCGTCGCCGCGGCCGAGACAGCCCGGATCGGACTCGCGGGGATCGACATGGGCGAGGTCGTAGCGGCCGAGATAGGAAACCCCGAGCTCGCGGAAGATGTAGTCGAGGATGGAGGTCGCCATCTTGATGGTGTCGTTGCCCTCGACGACGCCCGCCGGCTCGAACCGGGTGAAGGTGAACGCCTCGACGAACTCCTCCAGCGGCACGCCATACTGCAATGCGATCGAGATCGCGATGGCGAAGTTGTTCATCAGGCTGCGGAAGGCGGCGCCCTCCTTGTGCATGTCGATGAAGATCTCGCCGAGACGGCCGTCCTCGTACTCGCCGGTGCGCAGGTAGACCTTGTGGCCACCGACCTTGGCCTTCTGGGTGTAACCCTTGCGTCGGCTGGGCAGGCTGTTGCGATCGAGGCGTGTGACCACCCGTTCGACGATCCGTTCGGCGACCATTTCCGCCCGCACCGCCGCCGGCCGCTCGGCGATGGCGTCGGCGAAGTCGGCGCCATCGCCGTCGTCGAGCAGCGCGCCGGCGAGCGGCTGCGACAGCTTCGAGCCGTCACGGTAGAGCGCGGTCGCCTTCAGCCCCAGGGTCCAGGCCAGCATGTAGGCCCGATGGCAGTCCTCGATGGTCGCCGCCCGGGGCATGTTGATGGTCTTCGAGATGGCACCGCTGATGAACGGCTGCGCCGCCGCCATCATCCGAATGTGACTTTCGATCGACAGATGGCGGGTGCCGAGTCGGCCGCAGGGCGTGGCGCAATCGAACACCGGCAGATGCTCCGGCCGCAGGTGCGGCGCCCCTTCCAGGGTCATCGCACCGCAGACGTGGATATTGGCGGCGTCGATCTCGGCGGCCGAGAACCCGAGCGCCGTGAGCAGGCAGAACGCCGGATCGTCGAGCCGGTCGCCGACGATGCCGAGCGTCTCGGTGCAGAACGCCTCGCCGAGGGTCCACTTGTTGAAGGCGAAGCGGATGTCGAACGCCTCGCTGAGGTTCCGCTCGACCGCCTCGATCTCGCTGTCGGTGAAGCCGCGGGCGCGGAGCGCTGGGTGATCGACGGCCGGGGCATCGCACAGGGTGCCGTGGCCGACCGCATAGCGGACGATCGCCTCGATCTCGTGTTCGGGGTAGCCGAGGCGCGCGAGCGCCGGCGGCACCGTGCGGTTGATGATCTTGAAGTAGCCGCCGCCGGCCAGCTTCTTGAACTTGACGAGCGCGAAGTCAGGCTCGATGCCGGTGGTGTCGCAATCCATCACCAGGCCGATGGTGCCGGTCGGGGCGATCACCGTCGCTTGGGCATTGCGGTAGCCATGGGCCTCGCCGAGGGCGAGGGCCCGGTCCCAGGCGGCGCGGGCCGCGCTCACCAGCGGCCGGTCCGGAACGGCGGCGGCGTCGAGCACGACGGGAACCACCGACAGCCCCTCGTAGCCGCGGCTGTCGCCGTGGGCGGCGCGGCGGTGGTTGCGGATCACGCGCAGCATGGCCTCGCGGTTCTCGGCGAAGCCCGGGAATGCTCCCAGTTCGCCGGCGATCTCGGCCGAGGTCTCGTAGGCGACAGCGGTCATCAGCGCGCTGATCGCGCCGCAGAGGCCGCGCGCCGGGTCCGAGTCGTAGGACATGCCGGCGGCCATCAGATAGCCGCCGATGTTGGCGAAGCCGAGCCCGAGGGTGCGGAACCGGTAGGACAGCTCCGCGATCCGCCGCGACGGGAACTGGGCCATCATCACCGAGATCTCAAGCACCACCGTCCACAGCCGCACCGCGTGCTCGAACGCAGGCACCGCGAGCCGGCCGTCGGCGTCCTGAAACGCCATCAGATTGAGAGAGGCGAGATTGCACGCGGTGTCGTCGAGGAACATGTACTCGGAGCACGGATTGGACGCGTTGATGCGCCCGCTTGCCGGGCAGGTGTGCCATTCGTTGATGGTGGTGTCGTACTGCACGCCGGGATCGGCGCAACTCCACGCCGCATAGGTGATTTGGTCCCACAGCTCGCGGGCCGGAATGCGCTTGGCGAGCCGGCCGTCGGTGCGACGGATCAGGTCCCAATCGCCGCCTCGCCGAACCTGTTCCAGGAACGTATTGGTCACCCGCACGCTGTTGTTGGCGTTCTGACCGGAGACGGTCCGGTAGGCCTCCGAATCCCAGTCGGTGTCGTAGACCGGAAAGGCCACTTTGGTGTGGCCCTGGCGGGCGAACTCGATCGTCCGCTGGATCAGGTTCTCGGGGATCATCGCCGCCCGCGCAGCGACGAGCGCCTGCCGCAGGGCGGGGTTGCAGCGGGGATCGAACCGCTCTTCGGCGCGACCGGCGGGGGCGTCATGGCACGCCGCCATCCCCGCGTCGAGATGGCGGGCGGCGAGGCGGGAGCCGGTGACCATCGCCGCCACCTTCTGCTCCTCGTTGACCTTCCAGGTCACGAACTCCTCGATGTCGGGATGGTCGATGTCGACCACCACCATCTTGGCGGCGCGGCGGGTGGTGCCGCCCGACTTGATCGCCCCGGCGGCGCGGTCGCCGATCTTGAGGAAGCTCATCAGGCCGGAGGAGCGGCCGCCGCCCGACAGCGGCTCGTTCTCGCCGCGCAGCCGCGAGAAGTTGCTGCCGGTACCCGATCCGTACTTGAACAGGCGGGCTTCGCGGACCCACAGGTCCATGATGCCGCCCTCGTTGACGAGGTCGTCCTCGATTCCCTGGATGAAGCAGGCGTGGGGCTGTGGATGCGCATAGGCGGAGTTCGAGGGTCGCACCGTGCCGGTGCGATGGTCGACGTAGTAGTGGCCCTGGGCCGGGCCGTCGACGCCATAGGCCCAGTGAAGGCCGGTGTTGAACCACTGCGGCGAGTTGGGGGCGCACATCTGGCGGGCGAGCATGTGGCGGTGCTCGTCGAAGAACGACCGCGCATCCTCCTCGGTGTCGAAGTAGCCGCCCTTCCAGCCCCAGTAGGTCCAGGTCCCGGCGAGCCGGTCGAACACCTGCCGGGCGCTGGTCTCGCCGCCGTAGCGGCGATCGGCGGGCAGGCGGCCGAGCGCCTTGACATCGGCGGTGCGGCGCCACAGCCACGACGGCACGCCGCGCTCGCGGACCGGCTTCAGCCGCGCCGGCACGCCGGCCCGCCGGAAGTACTTCTGGGCCAGCACGTCGCTGGCGACCTGGGTCCAGTGTGCGGGGACCTCGATGGCGTCCTGGCGGAAGACCACCGATCCGTCCGGATTGCGGATCTCGCTCGACAGGGTGCGGAACTCGATGGCGTCGTAGGGTGACTGGTCGGGTTGGGTGAACAACCGTGCAATGCGCATCGCGGGTCGGCCTCGCCTCGTCGTTACGTTCGCTTTTCTGCCAAGGGCCGTGAACGAGACGGCGATGACCTCGCCGATGGTTGCCTCCCGGGCCCCCTTGCGGCGGCTGGATGCCTCATGCCGGCGTGCCAATGGCACAACATAGGGCACCCTTGCCACTCGCAGCCACTATATCGTGGGGAGCCCGTTGCTGCAACAACATTTCGTGCGGATGGGCCGGGCGATTACCATCCGTTGTATGGTTATCGCGCGGTCGTGCGCTGAGGGCGCCGGGGAGCCCCATGCCGGGTGCCGGTCACGGCGCATCGCGTCTCCCGCCACGGGCTGGACGGCGGCCGCCGCCGATGCCATAGTGCGGGCGCTCGGCACGGGACCCCGGTACGACGGATCGACAGGCGATGGACATCGGCACCCTACTGTTTACGTGGCTGTTCGGCGAACGGGTGGGCCAGGACGAATTCGGCAACCGCTACTACCGCAACCGCCGGCTCAACCGCTATGGACGCGAGCGGCGATGGGTCCTCTACAAGGGCCGGCCGGAGGCCACCAAGGCGCCGCCGGAGTGGCACGCCTGGCTGCATCACATGGTCGACGAGCCGCTGATCGACACTGCCCTGCAACGGCGGCCATGGCAGAAACCGCGGATGGTCAACCTGACCGGAACGCCGTACGCCTACCGGCCGAAGGGGCACGATCTCGAGGGCGGCCAGCGCGCCCGGGCGACCGGCGACTACGAGCCGTGGACGCCGGATTGACGGCGCCAGGCCGGCGTCGACGGCGCCGAACCGAAGGGCGCCACCGAGGCGAAGGAGAACGATCGCGGTGAAATCCCGCGAGACCTGGGAGATGATCGTCGGCGGGGTGACGCTGGCGGTGCTGGCGGCGATTCTGGTCGCGGTCTACGGCGGCGTCGACAAGGAGGCGCGGGCGGGGCTGGCCGGTTACCGGATCGTCGGCACCTTCAACCGCGTCGACGGTCTCGCGATCGGCAATCCGGTGACGGTGGGCGGAATCGAGGTCGGCCGCATCGAGGGGATGGAGCTCGATAACGACTTCAGGGTGCGGCTGGCGATGCGCATCGACCGTCGCATCGCGTTGCCCCTCGACACCGCGGCGGCCATCCACACCGACGGGCTGTTCGGCTCGAAGTTCGTCGTCCTCGACCCCGGCGGCGACGAGACGGCGCTGCCGGACGGCGGCCTGATCGATTTCACACAGGATTCGGTGGTGGTCGGCGATCTCCTGGAGCTGATCATCCGCGAGGGCCGGGCGGCCCGGCGGCAGGACGAACCTAAGGAGCCCTGATGCGTCGCAACCTCATCGAGACCGTGCTCGGCGCGGTGGTGCTGGCGGTCGCCGGCCTGTTCGTCTACTTCGCCTACTCGGCCACCGAGATGGGCCGCCGCCCCGGCTACCAGGTCAGCGCCGCGTTCCTCAAGATCGGCGGCCTCGGGGCCGGCAGCGACGTGCGGGTCAACGGCGTCAAGGTCGGAACGGTCGTCGACCGCCGCCTCGATCCCGTCACCTACGACGCGGTGGTGACGATGCGGATCGACAACGCGATCCGGCTGCCCGACGACACCCTCGCCGCCATCGCCAGCGAGGGACCGCTCGGCGGCAAGTACGTCCGGCTGGAGCCGGGGCGCTCCCAGACGCCGATCGCGCCCGGCGGCACCATCACCATGACCTCGGGCTACCGCTCCCTCGAGGACCAGGTCGGCGACATCATCTTCCTCGCGACCGGCCGGCCGGGAGCAGCGGAGTAGCGGGGGGCGGGTGTGTCCGGACAGCGCTGGGACACCGGCCGCTACGCCCGCGACGCCCGCTTCGTCTCCGATCTCGGCCTGCCGGTGGTCGCGTTGCTGGCCCCGGCGCCGGGCGAGCGGATCCTCGATCTCGGCTGCGGCGACGGCACCTTGACCGAAGCGATCGCCGCGGCCGGCGCCCGCGTCGTCGGCGTCGATGCGAGCTCCGAGATGGCCGCCGCGGCGCGTGCACGCGGGCTGGAGGTGCGGGTGCTCGACGCCGCCCGGCTGCCGTTCGCGGCGGCGTTCGACGCGGTGTTCACCAATGCCGCGCTGCACTGGATGGGCGATCTGCGGCCGGTCGTGGCCGGTGTGCGGCGAGCGCTGGTCGACGGTGGTCGGTTCGTCGGCGAGACCGGTGGCCACGGCAATGTCGCCGCGGTGAGATGGGCGCTGACGACGGCCCTGAGGCGGCGCGACATCGACCCGGCGGCTCACGATCCTTGGGTGTTTCCGTCGCCGAGCGCGTTCCGCGCGATCCTGGAAGGGGAGGGACTCCGGATCGCCATGCTGACGCTCCGGCCGCGGCCGACATTGATCCCCGGGACGCTGGCGGACTGGCTGCAGACCTTCGCCGGACGTTTCCTCGATGCGCTTCCACCGACCGAGCGGCCGGCGGTGGTCGCCGAGGTCGAGGAGACGCTGGCGCCGTTTCTGCGCGACGACGCCGGCCGCTGGACCGTCGACTATGTGCGGCTGCGGTTCGCCGCGGTGAAGCGATGACGACGACCGGTGTCGACATCGCGAGGGGTGGCCGCGGTCCCGGCGGACGTGCTATGACCGGCGCCATGTGGTGCCGTTGGCTCGCCCCCGCGTGGATGATCGCCGCTGCGATCGCTGGTCCGGCGGCCGCCGATCCCTATCCGATCGCGGTGCTGCGCGGCCTCGACAAGGTGACGGCGAGGATCTCCACGATTGAAGCGCCGATCGGCGAGGCGGTGCACTTCGGCACCCTGGAGATCGTCGTCCGCACCTGCGACAAGCGGCCACCGGAGGAGCCGCCGGAGGCGGCGGCCTTCCTCGACATCCGGGAGACCCGCCCGCAGCAACAGTCGACCGACCTGTTTCGCGGCTGGATGTTCGCCTCCAGCCCGGCACTGTCGGCGATGGACCACCCGGTCTACGACGTCTGGGTCCTCGACTGCGTGAGGACGTCCGCGACGGCGGCGGCGGCGGCGGCCGATCGGAAATCGGCCGGAAACGTCGCCGGCAGAGACAGCGCCGCCTCCAGCCGATCGAGATAGGCCGCGGCAGGAATCTCGACCGCGCCGAACCGCAGCAGATGATCGGTCATGAACTGGACGTCGAGCAGCGCGAAGCCGCCGCGCCGCAGTGCCGCCACCAGGTGCACCAGCGCCACCTTGCTGGCATCGGTCTCGCGCGCGAACATGCTCTCGCCGAAGAAGGCGCCGCCGAGGGCGAGGCCGTAGAGCCCGCCCACCATCCGCCCGTCCCGCCAGGCCTCGACGCTGTGGGCGAGGCCCAGACGGTGCAGTTGGCAGAACACGCGGGCGATCTCGGCGTTGATCCAGGTGTCGGCGCGGTCCCCGCCCGGCGCCGCGCAGGCGCGGATGACGGCGTCGAAATCACCGTCGCCGCGCACTTCGAATTGCTGCTGTCGCACCGTCCGCTTGAGTCGGCGCGGCACGTGGAAGGCGTCCAGCGGCAGCACGCCGCGCTGCCGCGGCGCCACCCAGTGGACGGTCGGATCGAATCGGTGGCCGGCCATCGGAAAGATCCCCGCCGCATAGGCCCGCACCACCATCTCCGGGGTCAGGCGGCGATCGCCCGCCAACGGTCTACCGCTCGCCTCGCACGAACGCCTCCAGCCAATGGACGTCGTAGTCGCCGGCGATGAAGCGGGGCGCCTCCAGCAGCCGCTGGTGCAACGGGATCGTCGTCTGGATGCCGTCGATCACGTACTCCCTCAGCGCCCGCACCAGCCGCATCCGGCAGTCGTCGCGGTTGGCGCCGTGAACGATCAGCTTGGCGATCATGCTGTCGTAGTAGGGCGGCACACGATAGCCGGCGTAGAGCGCCGAATCGACTCGCACGCCGAGGCCACCGGGGGCGTGATAGTCGCCGATCCGGCCCGGCGACGGTACAAACGTCTCGGGATGCTCGGCGTTGATCCGGCATTCGATGGCGTGACCCTTGATGGCGATGTCCCGCTGGCCGTAGCCGAGCGGCTGGCCGGCGGCGATGCGCAGCATCTCGCGCACCAAGTCGAGACCGCAGACCATCTCGGTCACCGGGTGCTCGACCTGCAGGCGGGTGTTCATCTCGATGAAATAGAACGCGCCGTCCTGATAAAGGAACTCGAAGGTGCCGGCGCTGCGGTAGCCGAAGTTGCGGACGGCGTCGGCGGCGACGGCGCCGATCCGCTCCCGCTCGGCGGCGGTCAGAGCCGGCGACGGCGCCTCCTCGATCACCTTCTGGTGACGCCGCTGCAAGGAGCAGTCGCGCTCGCCGAGATGAACGACGTTGCCGTGCAGGTCGGCGAGGATCTGGATCTCGATGTGGCGCGGGTGGGAGAGGTACTTCTCGATATAGAGCTCGCCGTTGCCGAAGGCGGAGAGTGCCTCGGCGCGCGCCGTCGACAGCGCCGCGGACAGCGCCGATGGCGCGGCGACGACCTTCATGCCGCGGCCGCCGCCGCCGGCGGCGGCCTTGACGAGAACCGGATAGCCGATCCGCTCGGCGACGGCGCGTGCCGCCGGTTCGTCGGCGACGGGACCGTCCGATCCGGGAACCACCGGGATCCCAGCCTCGTGGCAGACCCGCTTGGCGGCCACCTTGTCGCCCATCAGCCGGATGTGGTCCGGCGCCGGCCCGATGAAGGCGATGCCGTGCTCCTCGACCATCGCGGCGAAGTCGGCGTTCTCGGAGAGAAAGCCGTAACCCGGATGGATGGCATCGGCGTTGCTGATCGTCGCGGCACTGATGATCGCCGCGGCGTTGAGGTAGCTGGCGGCGGCCGGGGGCGGACCGATGCAGATCGACTCATCGGCGAGGCGAACGTGCATCGCGTCGGCGTCGGCGGTCGAGTGGACCGCCACCGACCGGATGCCCATCTCGCGGCAAGCGCGCAGGATGCGCAACGCGATTTCGCCGCGGTTGGCGATCAGCACCTTATGGAAGACGGGCGGGTGCGCCACCGCCGGCCGGCCGCTATTCGATAATCATCAGCGGCTCGCCGAATTCCACCGGCGTGCCGTTGGCGACGAACACCTGCCGCACGCGGCCGGCGCGCGGCGCCTTGATGGGGTTGAACACTTTCATCGCCTCGATCAGCAGAATGGTGTCGCCGGCCGCGACGCTGTCGCCGACCTTGACGAATGGCGGCGCTTCCGGTTCCGTGGCGGTGTAGGCGACGCCGACCATCGGCGAAGTGACGACGCCGGGATGGTCGGCGACCACTTCGGCCTCGCCGGGAACGACCGTCGAGCCGACCGCGACCGCCAGCGGCGCCGCCACCGGGATCCCCGTCTTCGCGACCCGCACCCTGAGATCGCCGCTGCCGTACTCGATCTCGGTGAGGCCGGTTTCCTGCAGCACCGCCGCGAGGCCGCGGACGAGGTCGATGTCGACGGATGGCTTCTTGCCCGAGGTGGTCATGTCCGATCCCGGTTGCCCGGCTCCCCGTCCGCGGCGTCAATGGCGCGCGCCGCCGCTTCGATCGCCATCTGATAGCCGAAACCGCCGAAGCCGCAAACGATTCCGTGTGCCGCCCGCGAGACGTAGGAATGGTGGCGGAACGGCTCGCGGCGGAAAATGTTCGAGAGATGCACCTCGTAGATCGGGACCTCGAGGGCGAGCAGCGCGTCCAAGATCGCCACCGACGTGTGCGTGTAGGCACCGGCGTTGATGACGACGGCGGCACAGCGGCCGCGTGCGCCCTGGATCCAGCCGACCAGCTCGCCCTCCGCATTGCTCTGGCGGCATTCGACGACGAGTCCCAGCGCCTCGCCACGGCGGACGCACTCGGCTTCGATCGCGGCGAGGGTGTCGCGGCCGTAGAGCTCCGGCTGGCGGGTACCGAGCAGGTTGAGGTTGGGGCCGTTGAGAAGGAGGACGGTGCGGGTCATCCGGGAGGGTATGGCGGTCCGAAGCGGGATGCTTATAGCACGGCCGCAGTCTTGTGTAACCACCACTTTGGACTATGTTAGGCGACGACGGCAGCGGGGCGGCGATCCTCTCCCGAGTCGGCCCGGCGACCGCAGGCGAGTTGGAATTCGGATGCAGATCACCCTCAACGGCGAGCCGAAACTCATCGGCGTGTCGATCACGGTGCGGCAACTGCTGGCCGACATCGGGCTCGATCCGAAGAAGGTGGCGGTCGAGCGCAACCTGGAGATCGTGCCGCGATCAGGCTACGACGCGGTGACGGTGGCCGACGGCGATCGCATCGAGATCGTCCACTTCATCGGCGGCGGTTCACCCGACACCGGCCGAGAGGTCGAGGACGCGCGCACCGACGACGACCCGCTGATCGTCGCCGGCCGCCGTTACCGGTCGCGGCTGTTGGTCGGCACCGGCAAGTACCGGGATTTCGCTGAGACGGCGCGGGCAATCGCGGCCTCCGGCGCGGAGATCGTCACCGTCGCCGTACGTCGGGTCAACGTCTCCGATCCCAACCAGCCGATGCTGGTCGACTACGTCGACCCCAGGACTTACACCTATCTCCCCAACACCGCCGGCTGCTACAGCGCGAGCGACGCGGTGCGCACCTTGCGGCTCGCCCGCGAGGCCGGCGGCTGGGACCTCGTCAAACTCGAGGTGCTGGGTGACCCGAAGACCCTCTATCCCAACATGACCGAGACGCTTGCCGCCGCCCACTCGCTGATCGAGGACGACTTCAAGGTGATGGTCTACTGCTCCGACGATCCGATCCTCGCCAAGCGTCTGGAGGACATGGGCTGCGTCGCGATCATGCCGCTGGCGGCGCCGATCGGCTCCGGCCTCGGCATCCAGAACCCGGTGAACATCCGGTTGATCGTCGAACAGGCGTCGGTGCCGGTCCTGGTCGATGCCGGGGTCGGGACGGCGTCCGACGCGGCGATCGCCATGGAACTGGGCTGCGACGGCGTGCTGATGAACACCGCGATCGCCGAGGCGAGGGACCCGGTCCGGATGGCGCGAGCGATGAAGCTGGCGGTCGAAGCCGGGCGTCTCGCCTACCTCGCCGGCCGGATGCCGAAGAAGCGCTACGCCGATCCGTCCTCGCCGCTGGCCGGACTGATCTGACGGCGGGCGATCCGTCCGGCCGCTGAAATTATTCTTTGAATCGTCCGGCCGTTTCGCATATAACCGCGATCCCTCGCTTCCGTTGCTCCTTCGCATGCTTGTACGCGAAGGTCGCGTCGGAACAGTCCTCTTTTAGCCGACCGGTCGGGCCGAGGAACCGGTGCTGTTGGAGGAAGTTACAATGATCACGGTCATGGATTGGACCTGCGGTTATCGCAAGTCGTACATCCTTCTGCTCGGCAGGAAGAATCCCCACTCCAGTCTGTTGGCGGCGTAATTCGCCGCAAGCCACCGTTGCGACGCGCCGCCCGAGCGGGCCGGCACGCGTATCCGTGTGTTCATGAACAGCGAACCTGGAGGAGGGGGCCATGACTCCCAAAATTGTCCGTTTCCTCGGTGACGGCGGCCGCGAGACGCCGTTCCTGGTCGTCGATCTCGACGAAGTCGCCGCCAACTACCAAGCCCTGCGCGCCGCGATGCCCGTGGCCGACGTCTACTACGCGGTCAAGGCCAACCCGGCGCCACCGCTGCTGCGCACTCTCGTCGATCTCGGCTCGAGCTTCGATGCCGCCAGCGCCAACGAGGTCGACCAGTGCCTGGACGCCGGCGCCGCGCCGACGCGAATCTCGTTCGGCAACACCGTCAAACGGCGCAGCGACATCGCCCGCGCCTACCAACGCGGCGTTCGCCTGTTCGCCTTCGACAGCCTGGAGGAGCTGCAGAAACTTGCGGCGGAGGCACCGGGAGCCAAGGTGTACTGTCGCATCCTGGTGTCCAGCGACGGTTCCCAATGGCCGCTGTCGCGCAAGTTCGGGTGTGAGCTCGACATGGCCCGCGATCTGATGCTGCGCGCCGCCGACCTCGGCCTCGACCCAGAGGGGATCTCGTTCCATGTCGGCTCGCAGCAGACCGAACCTGAGCGCTGGGAGGTCGCCATCGGCCGCACCGCGAAGGTGTTCTCCGATCTCCGCCACGCCGGCCTCGAGCTGCGGATGATCAATCTCGGCGGCGGCTTCCCGGCACGCTACCGTGGCGACCACCTGCCGCCGATCGATCGTTTCGCCGGTGCCATCATGCGGGCGATGACCAGACACTTCGGCAACGACCTGCCGCGGATGATCATCGAACCGGGTCGCTGCATCGCCGCCGAGGCGGGGGTGATTCGCACCGAGGTGCTGCTGGTCTCGCGCAAGCGCTACGAGGACCGGGAGCGCTGGGTGTACTTCGACGTCGGCAAGTTCGGCGGCCTCGCCGAGACCATGGAGGAGGCGATCAGATACCCGCTGTGCACGCCCTACGACGGCCAGCCGGAGGGGCCGGTGGTGATCGCCGGGCCGACCTGCGACGGAGCCGACATCCTCTACGAGAAGACGCCCTACACCCTGCCGCTGGCCTTGCGGAGCGGCGACCGAGTCACCCTGCTGAGCGCCGGCGCCTACACGTCGGTCTACGCCGCGCAGGGCTTCAACGGTTTCCCGCCGATGCAGGAGTACTACATCTGAGGCCGTTGACCGGCCGGCGCCGGCGTCACCTGCGCCGCCAGCGGCCGGCGGCGTCCATGACGAAGGTTCCGGGGTTGGCGCCGGAGATCAGCTTCTCGCCGGCCAGGATGCCGACGTCGCGAACGTCGGCGCCGGTGCGTTGCGCGATGTCGGCATAGTGGGCGCGGCGCTTGACGTTGACGTCGTCGACCAGCTTCCGAGCGGCGGCCGGGGCCGCCGGATCGACGAGGCCGAGATAGCCGTCCGGACGCTCGCCGACCCAGCCGGCCTGCCGAGCCTCGTCGAGGGTGAGCGCGTGCGCGGGGCCGGCGGCGGGCGGCAGCACGGCGAGCAGGGCGAAGGTCAACGCGGCGGCCGCGGCGCGCGCCAGAGCGACGATCGCGAAACGTCGGTCGGTCATCGTCAGAACAGCTCCGGATCCTTCTCGAACAGAGTCTCCAGTTCCTTGTCGACCTTGACCCGGATCTCGTGTTCGATCCTGACGTTGAGGTTGATGGTGATCGGTTCCCGAGGGGCCTGCAGCTTGACCGTCGGCTGGCACCCGAGGGTCGCGGCAGTGGCGAGGATGATCGCCGACGGCAGACTTCGCGCGCTCACGGTCGGGACTCCCTATCGGCCGGCCTCCGATCCCCCCTCGACAGACCCTCACCGATGCGCGTCGGCAGCCGGTAGCCGAGCAGCCCCGCGCGGATGACCTCGTCCAACCTGCCGCTGAGGTCGAGGTTGAAGACAAAAGGATGACCATCCATGAAGTCCGGGTTGTTACCGTTGATCGCCAGTCTGACCCTCCACTCCTCGCCGCTGCGGCCGTCGGCGCGCATCGCAATCTCGTCGTAATGGAAGTTGCGGAGCGCGGCGAGCATCAGGCTAACCCCTTCGCCGCCGGCTTGCAATGCGACGGGCGGGGTCGCCGGAACGTAGCGGAGGAGGCCAGGCGCCTCGGTGGTCAGCACCGCGCCGCTCACCGAAAAGCCAGCCGCGGTAACGACGAGCGGCACGTCGCCGGTCAGCCGGCCGGACGCGGCGGCGCCGTCGATGTCGGCAACGGCGAGCAGCGCCGCGAGATCGATCCCGATCAGCCGCACGTCCAGACGATGGGCGTCGGCGGCCGGATCGAGGACCGTCGGGACGACCGAGGATCGTCCGCCGAGCACGTCGATCCGGGCCTCGTCGAGGACGATGCGGCTCTGCTCGTCGATGCGGAAGGTCACGACGGCGTCGGTCATCGGAGCGCCGACGCCGATTCGCCGCACGGTCAGCGACTGTCCCGGCGGGGTGCGCAGCGGCCAGAGGCGATCGATGACGATGCGGCCCCCGACCCCATCGAGACGGAGGGCGTCGATACCGAACGACACGTCGTCGAGGCGAATGGTAAAGGCGGAGGCCGGGGCGCGACGGCCCCAGTCGAGCCGACCCTCGGCGTGCAGCCGTCCGTCGACCGCGGCGATGCGGTCGCCGAGGCCGGCGACCAGGTCGCCGGGCTGCAAGCCGTCCGGCCGGAAGGTGAGCGGATGAAGGCGCACCCGGGCGCCGCCGCGATCGGTGCCGGTCCGGTGGGAGCCGTCGACATCGACGACCAGACGGTTGCGGGCGGCGCTCAACCGGCCCGCGAACCGCAGGTCGCGATCGTCGAGCGAGACCCGCCCGGCCACCGTCACCGGCGCCAGAGCCGGCGGCGGTCCGAGGTCCCGGACCACGGCGCGACGAATCTCGATCTGCGGTGCCGGGTCGAGGGCGAGGGTGGCGTCGACGTCGGCGATGGCGAAGGGGCGGGCGGCCGTGGCGATGCGGGCCTCGCGAACCCTGAGCTCGGCGCGTTCGGTGATCCGCGCCGGCCGGCCGGCCAGCAGCGGCCGGTCGTCGGGGGCGATCGTCGCCGCGACCGGTCCTTGCGAACCGGACAGCGTCACCACCAGGGGCGTGAGCAGGTGGAGCGACACGGTCACGTCGCCGGCGGTGACTGCGGTGCGACCCTTGACGGCGAGCGGCGCCGCGATGCCCGGCAGCGCGACGTCGGCAAGATCGAGATCGACGGTGGCCTGGCCGCGCAGCGCCGTCACTGCCGCCGTCGCCGGCAGCGGCCCCGCGGCAGCGATCGACACCCGGCCCTCGCGGGCGAGGATCTCGAGCGTCGCGGTCGCGGCCCCTTCGGCGAGATCCGCCTCCAGTCGCGCGCTGCGCGCCCGAAGCAGCGGCAGCGGCGGCCGTTCGGCGGTGATGCGGAGCGTTCCGGCGAGCGCGGCGAGGGAGAATTCCCGCGGCACCCGACCCTCGGCCTCGACATCGATGGAACCGTCTTCGGTCAGGAGCCGGCCAACGAGGGCGATCGTCCCATCGCGCAGCATCGCCGTGAAGCGGCCCTCGCGAGCGGCGAACAGCGGCAGATTGAGGGGCTCGGCGGTGAGCGTCGCGCTCAGCGTCGTCGGTCCCTGCGGCGAAACCGTGAAGGCGAGCGACCCCGCGAAGGCGCTCGCCGACAGATCGGGGGGCGTCAGCGATCCGGCGAGGGTGAGGGCGCCCTCGTAGGCGCCGTCGCTGCGACTGCCGGCGTGGCCGTCGATCACTGCTGCAGCGGTCCATGGTCCGTCAATGGCGATCCGCATGTCGCGGATCTCGACGCTGCCGACCGTCCAGCCGGGACCGCCGCCGCCCGGGTGTGTCGACGGCACTGCCGGGAGCGCGATCGCGGGGTCACCGTTCGCCCGCGGCAGGGTGACGACGAACCCGAAGCCATCGATCTCGATCGCCTCCACGTGCCGGGCGAGAAGCTGTCGCGGGGCATAACGGACGACGATGCGGCCGTCGTGATGCTCCCACCCGGCGAGGTCGGGGCGAACGCCGCCCAGCACCAGCCGGTCGAGCCCGACCGCCTCGACGGTGAAACGGGTCGATGCGAGATCGCCGGAAGCCAAGGCTCGAGCCAGCAGCCAGTGGACGACGGCGGTGCGCTGGTGGATCGCGATCGCCGCTGCCGCCGACAGCCCGACCAGCACGGTCGCCAGCACGAGGGCCACGGCATTCCGTCGGTGCGCGGGGGCAGCGGACATCGCTTAACCCTTTATTGGGGCGAGGAGCCTAGAGTGCCCGCGAATCGCGACCGGCGCCACTGGCATCGCCGAGGGGAGTCCAATGCCCGCCGCCCTGAGATCCGCTTTCGTCGCCGCGTTCTGGTTCGCCGCCCGGGCGCGGTCGAAGAACGCCTATCTGCAACCGCAGAAGCTGCAGCGGCTGATGTATCTGGCCCAGTGCGCGTTTGCCGCGCGTCATGGCGGCCGCCGCCTGATGCCGGCGGTGTTCGTCGCCGAGGAGGCGGGACCGATCGAACCCAACGTTCACTTGGCGCTCGCCGCGGGGCGCCCCGACATCGACATCGAGGCGCGGATTCCCAGTGAGGCGGCGGCGGTGCTCGACGACGTCTGGGGCCGCTACGGTCATTGCTCGACCGAGCACCTGACGCGGATCACCTGTGACACGGCCGCCTACCGGCTTGCCCGCCGACGCGGCGACGGCGCCGAGATCGACGGCGACCTGATGCGGCTGTCGTC
The DNA here is from genome assembly GCA_050329575.1 of Rhodospirillales bacterium. Taxonomy (GTDB): domain Bacteria; phylum Pseudomonadota; class Alphaproteobacteria; order Rhodospirillales; family Defluviicoccaceae; genus JAUXFS01. The sequence continues at coordinate 47,657 of JBHJOP010000039.1, read as the reverse complement.
GACCGCGCGCGACGCCGGAACTGCGCTCCCGCCGGCCCGTCCGAAGGTCCTGCGCACCCACACCGGTCGGGCAGTGGCGATCGCGGCGTGGACGCCGGGGACGAAGCCGACCTCGCTCGGCTAGCGGTCGGGGCGCACCGCCGTGCGCCGCGACCAGCGGCTGCCGAGGACGACGATCGCCGCGACGGCGACCAAACCCGCCAGCTTCCATTCCACCGCCAGCGGCCACAACAGCACCACGCCGGCTGCCGCCAGCGGCGCCCGCAGCGGCCAGCCAAGGGGCGATTCGGCGTACCCGGAGATCGCCGCGGTGAGGGCGTAGAGGCCGACGGTGGCAAAGGCGAAGATGGTGAGTGCACCCGCCGGATCGCCCGCGAGGAACGGGGTGTACGCGAACAACAGGGGCACGACATAAAGGCCCTTGGCGATCTTCCAGGCGGTCAAACCGGTCGCCATCGGCGGTGTGCCGGCGATCGCGGCGGCGGCGAAGGCGGTCAGGCACACCGGCGGGGTGACGTTGGAGTCCTGGGACAGCCAGAAGATGATCATGTGGGCGGACAGGAGTGCCGCGGTCAGCACCGCCGCGCTCAGGGTCTGTTCCAGCACCACCCCTCTCATCGCGTCGGGGATCTGGGCAACCAGCGATGCCGCCTGCTCGTGGGGCATCGCGGTGCCGAGCAGCGTCGGATCGGCACCGACGAGCATCAGCACCGCCCGCGCCGCGTCCGGGACGGTCCCCTCCGCGATCGCCGCGACCAGCTGCCCCTGGACGATCAGATCGTAGAGCGCCGGTGCCGACAGGGTGGCGAGAACGATGTAGGCGGCCGTCACCGGCAGCCCCATGCCGAGCACCAGCGAGGCCAGCGCGACGAGGACAATGGTGACGATCAGGCTGCCGCCCGCCCACTCGTTGACCATCAGTGAGAAGGTGTTGCCGACGCCGGTGGTGGTGATGACGTTGACGATCAACCCAACCGCGACCAGCAGCACCGCGGTGGCGGTCATGTTGCGTGCCCCCAGCGCCAGCGCCTCGACGATCGCCCGCGGCCCCATCGGCGTCGGCGACAGCCACGAGGCGCCGATCACCGCCAGAATGCTGATCCCGGCGGCGTAGGTCGGCGTGAAGCCCCAGACCAGCAAACCGACGAGTACGGCGATCGGGATCAGCGAATGCCCGCCCCGGCGCAGCACGGTAAGGACGGCGGGACGGTCGTCCTCGGCGATGGCCACGATGCCCAGGCGTTTGGCCTCGATCCGCACCCAGAACGCCACCGACAGGAAGTACAGGATCGCCGGCAGCGCCGACACCGCGACAATCTCGAGGTAGGGGATCTGGGTGTAGCTCGCCATGATGAACGCGCCCGCGCCCATCACCGGTGGCATCAGCTGGCCGCCGGTCGACGCCGCCGCCTCGACGCCGGCGGCGAAGCGGGGGGTGAAGCCGGAGCGATTCATCAGCGGGATGGTGATCACCCCCGTCGACACCGTGTTGGCCACCGCCGAGCCGGAGATCGAACCCATCAGTCCCGAGCCGAGCACCGCCACCAGCCCGGGTCCGCCGACCAGGCGGCCGGCGGCGCAGCGCGCCAGATCGATGATGAACTCGCCCGCTCCGGAGCGCACCAGAAAGGCCCCGAACAGGATGAACATGAACACGTAGGTGGATGAAATCCGGGCGATCGTCCCGAACATGCCGTCGCCGCCGAAGTAGCTGCGGAACAGCACCGTCTCCACCGTCAGACCGGGAAACTGAAACACGCCAATGACATAGCGGCCCCACCAAGCGACGTAGGAGAGCGAGAGAACGATCAGGATCGGAATGATCCAGCCGGTGGTGCGGCGGGTGAACTCGACGGCGAGCAGAATGGCGAGGATCGAAACGGCCCAGTCGCCGGCCGCGAACCGGACGCCGCGGTCGAACAACGCCCGCTCGGCTCCGATCAGGTAGACGGCGCTGACCAGCGCCAGTGCGCCGATCACGATGTCGACGGCGAGCCAGGTCCGCCGCATCGCCGAACGCCCCCCGCGGGCGATCGGAAACACCAGCGCGCAGAGGAAGCCGAAGGTGCCGAAGTGGATCGCCGAGGTCCACAGCTCCGACAGGGTGCCGAGGGTGTTGAAATAGATGTGGGCGAGCGAGATCACCACCCCGGCCCAGAATACGACGCGCCCCGCCGGCGACGCGGCCGACCTCACCGTCGCCTCGGTTTCGCCGCGCTCCCGGTCGAAACCCCCTCCGCTGTCGTTCGGCGGTTCGCTCATTGCGGGCGGGGGACGGCCGCGGTTCGGACGGCGGTCCGAGCGGCGGCCGTCCGGCGCCGGTTCCCGGGGTCTACTCGGCGATCAGGGCGGCGGGGATGGCGAGCCCGCGTTCCCGGTAGTACCGGGCGGCGCCGGGATGCAGCGGCAGCGGCAGCCCGTCCATCGCCCGCTCCAGGGTCATCTCGTTGGTGGCCTTGTGGATCGCCTGGATGAAGCCGAGGTTCTCGAAGATCGCCTTGGTAATCATGTAGACGGCGTCCTCGTCGACGTCATCGCGGACGGCGAGGAAGTTGGGTTGGCCGACGGTCTCGATGTCCTTCGCCTGGCCGGGATAGGTGCCGGCGGGAATGACGAAACGGGTCCACAGATCGACGCCGACCGCCTTGTTGGCGGCAGCGGTCTGCTCGGCGGTAAAGTCGAGGACGCGGATCCTGTCGCCGAGGGCGGCGGCGAGACGGGTGACGGCGGCGACCGGCACGCCGGCAGGGGTGTTGATGCCGTCGATGGTGCCGTTCTGGAGGGCGTCGGCGCTCGGGTTGTAACCCATGAACACCAGGTCGAAGGTGTTGTCGGGGTCGATACCGAGGCCGGCGAGGATGACGCGTCCCGACCCCTCGGTCCCCGAATTGCGCTCGCCGATCGAGAACTTCCGGCCCTTGAGGTTGGCCAGGTCGGCGGCGGTCCCCGTCTTGGCGTGCTCGGAACGGACGACGAAGTGCTCGACGTTCTGCCACAGCATGGTGATCGAGCGCAGATTCTTCTGCGGGCCGTCGGCCGCCAGCTGGCCGCCGCCGGTGCGTGCCCAGGCCCCGTACAGGCCCTGCAGGATGGCGAACTGGACCTGGTTCTCCCGCAGCAGCTTGATGTTCTCGCCCGAGCCGGCGGAGGTGATCGCCGACAGCGAGACCTTCTCCTTGGGCTGCAGCTTGACCTTGGTCAGCGTCGCCAGCGCGACGCCGACGGGATAGTAGGTGCCGCCGGTGGTGGCGGTGGCGAGCAGGTAGGACCGCTCCTCGGTCGCCGCCGCGGGGCCGCCGGCCGCCACGGCGATCATTGTCGCCGCCGTCACCGTCATCAGCAACCGTCTCGTCAACGTGTCGAACATGGATGTTTCTCCCTTGGCGTTGTCGTGGCCTTGGTTGTGGGCTTGGCCGCTCGCGCTGTCGCGCGCCACCCGTACCGATCTCAGTTTATGGCGCCGACCGTCGGCGGGCAACGGAACCCCGATGCCAGTCAGCGGGCGTGCGCACGCCCGTTGCGCCAATCCGGCGGCACCACAACCTGATATCGAGAGGGGGGCGAAGATCTGCGGGTTCCGGTCGGTGGGATCGGCGGCCGGAAGCTGCTAGACTGCCACCGTCGGCCGATTTTCTCCTCCCCACCAGCGCCGGCCGGACGCATCGTCGCGGACCGATCGGCACGGGGTGGCTGACGGTCCGCCCCCGCCTGAACAGGCGGGGGCGGACGCGTTCGCCTTCGCGCCCCCCGGTTTGGAGATCTGCGGCCATCGTGCTGCTTCGCCCATCGTTTGGGCAACAGCCGCTCCTTGATGCTTTTCGGTGCAGACCGAGCGCGCGCGGCCGTCGTGTGATCGTGCGATCGAGCATTAAGGACGATCCGCAACCATATGCTTGAAAAGGGGTTAGGGATCAGGGGCCTTCACTGGGGATGGTCTGGCACGTGGCTTGCTCACGACCGGGCGGCGGACCAGAGTTCAGTGGCACTCACAGGAGCGGGCGGGCATGACGCTCGACGCGGCGTTCGACGAGATGAACGGAGGCGAGAACGGCCTGCGCAACGCCTATCGGGCGTATGGCGCGTGGCTGGACGGCGTACTTCCGAAGCGCTTGATCGAGAAACACCAGCAGGCGGACCTGATCTTCCAGCGCCTTGGAATCACCTTTTCGGTGTACGGCAGCGACGAGGGCGCGGAACGGCTGATCCCGTTCGATGTCATCCCGCGGATCCTCGATACCGAGGAATGGAACGTGGTCTCCACCGGCGTCTGCCAGCGGGTGCGGGCGCTCAACGCCTTTCTTGAGGATGTCTACCACGAGCAGCATATCCTCAAGGCGGGTCGGATTCCCTCGCCATTGATCCTCAACAACCCAGCGTTCCGCCCCGAGGTGCTGGGACTGGACGTGCCGCGCGGCGTCTACGTGCACGTTGCCGGCATCGACGTGGTGCGGGTGTCGGCCACCGAGTTCTACGTGCTCGAGGACAACGCGCGGGTGCCGTCGGGAGTCTCCTACATGCTGGAAAACCGGGAGACGATGATGCGGCTGTTCCCGGAGCTGTTCGCGCTGCACTCGGTGGCGCCGGTCAACCATTACCCCGAGGCGCTGCTGCGCACCCTGCGCGCTTCGGCGCCGCCGGGAATCGCCGATCCGACGGTGGTGGTGCTGACGCCGGGCCACTTCAACAGCGCTTACTTCGAGCACGCCTTCCTCGCCCAGCAGATGGGCGTCGAACTGGTCGAGGGCTCCGATCTGTTCGTCGACGACGACACCCTGTTCATGCGCACCACCGACGGTCCGGCACGGGTCGACGTGCTCTACCGACGGATCGACGACGACTACATCGATCCGCTCGCTTTCGATCCGGGATCGACCCTGGGCGTGCCGGGCCTGCTGTCGGTGATCCGCAACGGCCGCGTCACCCTCGCCAACGCCATTGGCACCGGCATCGCCGACGACAAGGCCGTCTATACTTACGTGCCGGAGATGATCCGTTTCTATCTCGGCGAGAAACCAATCCTCAGCAACGTGCCCACCTACAGGCTCAGTGAGGCGGACGATCGCGCCTACGTGCTCGAACACCTCGACGAGTTGGTGGTCAAGGAAGTCGCCGGCTCCGGTGGCTACGGGATGCTGGTGGGACCGACCAGCACGGCCGAAGCGAGGTTTGAGTTCCGGAACAGAATTCTCGCCAATCCCGACGGGTTCATCGCCCAGCCGACCCTCAGCCTGTCGACCTGCCCGACGCTGATCAACGGTGAGATCGTCCCTCGGCACGTCGATCTCAGGCCTTACGTGCTGAGCGGCGAGACAACGACCGTGGTGCCGGGCGGGCTGACCCGGGTCGCGCTGCGCGAGGGGTCGCTGGTGGTCAACTCGTCACAGGGCGGCGGCACCAAGGACACCTGGGTGCTGGAGGGCTGAGCGATGCTCGGGCGCACCGCCAACAACGTCTATTGGATGGCCCGCTACGTCGAACGCGCCGAAAACATGGCGCGGCTGCTGGCCAGCTCCTACTACATGTCGCTGCTGCCCGCCGCGGGCGGGGAGGGCGGGTCGGAGTGGGAGGCGCCGCTGCGACTCGGCGGCGACCGCGCGCAGTTCCTCGCCCGCTATGCGGAGGTGACGCCGGCAACGATGATGGCCTACATGGCGCTCGATGCGGACAACCCCAACAGCATCCGCTCGGCCATCCACAATGCCCGAGAGAACGCCCGGGCGACGCGCACCGCGCTCACCACCGAGGTCTGGGAGGGCATCAACCAGACCTACCTGGAGCTTGAGCGGGTCTCGTATGCGAGGATGCTCGACCAGGGCTTCGGCGAGTTCTTCGACTGGGTCAAGGAGCGCTCGCATTTGTTTCGCGGCGCCATCTACGGCACCATGCGGCGCGGCAATGCTTTCACCTTCTCCCGCCTCGGCACCTTCGTCGAGCGGGCCGACAACTCCGCCCGAGTGCTCGCGATCAAGTGGGAGATGCTGACCCCGAAGAGCGGCAAGCCGCTGGGGGCCGAGGACTATTACCGCTGGGGCGCGCTGCTGCGCGCGTTCAGCGCCTTCAAGGCCTACCGCGAGGTCTATTCGGGGATCATCGAACCGAAGCGGGTGGCGGAACTGCTGGTGCTGCGCGCCGACATGCCGCGCTCTCTGCTCGCATGCATCAACGAGATGACCGAGATCCTTCGCCAGCTGCGCGGCAACGCCCCCTGCACCCTGCTCGCCGCCCAGGCGCGCGACCAGATGCAGCGCAACCGCATCGACGGCATCCTGCGCTCCGGGCTGCCCCGCTACCTCGGCGGGTTCATCAGCCGCAACAACGAGCTGCACGCCATGATCGGAAAGGAGTTCATGTTGGTGCCATGAAGCTGACCATCGAGCACGAAACTCACTACCGGTTCGGGCGACCGGCCCAGCACAGCATCCAGTACCTGCGCTTGACGCCGCGGGCCGATCAATCCCAGGCTCTGCTGTCGTGGCAGATCCTCACCCCCGGAAAGCTGCGGCCGTGGTCCGACGGCTTCGGTAACACAGCCCACGTGTCGGTCCAGGACGGTCCCCACGACGAGGTGCCGGTGCTGGTCCGTGGCGAGGTCGAGACCTACGACACCTGCGGCATGCTGCCGGCAGACGACGGGTTGCCACCGCCGATGTTCCTGCGCGACACGCGCTACACCCGCATCGAGGGCGGTGTCGCCGACTTCGCCAAGCCGTATGTGGAGAGAATGGACGACGAGGGGACGATCGCCGCCCTGCATGCGCTGATGTGGGGGATCCACCAGCGGATCGTCTACGATCCCGGCTACACCGACGTCGAGAGCACCGCGGCCGAAGCTCTCGAGCACGGCTTCGGAGTGTGCCAGGACCATGCCCACCTGTTCATCGCCTGCTGCCGGTTGTTGGGGGTGCCGGCCCGCTACGTCAGCGGCTATCTGTTCGACCACGACGGCGGCCGCGGCGCCGGTCTCGCCAGCCATGCCTGGGCGGAAGCCTACATCGAAGATCTCGGCTGGGTGTCGTTCGATCCAACGAACGGCCTTTGCGCCACCGACGCCTACGTTCGGCTCGCGGTCGCCTTCGACTATGCCGGTGCGTGTCCGATCCGCGGACTGCGCAAGGGCGGCGGGATCGAGGAGATGTCGGTCAGGGTCCAGGTCTGTGAGGGCCAATGAACAACGACCGCGCCAGGAGCGGCGCAATCGGCTAGAATGGGGCCATGTCCTACTGCCTCGGCATCAGGGTCGACGAGGGCTTGGTCTTCGCTGCCGACTCCCGCACCAACGCGGGGGTCGACAGCGTCTCGACGTTCCGCAAGGTGTTCATCTTCGAGAAGTCGGGCGACCGGGTGATCGTGCTGTTGACCGCCGGCAACCTCGCGGTCACCCAGGAGGTGATCAGCATGGTCGAGCGCGGCCTCGGCACCGACGACCCCGGACGCAGCCTATTCCAGATCGATACCCTGTTCGATGCCACCAAGATCGTCGGCGGATTCCTGCGCGCGGTGTTCGACCGCGACGGCACCTACTTCCAGGCCCACGGGACCGAGTTCAACGCCTCGCTGATCGTCGGCGGCCAGATCAAGGGCGAGCGGCCGCGGCTGTTCCTGGTCTATCCGGCCGGCAACTTCATCGAGGCGAGCGAGGGGACGCCCTATTTCCAGATGGGCGAGACCAAGTACGGCAAGCCGATCCTGGAACGGGTGCTGGCTGCCGACGTCGGGCTGGTGCAGACCGCCAAGTGCGCGCTGGTGTCGTTCGATTCGACGATTCGCGCCAACATCTCGGTCGGACCACCGATCGATCTGGTGATCTACAAGGCCGACACGTACCGGATCGCCTGCCACCAGCGCATCCGCGACGACGACCCCTACTTCAGCGCCCTCAGCCGCCACTGGAGCGAGGGCCTGCGCCGGGTCTTCGCCGAGGCCCCCGACCCCCGTTGGAGTCCCGAAGCGACGATGGAGGCGCCGAAACCGTCCGCCCGCAGCGGTTGAGAAGGCGGCACCGGCCCGCCCGGCGATGGTTCTCGCCACCGCCACACCGTCCCGTCCCCGCTGCCGGTGGCGCTAGACGAAGTAGATCACCAGATAGCCGGCGAGCATCACTATCACCCAGAACACCATGTTGCCGGCGTTGGCGGTGCGGGTCAGGGCGCCGGCGGGACCTTGGTGGCGGTAGATCTGCGTCACCAGACGCCGGAACGCATCCACGGTGATTCGCCGCACCGCCCGGTCGATCGGGCCGAAGCTGCGGACGAACCAGCGGGCGAGGGCCGGCAGGCCCCTGCGGTAGAGGATATCGACGTCGACCAACTCGCGACCCGCCGTCCACGGATAGAGGCCGGCCCTCTGCAGCACGACCAAGGCGAGGGCGGCGAACAGCAGGAGCTGCAACTGGCCAACGACGTGGTCGACGGTGTAGGGATCGTAGGAGACTGGGTAGGGCAGCAAGCTGTAGAACATCTGAGGCAGCGCTCCCATGGCAATGCAGGCCACCGCGGCGATCGCCATCGCCAGCCGCATGTTCCACGGCGCCTCCGAACAGCGGAGGCCGCGGTCGGGAGCGAAGAAGGCGGCGTAGGGCACCTTGACCCCGGCGTAGGCGATGACCCCGGCCGACGCCGTCAACAGCAGCAGCCACGGAACGAAGTGGCCGCCGCCGGCGACCACGGCAAGGATCAGGGACTTGCTGGCGTAGCCGCTGAACAGCGGCACAGCCGAGATCGAGGCCGCCCCGACGACGCAACAGGCAGCGGTCCACGGCATGCTGCGCCACAGCCCGCCGAGGTCCGAGGCCTTGGCGGTGCCGGACTGCGTCAGCACCGCGCCGATCGTCATGAACAGCAGAGCCTTGTAGAGGATGTGGCCAAGGGCATGCGCGACCGCGCCGTTGATTGCCATCGCGCCGCCGACGCCGATCGCCGCCACCATGAAGCCGAGCTGGATGTTGAGGCTGTGGGCTAGCACCCGGCGGAGGTCGTCCGCGAGCACCGCGTAGACGATCGGGAACACCGTCATCACCGCGCCGATCCAGATCAGGATCTCGGTGCCGGCATAGCCCCGCGCGAGGGCGTAGACCGCGAGCTTGGTGGTGAACGCGCTCAGCCACACGGTCCCGGCGGGGCTCGCCTCCGGATAGGCGTCGGCGAGCCAGGCGTGGAGCAGTGGGAAGGCGCACTTGATTCCGATGGCGACCAGGATCAGCACCGGCCCGGGGCCGGCGAGGCCGAGGTGATCGAAGGCGACCGAGCCGGTCTCCGCAGCGTGTATGATCAGCCCGGCGAGCAGGATCACCCCGGAGCCGACCTGGACGATCAGATAGCGCAGGCCGGCGCGGTAGGCGCGCTCGGTCCCTCCCGCCCAGACCAGGAAAACCGAAGAGATCGCGGTCAGCTCCCAGAACACGAACAGGGTGATCAGATCGCCGGCGAACACGGCGCCGATCGCCCCTCCGGCATAGACGAGAGCGGCGGTTTGCGCGATCGGGTCGCGATCCTGAAACCCGAACAGCGCCGCCAGCGCGGCGGCAACGAAGAAAACGCCGCCGAACGCCCTGGCCAGCGGATCGACGCGGAGCAGCACCAGATCGAAGTCGAGGAACGAGGCGGGGTCGGATCCGCCGGACGGGAGCAAAAGGGAGTAGGCGAGGCCAGCGAGCGAGAGCGCCAGCATTGCGACGCCGCGGGCGTTGCCGCGCAGCAACGGCACCACAAGGGCACCGAGGACGAGGATCAGGCCGGGGTTGACGCTAATCATCGCGGTCGTAGAAGTCTTCCCGGCGCTGCAAATGCCGACGCACCCCTCGGGCGGCCAGCACTGCCGCCGCGCAGGCAACGAAGCCGAAGATCGCGAAGAAGCCGAACCCGTCCTCGATCGCGAACTGGCCGTGCCTGGCGTAGAAGGCGTCGGCGCCGAACAGCAGCGCGCACAGCAGACCCAGTCCCCAGACGAGCTTGCCCGCCATGGTCGGTTTCTCGGTGCTCCGGCCGCCGGGGCGCTCTCCGTCGGACATCAACGATTATCCTCCCCCCAGCGGTCTCAGGAAATCGTAGAGGTGGTCGGCATAGAAAAACAGCACGACACAGCCGATCGCGGTCAGCCACAACGGCACCACGCAGAGCAGCGGCGCCTCGGCGAGGCCGGTCGCGGCGGTGCCGGCCGGCGTCGCCGGCGCCGGCAGGAAGCCGCGGATCGCCACCGGGACTAGATAGGCGATGTTGAGCAGCGACGAGAGCATCAGCACTGCGACCAGCACCAGTTGTCCCGTATCGACGGCGGCGACGATCAACGCGAACTTGCTCCAGGCGCCGCCCAGCGGCGGCAGGCCGATGATGCTGAGGGCGGCGACGAAGAAGGCGGCGAAGGTGAACGGCATCCGGCGACCGAGACCGCGCATCCGGCTGATTTCCGTCTCGTGGCTGGCGACCAGGATGGCGCCGGCACAAAAGAACAGGGTGATCTTGCCAAACGCATGCATGGCGATGTGCATGGCGCCACCGGTGACACCGGCAGCGGTCGCCAGCATCGCACCGAGGACGACGTAGGAGAGCTGGCTCACCGTCGAATAGGCAAGCCGCGCCTTGAGGTTGTCCTTGGTCATCGCCACCAGTGAGCCGATCAGGATGGTGGCCGCGGCGACGTAGGCGAGCCAGAGGCCGGCGCCGGTCGTCGCCAGCAAGTCGATGCCGAACACGTAAACGGTGACCTTGAGCACCGTGAACACGCCGGCCTTGACCACCGCGACCGCGTGCAGGAGGGCGCTGACCGGGGTCGGTGCCACCATCGCCGCCGGCAACCAGCGGTGGAACGGCATCAGCGCCGCCTTGCCGATCCCAAAGACGTAAAGGGCGAGCAGAAACGCAATCATGCCGTCGGAGGCACGGCCTGCGAGGATGCCGCCGTCCGTGAAGTCGAGGGTTCCGGCGATCACCGCGGTGGCGACGATGGCGAACAACTGAAAACCGATCGAGGTCCCGAGCAGGATGCCGAGATAGACCCGCCCGGCGCGCCGTGCCGCGTCGGTGCCGGCATGGGTCACGAGCGGAAACGTGCAGACCGTCAGTGCTTCGTAAAAAGTGAACAGGGTTAGCAGGTTCGCGGAGAAGGCGACCCCCATGGTGGTGGCCAGCGCGACGGCGAAGAAGACGTAGAAGCGGGTCTGGTTCGGTTCGTGGTGGCCGCGCATGTAGCCGATCGAGTAGACCGAGGTGACGATCCACAGGAAGCTGGCGATGGCGGCGAAGGCGGCGCCCAGCGGCTCCGCCGAGAAGGCGAGGGCGATGCCGGGAAACATCTCGAACAGCACCACCTGCGGTCGTTCGCCGCGGGCCACCGCCGGCAGGATCGACAGCACGACGGCGAACAAGGCGACCGCGGTGATGAGCGTCATCGCTTCGCGCAGATTGGGCCGGTGGCGGGCGAGCACGATCAGGCCGACGCCGACCAGCGGCAAGGCCACCGCCAGCGGCATCGCCAGCTGCGGCGTCACGGTTGCGCTCCGAGCAGGCTGGCCGCCGCCTGCAGGGCGATGGTCATGGTCGGGGTCGCATCGAAGCCGAATCCGATGCACGCCGCCGCCAGAACGCCGAGCGAGATCAGCATCCCGAGCGGCGCTTCATGGATCTCGGCGGCGCTCGCGGGAGCCGGGCGAAAATAGGCGGCCTCGACGATCCGCCAGAAGTAGATCAGGGCGAGGAGGCCGCTGACCAGAACGACCATGGCCACCGGCCACAGGCCGCGCTCGAGGGCGCCCCTGATCAGGTACCACTTGGAGACGAAGCCGACTGTCAGCGGAGCCCCGATCAGGCTCAGCCCGCCGACCAGGGCTCCCGCCATGGTGAACGGCATCCGCCGGCCGACCCCGGCGAGGGCATCGATGTGCACCGATCCCACCCGGTAGAACACGCAGCCCATCGCCACGAACAGGGTGCCCTTCATCATGGCGTGGTTGAACAGGTGGACGATCCCGCCGGCGAGTCCGGAAACATTGGCGAGACTGAGGCCAAGGACGATGTAGCCGATCTGCGACAGGCTGGAATAGGCGAGCAGACGCTTGACGTTGTCCTGGAAAGCGGCGACCAGCGAAGCGCCGATCATCGCCAACATGCCGAGCCCCATCAGCATCTCGTCGATCGGCATCTCGGCGAAGATGACCGTCCCGCCGAACACCGTGTAGACGATCCGCATCAAAACGTAGACCGCGACCTTGGTCGCCGTCGCCGCGAGGAACACCGTCACCGCCGACGGCGCGAAGGTGTAAGCGTTGGGCAGCCAAAGGTGCAGCGGAAACAGCGCCAGCTTGAGGCTGATGCCGACGGTGAGGAAGGCCAGCGCCATCTGCACGGTGCGCGAGTCCGCCATCGCCGGCAGCCGTTCCGCGAGGTCGGCGATGTTGAGGGTACCGGTCACCATGTACATCATGCCGACGCCGATGATGTAGAAGGTGGCGCCAATGGTGCCGAGGATCAGGTAACGAAACGCGGCGGTCACCGCGCGGCGGTCGCGGCCGAGACTGATCAGCACGTAGGACGACAGCGACGAGATCTCGAGGAACACGAACAGGTTGAACGCATCGCCGGTGACGGTGATGCCGAGCAGTCCCGCGAGGCAGAGCAGATACATGGTGTAGAACAGGTAGACGCGGTCGGCGGCCACCTCGCGGGCGACGCTGGCGCGGGCGAACGGCATCACGGCGGCGCCGACCGCGCTGACGATCACCACCACGAAGGCACCGAGGGCGTCGACCCGGTATTCGATACCCCACGGCGGCGGCCAGCCGCCGATCGCATACGAGATCGGGCCGCTCCCGGTGACATCGACCAGTAGCACGAGGGCGATAGCGAAGGTCGACCAGGTGATGACGAGGGCCAGCGCCCAGGCGATGGTGCCGTGACGCACCAGCACGCACGCCGGGGCCGCGATCAGCGGCACCACCACCTGCAGCACCGGCAGATGCGGCGAGATCAAGGGGTATCGCCCTCTAGCTGCTCGATCTCGTCCTCCTCGATGGTGCCGTAGGCGTCGCGGATGCGCACCACCAATGCCAGCCCGAGCGCCATGGTGGCGACGCCGACGACGATGGCGGTGAGGATGAGCACGTGGGGCAGGGGGTTGGAATAGATCTCGATTCGGTCGTCCAGGATCGGTGCGGTGCCACCCTCCACCTTCGCCATCGAAATGTAGAAGACGAAGACCGCGACCTGGAAGACGTTGAGACCGAAGATCTTCTTGACAAGATTGCCCTGGGCGATGACGACGAAAAAGCCGATCATCATCAAAACGACGACGATCCAATAGTTGTAGAGCCCGGGCCCGCCCATCGCTCAGCGCTCTTCGCGTCCGATCCGCGGGTCTTGGCCCGCGAAGATGAAGAAGATGGTAATCATCGCCGAAGCAACCGTCGTGCCGACCCCGAATTCGATCAGCATGATGCCGAGATGCTGGCCGTGGACGGGATCGTGGGCGAGGATCGAATAGTCGAGGTAGGGCCCGCCTAACACGAGACTGGCGAATCCGACGCCAGCGTAAAGCAGGACGCCGAGGGCGAGGGTCGCCCGCACCACCCCGGCCGGTGCGACCCGACGGGCATTGGCGACGCCGAACAGCAGTGCATACAGGATGAACGCCGAAGCGAAAATCACGCCGGCCTGGAAGCCGCCGCCGGGTCCGAAGTCGCCGTGGAACTGGACATAGAGGGCGAACAGCAAGATCGGCGGGATCAGCACCTTGGCAGTGACGCGCAGCGCTGCCTTGCGTTTCATTCGAGACCTTCCTGGTCGGGACCCTGGCGGCCGCGCCGGCGGCCTCGACCGAGCAGCACCAGCACGCCGGCGGCGGCCGTGAAGATGACGAACGCCTCGCCGAGAGTGTCGTAGCCGCGATAGCTGGCGAGCACGGATGTCACGATGTCGGGAACGCCCACCTCCCGACCCGAGTCCTGGATGTAGCGGGGGGCGACGTGGTGATGGATGGGGGCGGACGGATCGCCGTAGTGGGGCATGTCGAGGGTGCCGTAGATCAACGCCGCGCCGGTGATCAACACGATCAGCACCGGTCCGACGAAGCTGCGCGTCTGCCGCTTCTCCAGCTCGGTCCCGACCACCGCGAGAGTGGCCAGCCCGAGCACGGTGGGGATGCCGGCGCCGACCGCCGCCTCGGTGAAGGCGACGTCGACGGCGTCGAGAACCACTTACAGCGTCGCCGCCGACAGGCTGAAGATCCCCGACATCATGACCACGGCGAACAGGTTGCGCAGCCACACCATCGCCAGGCCGGTGACTGCCATGAACAGCAGCAGCGCGATATCGATCAGACTTCCGATCGTCCGCCTCCGCTCTTCTCCTTGGGTTCGATCAGCGGGTTGACGCCGCCGTTCAGCGCCGCCCGTGCCAGCGCGTGGGTCGTGGTCGGGTTGGTAAACAGCAAAAACGCGACGATCAGCACCAGCTTGATGGTGATCAGCGACAGGCCGGCCTGCAGCATCAGGCCGACGAGGATCAACCCGGCACCCAGGGTCTCGACGACGCCGGCACCGTGCATTCGGGCGAACACGTCCGGTAGCCGCAGGATGCCGACCGCGCCGATGATGGCGAACGCCGCACCTCCGGCGATGCAGGCCCAGCTCAGAACGTCGAGCAGCAACGCCACTACACTTCTTCCCAGTCACCCTCGTCGACCGGGGCGCCGAGATGGGCGAACTTGACGTACTTCGTCACCGCGATGGTGCCGATGAAGTTGATCAGCGCATAGACGAGGGCGATGTCGAGGAACTCCGGACGGCCGACCAGAAATCCGAACACCGCGATCAGCACCACGGTCATGGTGCCGAAGGCGTTGACCGCCAGGATCCGATCATAGACCGTCGGTCCCATGATCGCGCGCGCCAGAACCAGGGCCATCACCAACAGGACGGCGAGGGCTGCGGCGGCGAACATCTCGAATTGCCCTCGAGCGCACTGACCCGCCGGTCCATCTCGCCCGAATTGACCCCTTCGGCAGCGCCGGTGGTCAGCGCATAGACGGTCAGAATGTCGTCATCGAGGGCGAGGGTCACCGTTCCCGGGGTCAGAGTGATCGAATTGGCGTAGACGACCCGCCCGAGCTCGCTCCGCTGCGAAGCCTTAACGTTGAACACCGCGATGTCGAGCGGCATGCGCCACCGGATCAGCACCTTCGCGACGTCGATGTTGGCGAGCACGATTTCCTTGAGCAGCCACGGCCAGTAGAGCAAGGCCCGCGAGCTAAGCTGGATCGGATGACCCTCGTGGTCGATGACGTCCATGCGGCGGGCGATAAACGCGACGCCCGCCACCGACACAGCTCCCAAACCCAGCAGGAGCGGCTCGTGGACGTAACCGGAAAGCAGGAGCCAGAGGACGGCAAGCACCCCGGCAAGGCTGATCGCGCGGATCAAGGAGCCCTCTCCCAGCCCCGTTATTCTGTCGGCGCGGCGCTCAGGGCGGCGCGCAGCACTCGTGGGTGCAAGACCATAATTTTCCGATCGTCGCCACGCCAGAGAAATGTGACGACGGCCGCGCTGCGCGCCGTGGCTACCGCCTACGGGGGGGTGATCTCAACGATCAGCAAGTGGTCGGGGACGAGCAGTTCGATCGAAGTCGGCGCCGCGAATGAGGCGACCGGGCTGCGCGCAGTCTCCGGATCGCTGCGATCGAGCCCGGTCGGCAGGTAGGTGCGGACGCCCGCCGGCGGCGCCGCGAACGTCACTGTCACGGGTCGTGGGGAGGGATGCAGGTCCTTCTGAGCGAAACGATCGTAGCTTTCAACCTCCTGCCAGAGGACGAGGTAGAAGACCCCGTTCTTCTTCTGGACGAGAAAACTCCGGACGTCGCGCATGTCGCCCGAGAGGCGGTAGTCGAGGCGTCCAGGCGTAAAGTCGCCGTCCCCGTCGTCGAGCAGGGCAATGGCGTTCTTCATCGCGTGGAAGGACGGCCGCCGGGAGAAGTCGTTGCGCAGCAGCCCCCACGCCTTGTCCGGCATCTCGGCGCTCGGCCATTCGTCGATGATCTGGAAGTTGAACACCCGCTCGACCTCGGGGCGGAGGAAGAACTCGGCGGCGTAACGCGGCAGATACTTGGCCTGGGAGTACTCGGTGATCGGAAAGTGAACGCCGCGGCGACCGACGGCGCTGTTGTAGCCGTATTCGGTCACCCACACCGGGGCGCCGGGGGCGAGAATCCTGGCGTTGGCGATCCGCTCGTCAAGTTCGTGGCTGGGCGGCCGGCTGGCGTTGTAGTTGTGGAGGCAGGCGCGGTCGACGAACGCGCCGATGTCGCCGACCGCCTGGAAATCCTGCACCCGGCGACGCCAGATCGACGGCGCGATCACCGGCTTGTCGGCGATCTCGGGGTCGGCCTTGATCCGTTCGAACATCAGCCGGGCGAACGTCCGCAATTCGTCGGGCCAGGCGTTGTTGCCGTGCTTCTGACCCTGCGCGTTGTACTCGTTAGGGCCCTCGAAGGAGAGGATCGCTTCCGGGCCGACCTCCTTGGCCAGGGCGACCAGCGTGTCGATGGCGGCCGGCCTCAACGGTTGGTCGGAGCCGGCGTCGAGCGCGCGGCTGTCGATCCTGAGGTTGAACCGGGTGCCGTGCTTGGCGTGCATGGCTCGGACCCTGGCGATTCCGACCGCGTTGGTGACGGTGGTGCGGACGTAGCGGAGGCCGATCTCGGCGATGGCGTCGCTGATCTTCGCCCAGCCGGCGTCGTCGAGCACACCCTGGCGCCGGCTGACATGGGCGACCACGCCGAGGGAGTCGACGAAATCGTAGGCCTTGCGCGCCTGCACCGGTTCGGCGCCGGCCGGTCGTGGGGCGATCGCGAGGCCGATCAGAGCGAGAACGGCAACCGCGAGGCGAAGCATGTCTGCCGTTCGCAAGGAGGCGGTTCCGAGACCGGTCAAAGGCGTCCCCGTGCCGAAAGGATGGCCCCACCGCACCGAGAGCGGCCGTGCCTGTCCTGGTTTGATAGCAGCGGGCGCCGTTCCGTTCAAGACGTGCTGCGTCTGATCGTGTGGCCGTGGATCTCAGTTCGGCGCACCCGCCGGCGCGCCGCCGCGGTGGCGGGAGGCCGCCGGGACCGGACGTCAGGCGGTTCGAGCCTTGTCCGGGATCAGGAGGCAGGCGTCGATCCTCCAGAAGTCGGTGGAGTCGCGCTCCATCAGACAGGAGGTTTGGTAGCCGAACCCGTCGGCGGTGACCATACCATTCGACGACGATGCAGGTCCGTATCTCCAGAGGAGGGTGACGACTGGGATTTCGCCGGCTGTTCGCGGCGGGCGGTGCTACGCGGCCTCGCCGGCTCTCTTGGCGGGTTTGCTGCGGTCACGTTCCGCGGTCCGGCGGAGCGCCAGGGCGTGATCGACCTCGCGGTCGAGGAGGGTCGAAAGCCGCTGGACGATCGTCATCTCCTCCTTCTGCAGGTGCCCCATCAACTGACTGGCAAACTCCGCCGCCACGGCGCGGAAGGTCGCCCAGCGCTCCTCGGAAGCTCCGCAGGCGAGGATCTCGGAGGCGAGCGCGCGCAACCGCTTGGCCTGCGGCCCCATCACGAAATGCTCCTGGGTGAGCAACAGCGCCAAGTCCCCGGCACCATCGCTGTCGAGCAAGGGAAACAGAACGGACTCCTCGAAAGCGTTGTGGCCGATGATCTCCTGAAGCCCCTCCACCAGGTCCTCCAGCAGCACCCGGTCCTCCGAGTCGGTGGGATCGATCGGGCGGTTCGCAGCATCCCCGCCGATGCGGTTCTCGATGCCGCAAATCAGAACCAGGGTGCGGAAGTGCTCCTCGTGCATCACCTTGCCCAATTCCGAAAGTTTCGCCATCGTCCCGGCCTTCGCCAACCCGTTGCCGCAGCCGAGTTTCGCGCTCGCATGCGAAAATGCTGCAACGCAACATTATGGCCGGCCGTCACCAAATTGTCACTGGGAACATAGACCGTGCATGCCAGCCCGGCTTTTTTCCTGGACCGTCCTGATTTGCAGCTGGCGGCGGTGGTGGCAGCGGTCGGCCCCCGAGGTGCTCTCGCATCCGCGGTTTCTGTTGCACCGCATTCACCTGGTCCGCTAAGATCGCCCCCAGAGCCGTTGTGGCTTCTTTAGGATGGCTTTCCTTTATTGCGGGGTAGGGAGAGGGACATGATCGAAGGCTACGAAGACCTGCGCAACGAGCTGTGCGAGATTCTGGGGGGCAAGGTCGGCGAACAGGACATCGACGCCGCTGTCGATGCCATCATCAACAAGGATCGCACCACCGCCACCCCGGCACTCGCGGAGCTCAACACGCTCGCCCGCAGCAGCGACGGCAAGGCCAGATTGCGCTCAATCCTCTCCGCATGGATCATGCGCGAGCGCGACCGCAAAGATGCGACGAGCGAACAGCAGGCGACGCTCGCGATCAATCACCTGCTCGAGGCGCTGGGCGCCGAACGCCGCCGCCAGGTCCGGTAAAAGCGGGTGCCGCTGCCCGCCTCCCCGCGAGGCGGCGCCGCGCACCCCTGTGCGCGCCTCGGGAAATGCGGCAAACGCCGGTCGCGACGCCGCAACGGCCTCGGTCGCCGCCGTCCGATGGCGGCGGTTGTGCGACCAGCGGGTCGCGGGCGAGGCGAACGCGCGAACGTTGACGGGCACGCGCGGGAACGGCAAGGTTCGGCACGGATCGACGGCAAGGGGAGGGGGCTGTGGCGGGGATCGGTGATGGCAGAGTGCTCGCCCTCGGAGATGTGGACGGCCTCTACTATGAATACGACCCGCCGAGCGTGCGGCAGCAAACCTTCGTGTTCGTCAACGCCCTGACCGGCAGCACCGCGACTTGGCAGACCGACATCGGTCCGACGTTGCGCACCGCCGGCTACGGCACGCTCGCCTGGAATTTTCGCGGCCAGGCGGGAAGCCCGTTCACCCCCGGCACCCCTCTCGACGAGGCGCTTATCGTCGCCGACCTCGGCCGCCTGATCGCCGCCGTCGCGCCGCCCCGCCCCGTTCTGGTCGGGCTGTCGATCGGCGGGCTGTTCGCGATGCGGGCCTTGCTCGCCGGTGCGCCGGCGGAAGCGCTGGTCCTGATCAACACCCTGCGCCGTTCCGGTCCGCGGCTCGATTGGATCAACACGGCGATGGCCCGGGCGGCGCGGGTCGGTGGGCTGCGCCTCGTCCTCGACCTGTACATGCCGCTGCTGGTCGGCCCCGAACGGCTGGCCAAGATCCGCGGTGATTTCCTCGGCGATGAGCCCTACGTGCCAATCGATCCCGCGGACGGCCATTTCTCCCTGCTCGCACACGCCCGCAGCACCGACTGGGAGGTGCCGTACGAGCAGATCTCGGTGCCGACGCTGGTGGTGACCGGCCTTCAGGATCGACTGTTCTACGATCGCGACGAGGTGATGGCGCTGACCGCCCGGCTGCCGCGGGCGAAGACCTTGGAGATGGCCGACGCCGGCCATCTGATCCCGGCCGAGCGGCCGACGGCTCTGGCGGCCGGCCTGATCGCGTTCGCCGCGCTGGACTGACGGCGGTGGCCGGTCGCTCCAGTCTCGCCTACGTCGTCGTTCTCGCCGGGGTCTGCGGTCATGCGTCGAGCGAGTTCTTCGCGGTGCTCTCCGGGGTCGCCGGGCCCGAGACATCGGTCTGGCGCTACCTGATCGGCAGTGCCGGTCTGCTGATCGCCGCCCTCGCCATGCGGAGCACCCGTGATCTGATCACGCCGCTGAGGGAGAACGGCGTTCGCCTCGTATGGCTGTCGCTGGTCGGGGTCAGCCTCGCCTATCTCGCGTTCCACTGGTCGCTCGACTTTGCCACCATCGTCCAGGTCGGCACTCTGGTCACCACGATCCCCATCTTCGTCGGCCTCGCCAATTTGATCATCAACCGGGTCGCCTTCACGGTGCCGAAGTTGATCAGCGGCGCCTGTGCGCTGGCCGGCATCGCGCTGCTGGTGACAGACGGCTATCTCGGCAGGTTGGCGGGGCGCGAGGATGCGCTCGTCGGCATCGGTCTGGCAGTTGCCTGCGCCGCCCTGGTCGCCGTCTATACGGTAATGGTGCGGCCGCTGATCAACCAGTACGGGGCGATCCGCATCACCACCATCAGCATGACCATCGGCGCAGCAGGGTTGTGGATCATCGTCGGTCTCGCCTGGAACGTCTGGGTCGACCCGTTCACCCTGTTCGACCGGCCGGCGGGCGAGCGCTGGTCGTTGTTGACCCTCGGGGTTTGGAATACCACGATCACCCAGCTCCTGTGGCTGGGCGGGCTGGCGGCGGTGCCCGACATCACCCGCGGGTCCTACTTGTTCTTCCTGAAGCCGGTGATCACGGCGTTGCTGGCCTTGATGTTCCTGACCCAGCCGATCACCGCGATCCAGGTGGTCGCGATCATCGTCGTCTGCAGCTCGGTCCTGGGTGAACTCCTGTGGCCGCGGCTCACCGCCGGTCGATCGTCGAACCCGACTGGCTCCGGCCGCTAAGGCGCCGACGGCGTCGTGCACCATCAACCGGCGGTGCGGCCGAGGATGACGCGTCCCAGCCGCTCCAGAGCCTCGCGCAACTTCGGTTCGTCGACGGCGGCGAGCGCGGCGGCGAGTTCGCTCTCCTGGTCGGTAGTGAGCCGCCGCTCCGGCATCCGACGGGCCGGCGGGCGCGGTGGCAGCGGCCCGTGAACGAATTGCAGGTGGGCAATCGCCCGATAGCCGAAATAGCCGTTGATCCGTTCGACTAGAACCGGTTCCAGATGCTGCAACTCGGTGGCGAGGCCGCCGCGGGCGATGCGCAGCCGCAACGTGCCCTCGCCGGAGCGGCCGCGTGGGTAGCTGACCCTCTCTGGGGCGCTGTGGGTGGCCAGCGCTTCGCCGACGATCGCCGGCCAATCGGCGACGATCGCCCCGTCGGCGAAGCCGCGTTTGCGGAACACCGGAGCGGTGATCGCGGCGACCGTTTCCGCCAGCGCCCGCATGCCTTGTCGTTTCACCATCGGCCGCTCCGCCCGTCGCCGTCGTTGTCGGACCCATGCTATGGTCCTTCGCCACCGTCGGCAATCGGGGAGTGCCCGCCGTGCCCGCTTCCGCGACCCAACTCCGCCGCCGCCTGCTCGCCTGGTATGACCGCCATCGGCGGGAGCTGCCGTGGCGGGCGCCACCGACGGTGGCGGTCGAACCGTACCGGGTGTGGGTCAGCGAGATCATGCTGCAGCAGACGACGGTCGTCGCCGTCATCCCCTATTTCGCGACCTTCATCGCGCGCTGGCCGACCGTCGGCGATCTGGCGGCGGCCGAGCTCGACGAGGTGCTGCACGCTTGGCAGGGGCTCGGCTACTACGCACGGGCCCGCAACCTGCACGCCTGTGCGCGAACGGTGGCTGACACCCTGCATGGACGATTCCCCGAGCGTGTGGAGGACCTGCGCCGATTGCCGGGGATCGGCGCCTACACGGCCGCGGCGATCGCCGCGATCGCTTTCGACCAACCGGCGGTGCCGGTGGACGGCAACGTGCTGCGGGTACTGAGCCGCCTGCATGCCGTCGCGGCGCCGCCGCGGCAAGCGCGGCCACGGATCGAGAGCCTCGCCGCGGCACTGGTCGCGGACCACCGTCCGGGCGACTTCGCGCAGGCGATGATGGATCTCGGCGCCACCGTCTGCACACCGCGGACCCCCCGCTGCGATGCGTGCCCCTGGATGAGCGGGTGCGCCGGCCTCGCTGCCGGCCGGCCCGAGGCCTTTCCGAAAGCGGCCCGCAAGCGGCCGAAACCCACCCGTCGCGGGGTCGCTTTCTGGGTCGAACGGGGAGACGGCAGCGTGCTGCTTCGCCAGCGCCCGGCCCGAGGTCTGCTCGGCGGCTTGATGGAGGTGCCGACGACGGAATGGCGGGAGCGGCCGTGGATGGAGGCCGAGGCGGCGGCGGCGGCACCGCTGCCGGCGGATTGGCGACCGTTGGCGGAAGCGGTGCGCCACCCCTTCACCCACTTCGACCTCGAACTGTGCGTGTGGGTGGGGCACAGCGACGACGACGGCGCCGTCGCGGGCGTCTGGTGGCCGACCGATCGTCTCGACGCCCAGGCGCTGCCGAGCGTGATGAGGAAGGTCGCCCGCCACGCCCTCTCCCGAGCAGACGACGCTAGCGCTCGTAGGAAACCAGGGTCGTGACCGGCATGTCCAACCGCGACCGGCCGTCGAGAAAGGACAGTTCGATGATGCAGGCGGCGCCGACCACCTCGGCGCCGACCCTGCGCAGCAGCGCCGCCGTCGCCGACAGGGTGCCACCGGTTGCCAACAGATCGTCGAGGATGACCACCCGCTGACCCGGCTGCACGGCGTCTTCTTGGATCTCGATGATGTCGGTGCCGTACTCGAGGGCATATTCGTGGGGAATGGTCGGGCCCGGCAGCTTGCCTCGCTTGCGCACCATCACGAAGCCGAGCCCGAGTTTCAGGGCGAGGGGGGCGGCGACGAGAAATCCTCGCGACTCGATGCCGGCCAGCATGTCCGGCTGATGCCGGCTCACCGCCTTGGCCAGCCGTCCCATGGCCACCGACCAGGCATCGGCATGGGCGAGCAGGGTGGAGATGTCGTAGAACAGGATGCCCGGCTTGGGAAAATCGGGAATCGAGCGGATGTAGTTCTTGATATCGATGTGCATGGCGCGGTTCCCGGACCCGAGGGTGACGACGGCGGAGGCCGCATCCTAGCCACCGTCCCCAAGGCCGACAATGCCGACCTCGCAGGTCGTATCCGCGGATCCTCGATTGCGACGTTCCGTGGAGATGCCTACGATGCCGGAGTGGACTTGCGGGCAAGCGCCGTCACCGTTGCGGGATGACTTGCGGCCCTCACCGCGACAGGGTCGGGAGGACGGTCTGAACCACGTCTTTCATCGCCAGCTGCATGCTCCGCTGCCGACGGCGGCTGCGGGCGACGGCCTCTACATCGTCGATGCCGATGGCCGACGCTATCTCGACGCCTCCGGCGGCGCCGCGGTGTCCGCCCTCGGCCATAGCGATCCCGACGTGCGGGCGGCGATTGTCGCCCAGGTGCAGAAACTGGCCTTCGCCCACACCGCCTTCTTCACCTCCGAGCCGGCGGAACAGCTGGCCGACCTGTTGGTCGAGGGGGCTCCGCCCGGCCTTGCTCATGTCTACTTCACCTCCGGGGGCTCGGAGGCGATGGAGGCGGCGCTGAAAATGGCGCGCCAGTACTTCGTCGAAATCGGCGAGCCGCGCCGCCACCGCTTCATTGCCCGCCGCCAGAGCTATCACGGCAACACGCTGGGCGCGCTGGCGGTCGGCGGCAACATCGGCCGCCGCACGCTGTTCGGCCCTCTGCTGATCGAAACCACCCACATCGCGCCCTGCTACGCCTACCGTCATCGGCAGCGGGGCGAGACCGAGGACGCGTACGGGCGCCGCGTCGCCGACGAGCTGGAGACGGCGATCCTGCGGCTCGGTCCAGAGATCGTCTCGGCCTTCGTCGCCGAGACCGTGGTCGGCGCGACCCTCGGTGCCGTGCCCCCGGTGCCGGGCTACTTCCAGCGCATCCGCGAGATCTGCGACCGCTACGGCGTGCTGCTCGTTCTCGACGAAGTGATGAGCGGCATGGGCCGCACCGGAACCCTACACGCCTGTGAACAGGACGGCGTCGTTCCCGACCTGATGTGTCTCGCCAAGGGGCTGGGGGCCGGCTATCAGCCGATCGGCGCCGTCCTGGTTCGCGACCGCGTGTACGAGCCGTTCCAGCGGGGCAGCGGCAGGTTCGAGCACGGCCACACCTACATCGGCCATGCCACCGCTTGTGCCGGGGCGCTGGCGGTGCAACGCGCGATACGCGATCGCGACCTGCTCCGCAACGTCCGCGTCCAGGGCGAGGCGCTGAACCGTATGCTGGTCGCCCGTCTCGGCCAGCACCCCCATGTCGGCGACATTCGGGGTCGGGGGCTGTTCCGAGGCATCGAGTTGGTCGCCGACCGGGACACGAAGGAGCCGTTCGATCCCGCGCTCGCCCTGCACGCCCGCATCAAGGCCGAGGGCATGGCCCGCGGCCTGATCTGCTATCCCGCGGGCGGCACTGCCGACGGGTTGCGCGGTGACCACGTCCTGCTGGCGCCGCCGTTCATTGTCGCCGAGAGCGACGTGGCCGAGATCGTCGAGCGGCTCGCCGCCGCGATCGACGCTGCCCTCACCGCTGCGGTCCAGTGAGGTCACGATCCGCCAGCCGGCCGGCGAGAGCGGTCCGGCGGCGGACCACGCCGGAAGTTGCCTTCCGACCGCTCCCGAGCCGAGGCAGGCACGGCGGGCAAATCGAGGGTTGTCCCGATCGATGCTGACGGTAAACTCGTCATGGGGACGAACAGGCAAGAGCTGGTGCGGGGGCGGCGAGCCGTGTCGCGGATCCGAGGACGGGCGGATTCGCTCGCTAGCCGGGGGCGGCCGGATTGCCGTGATGTCAACACTAGAGGGAGGATCGAAGGACATGCGAAAGTTCACCGTGACGGGGCTGGCGCTGGCCGTGGCGGCGGCTGTCGGGATGATCGCGTTCGAGGCGGCCGCCCAGGGACAGAGGCGGTTCATCGCCATCGGCACCGGTGGGCCGACCGGCGTCTACTTCGCCGCCGGCAATGCCATCTGTCGCTTGATCCACAAGGAGGCGGCCGAGGGGCGTGAATCGGGCCGGCGCCACGGCATCCGCTGCTCGGCGCCGTCGACCGGCGGTTCGACCTACAACATCGGCCAGATCGCCGAGGGCGAACTCGACTTCGGCGTCGCCCAGTCGGACTGGCAATACCATTCCTTCAAGGGCACCGCGCCCGATCGGGTGAAGCCGTTCGAGAAGCTGCGTTCGGTGTTCTCCATCCACCCCGAACCGTTCCACATCATCGTCGGCAAAGACTCCGGCATCGACGGCTGGGCCGATCTCAAAGGCAAGCGGGTCAACATCGGCAACCCCGGCTCCGGCCAGCGTGGCACCATGGAGGTGTTGATGGCCGCTCACGGCACCGCGGTGGAGGATTTCAGGATCGCCACCGAACTGACCTCGACCGAACAATCGAACGCCCTCTGCGACGGCAAGATCGACGCCTTCGGTTACACCGTCGGGGTGCCGAATGCCGGCGTCGCGGTGGCGACCGACGGCTGTGGCGCCCGGATCATCAATCTCAACGGTCCGGTGGAGGAGAAGCTGGTCGCCGAGTTTCCGTACTACGCCTTCGCCACCATTCCGGCCGGAACCTACAAAACCACCACCGAGGACGTCACCACCTTTGGCGTGATGGCGACCTTCGTTACCGGCGCCGACGTCGACGAGCAGACCGTCTACGAGGTGGTGCGGGCGGTGATGGAGAACATCGAGGACTTCCGGACCCTCCATCCGGCGTTCGCCACCCTCGATCCGCAGAAAATGATCAAGGACGGTCTGACGGCGCCGCTCCATCCCGGAGCGGTCCGCTACTACAAGGAGAAGGGTTGGATGTAGTCGGCCCGATGCCTGCGATGCCGGCGCCCTTCGCGGCGCCGGTCGTCCGCGCCGGTTGCCGCGGATCCAGCGCCCCTCCGATTGGCGTGCGCAATGGCTGAGGGGCCGCAACCGTCATCGCGACCGGGAGAAGGCTCGCTCGTCCGGCAGCTCGAAGACATCGAGTTCACCGGCCACAAGCATGGCCCCCGCCTCGCCGTCGTTCTCGGCCTGATCGCCTTCGCGTGGTCGGTATTCCAGCTGTGGATCGCCTCGCCGCTGCCGTTCATCTTCAACTTCGGTATCATCACCGACGTCCCGGCGCGCGGTATTCACCTCGCTTTCGCGCTGCTGCTCTGCATTCTCACCTTTCCGGCAGCCCCGCGGTTCGCCTCGCACCGCATCCCCTGGTACGATCTCGTCCTTGCATGTCTCGCCTGCGGTGCTGCGCTGTATCTGTTCCTCGGTTACGGCGGCATGGTGCGTCGCCACGGCGTGTTGCTGGTCGTCGATCTGTTCGGGTTCCGGTTCCCGTTCGAGGCGATCCTGGGCGGCGTCGGCATCGTGCTGCTTCTGGAAGGCACCCGGCGCTCGATCGGCCTGCCGCTGGTGATCGTCGCCTCGGCGTTCCTCGCCTACTCGCTGTTCGGGCAGTCGATGCCCGACATCATCGCCCACAAGGGGGTCTCGCTGCCGAGGCTGATCGGCTACCAGTGGCTGAGCGGCGAGGCGATCTTCGGCATCCCGATTTCCGTTTCAGTGGGGTTCGTGTTCCTGTTCGTGATGTTCGGCGCGCTGCTCGACAAGGCGGGCGCGGGCAAGTACTTCCTCGATCTCGCTTTCGCGATGGTCGGCAAGTACCGTGGCGGACCGGCGAAGGCGGCAGTCCTGGCCTCGGGAATGACCGGGCTGATCTCCGGCTCGTCGATCGCCAACGTGGTCACCACCGGCACCTTCACGATTCCGGTGATGAAGCGGATCGGCATCCCGGCGGTGAAGGCCGGGGCGATCGAGGTGGCGGCGTCGACCAACGGCCAGATCATGCCGCCGATCATGGGCGCCGCCGCCTTCATCATGGCCGAATTGATCGGCATTCCGTACGTCGAGGTGGTCAAGGCCGCCTTCATCCCCGCGATCATCAGCTACCTCGCACTGCTCTACATCGCGCATCTCGAGGCGATGAAACTGGGGCTCAAGGGTCTGGAGCCGATCGACATTCCGCGCCTCGGGCGGACGTTCCTCGGCGGCGTCCACTACCTGATCCCGATCGCTACTCTGGCGTACCTGCTGATGGTCGAGAACTGGACCGCGGGCAGCGCGGTGTTCTGGTCGATCGTAACGCTGATGGTGGTGATGGTCGTCGAGCCGGTGATCGTCGCGATCCGCAGCGGGCAGGTCCAGGCGATCGACGCCTTCGCCTACGGCCTCGCCAACGTCTACGCCGGGATGGTGGCTGGGGCACGCAACATGATCGGCATCGCCATCGCCGTCGGCTGCGCCGGCATCATAGTCGGCGCGGTGTCCTCGACCGGTCTCAACAACGCCCTTGTCGGCGTCGTCGAGGCGATCTCCGGTGGCAACGTGTACGTGCTGCTGACGATGACGGCCGTTCTCTGCCTGGTGCTCGGCATGGGGTTGCCGACCACCGCGAACTATCTGGTGGTGGCGTCGTTACTGGCCGGAGTCCTGGTCGAGCTCGGCAACGCCTCCGGACTGGTGTTGCCGCTGATCGCCGTGCACCTGTTCGTATTCTACTTCGGAATTATGGCCGATTCGACCCCTCCGGTCTGCCTCGCCGCCTTCGCTGCTTCGGCGATCTCGCGCGCCGATCCGCTGCGGACCGGAGTGCAGGCGTTCCTGTACGACATCCGCACCGGCGTGTTGCCGTTCGTGTTCATTTTCAACCCGACCCTGTTGCTGATCGGCGTCGAGAACTGGTGGCACGGGATCGCCGTGTTCGCGACCGCGCTGGTCGCCATGCTCTGCTTCGCCTCGGCCACTCAGGGCTGGCTGCTGGTCAAGGTCCGCCTCCACGAGGCGATCCTGCTGCTGGTGGTGACGCTGGCGCTGTTCCGCCCCGGCGCTTTCATGGACCGGGTCTTTCCGCCGTTCGCCACCATCGAAGCCGAACAGGTCATCAGCGGTACGGTCGCGGTCGAGGCGGGCCGCGCCGTCCGCCTGCATGTGACCCGCGAGACCCGCTATGGTGACCGCTACAAGCTGTTCGTGATCGAGGCGCCGGAAACCGATCGCCCGATCGCCGAGGCCTTGGGCGTGACCCTCGAGCGGGAGCCCGACGGCCGCTACCTCGTTGCCAACATGGTGTTCAACGGCCTCGCCGAGCAGAGCGGCCTCGACTTCGGCGACTTCGTAACCGCGATCGACGTCAAACAGCTGGGCCAGCCGGCCAAGGAATGGGTGTGGCCGTTCGCGCTTGCACTGCTCGCGCTGGTGCTGGTCATGCAATGGACGCGCCGGCGCGGACAGGTCGCCGCCGTTCGGGCGCCCGGGGAGTGATTCCGATGTATCGCCAGATTCTGCTCGCCGTCGATCTCAACGAGGAGAGTTCGTGGCGAAAGGCGCTGCCGACGTCAATCGAGTACTGTCGGGCGTTCGCTGCGACCCTGCACCTGATCGCGGTGGCGCCGAACGTCGGCATGCCGCTGGTCGGACAGTTCTTTCCCGACGACTACGAGAAGCAGGTGGAGGACGCGGTCCTGGAGGCGCTGCGGGCGTTCGTCGCCGAATACGTGCCGGACGACATCTGCGTCCAGCGGATCGTCAGCCAGGGAACGATCTACCAGGAGATCATTGCCGCGGCGAACACCATCGGTGCCGATCTGATCGTCATCGCGGCGCACCGGCCGGAGCTCAGAGACTATCTGCTCGGCCCCAACGCCGCCCGCGTCGTTCGTCACGCGGCCTGCTCGGTGCTTGTGGTGCGAGAATGACGAGTCCGCCGCCGCGGTCGCGCCAGAGACCGCGGCGGTTGTTTCGCGAGAGCCCGAACCGTCCGCCTCCGGGCGGCGCGGGCCAGCAAGCGGCTACTTGAGGGTCTTCATATACTCGACGACGGCGATGCGCTCCTGCTCGTCGGCGAGCTTAAAGGTCATCGAGCTCCGCTTGTTCGCGGTGTGCGTTTCAACGAACGCCTTGGGGTCGGCGAGGTACTCAATCAGCAACGCTTCGTCCCATTCGAAATCGGCACCCTTGAGACCGACGTAGCGCTTGAAATCCGTGCCACCGGCCTTCTTGCCGAAGACTCCGAACAGTGACGGTCCGGTCCCGTGCTTACCCTCTTCGGCCTTGTGACAGGCGGTGCACTTCTTCTTGAACACCTCCGCTCCGGCTGCGGCGTCGGCGGCAATCGCCGACCCGCCGGAAAGGCCGACGGCAAGTGCAGCGGCGCAAACGATCAGGGCTTTGTTGGTCATTGGGGCATTCTCCCGCCTTCTTCGAGAACGATGTTGCGGTGCATCGAAGCATTATCCGTCAGCGGCGCGGCGGTTGCAACCGTTCCCGCCGACTCCGCCGCCGTTGGCGGCGAACACCGTTGTCGGCCGCGACCGTCTCCCAGCTCGCGGGGTTGCCGACCGACCGTGGGGGGAGGAGCTCAGGGCCGGCTCAGCTCCTGCCAGATCGCGTACTCCGCGCGGAAGGATTTCAGCGACTGCCAAACCCGTTGGAACTCGGTATCGGTTCCCGCCTCCTCCTCGACCACCTCCCGCCAAGCCCGCTCCAGCGCTTCGTGGATCTCCGTCGACCAGCGGTGAAATTGGATACCACCGGCATAAAGCTCCTTGAGGGCGGCGAACTGCAGCGACCCACCGGCGGCGAGGCCGAAGCGTACGTTGTCGCCGCACACCGCCTCGATCTGCGTTCGCTGGGGCGCCGTCAGCCCCTCCCAGCTACTCCGGTTGACGATCAGCGTCAGCAGCGTCGCCGGCTGGCGCCAGCCCAGCAGATAGTAGTGCTTGAGGTGGTCCTGGAAGCCGAGTCTCAGGTCGACGGCCGGCATCCAGTGGGCGACAGCGTCGATCTCGCCGGCTTCCAGGGCGGCGAAGACGGCACCGCCGTCGAGCGGCACGGGCTCGACACCGAGCCGCGCCATGACCTTGGCTGAAAGCCCGTCGATCCGCATGCGAAGGCCCTGGAGGTCGCTGGCCGCCCCGATGCGCTCCCGGAACCAGCCGGCGGCCTTGGCGGTGGCCACACCACAGAGGATGGCGTGAACGCCATGCCGGTGATGGATCTCCTCGAACAGCCGCGCGCCGCCGCCGAAATCGAACCAAGCCAAGTACTCAGCGGCGGCGGGGCCGAACGGAATGCCGCCGTAAAGCGATAACGCCGGGATCTGCTCTTCCCACAACCGCGGCGAGGCGAACGCGGCATCGAGCGTGCCGGATGCGACGGCGTCGAACATCGCCGCGACCGGCACCAGGCTGTCCGGCTCGTGGAAGCGAATCTCGACGGTGCCGGCGGACACCTTCCAGACCTCGCTCTCGACCCGCTTCGCGAGGGTACCGAGCAGCGGCGTCGTGCCGGTGTAAGCGCTTCCCATCCGCAGCCGGACCGCCGGCTGGGCCGACGGCCGCGGTGGGAGCTGCAGGGACGGGGCGGGCGTGGGTGCGCCGCTCACCGCGTCCGGCGTGGCGGCGCCAACCCCACCCGGAGGGTTGTCGAGCCGCGGCGCGACGACGGTGACGCCGACGACCATGCCGACGACCGCGCCGACGACGATGCCGATGATGGCGTTGCGCATGATCGGCGGCGACACCTCGACGGTTGCTACAGCTCGACGCCAACGATGGCCGAATCGGTCCGGTCAGGCTAGCTGACCCGCAGGCGGCCGGCAAGGCCGGCGGTTTCCGGCCAGGGCGATTCGGTTCTGCTGTTTGGAACGTCGAGAGGGGGTTGTGTGGCGGGCCATACGTTCAAGCTGTTGTGGTTTGGCGGGACCGGAGTTGTTAGTGATGGTGGAGAGGGAATCGTTTGCCAGTGTTTGGGAGGTTTTTGCGGCGGTGCCGGATCATCGGCGTGCGGCGGGCCGGCGGTATCCGCTGGCAGGGTTGTTGCTGATCGCGCTGGCGGCGCTGCTGGTCGGGCGGACGGACCAGCTTGGGATTGTCCGCTGGGGTCGCCGGTTGAGTGCGGAGGCGCTGGCGGCGGTGGGCATCGGCCGCGGCCGGGTTCCGGCACCATCGGTGTGGTGCGAGTTGTTCCGCGACCTGGACGTGGTGTCGCTGAAACGTCTGCTCGGCGCCTGGGTGATGGGCGATGCGGCGGTGGGCGGATATTGCGCTCGACGGCAAGCGGCTGCGGGACGGCGCCCGCGGTGGGCGGCAAGGCGTGCATCTGCTGGCGGCGTTCAGTGAGCGGCTCAAGGGGGTGATCGGCCAGTTGCAGATCGCCCCCGACGCGAACGAGATCACCGCGACGCTGGACCTGTTGAAAACGCTGCCGATCAAGGGTGCGGTGATTACCGGCGACGCGATCTTCGCGCAGAAGGCGATTTGCCGGGCGATCATCGACGGCGGCGGCGACTGTTTTTTCACGGTCAAGTCCAACCAGCCGGCGCTGAAGAGCGATATCGCCCTGGCCTTCGGGCCGGATTCCCCCCTCGGCGGTGTGGCTGCCGGCGCCTGACCTGGAGCGGGCCGAAACCGTCGAGAAAGCCCACGGCCGGATCGAGACCCGTCGCCTGGAAAGCACCGCCAGCCTTGCCGCGCATCTGCGCCAGTGGCCGGGTGTGCGGCAGGTCTGCCGGATCGAACGCCGCCGCATCGTCCGCGGCAAGGAAAGCCGCGAGGTGGTCTACGCGATCACCAGCCTGCCGCGCGAACGAGCCACCGCCGCCCGGCTGCTGACGCTGTGCCGCGACCATTGGCGGATCGAGAACCGCCTGCACTGGGTACGCGACGTCACCTGCCGCGAAGATGCCTGCCGCACCGCTTCGGGCCACGCACCGCAACTGCTCGCGGCGCTCCGCCACACCGCGCTCACCATCCTGCGCCGGCTCGGCCTCCGGCCGGTCGAAGGCTTCGAACACTTCGCCGAAAACCGAACCCAACTCCTCAACATCCTCACCCAGCGGAGAACCGAATGACCGTGGGTTTCCGCCGACCACTGGTTGACTTCCGATCCGGTTGCGGCACAGTGGCGCGATGCGGGGAAGCCTGGACTTCTGGGTGTTCGGCTACGGCTCCTTGATGTGGCAGCCTGGGTTTCCCCACCTCGATGCGTGTCCGGCGCTGCTCCGCGGCTACCACCGGGCGTTCTGCGTCTATTCCCACCACTATCGGGGAACGCCGGAGAATCCCGGTCTCGTGCTCGGCCTCGACCGCGGCGGCTCGTGCCGCGGGCTGGCGTTTCGCGTGGCGGCCGCGGACCGCGAGCAGGTCGTCGACTATCTGAACGAGCGCGAGCTGGTCAGCTATGCCTACGTGGCGAAGGTCTTGCCGGTCTTGGGGCCTTGCGGGCGGGTCGCAGCCTACACCTTCGTCGCCAATCCCCGCCATCGCCAGTACGCCGGCGATCTCGGCATCGAGCGGTCGGCGGCGATCATCGTCGAGGCCGCAGGCTGCGCCGGCCTCAACCGTGACTACCTGATCAACACCGTTCGCCGGCTCGAACGCGAAGGGTTCTCCGACAGCCGCCTGCACAAACTGTTGAAGAGGGTCGAGCACCGGACTGGAATTCTCGAGGCCGGTGGCGGCATCTGACGGGGCGAGACGCCGCCGCCGCGACAGTTGCGCAGTGGCGATGCAGGCGGGTAAGTTGCCGAGAGCCGTCGATGCTCGCTGAGGTGCGCGTTGGCGGTCCGGGGGCACCATACGTCGGATCCAGAGCGATGGGGGCGACGCCATGGCCAATCTGATCACGCTGCTGCGCTTGGTGCTGCTGTTTCTGCTGGTTGCGATGGCCTACTGGGCGCCACCGGCTTGGCAACTGATCAACGCCCCGCTGCTGGTGCTCATCATCGCGCTCGACGGCGTCGACGGCTGGGTCGCTCGCGCTCGGGGCGAGACCTCGGTGTTCGGCTCGATCTTCGACATCGCCGTCGATCGGGTGGTCGAGAACGTGCTGTGGATCGTCCTCGGCGATCTCGGCCTGTTGCCGATGTGGGTGGCGATCCTGTTCATCGTCCGCGGCGCAATCGTCGATTCGATCCGCTACGCGGCCATCTCCGACGGCGAGACGGCGTTCGGGATGATGCGCTCGCCACTCGGCCGGTTCCTGGTCGCCAGCCGGATGATGCGCGGGCTGTACGGCGCGGTCAAGGCGGCCACCTTCGGCTGGGTGCTGTTCGTGCAGCCATGGCCCGCCCTCGACCCGACACGGTGGTCGCAGTGGTCGGGAGTGGCCGCGGTGATTACCGGGGTGCTGGTTGCTGCGTCGGTGTCGTTGTGTCTCGTGCGAGGGCTGCCGGTGGTCGCCGAGTTCGTGGTTGCCCAAAAAGTGTTCGGGCGCGGCGCCGCGACGGCCGGGAGCCGCTGAACGGAGATCGTCCTCGATGTCGCCGCCAACCGCCGCGAGTAAGGAGCGGAGCCCTCTCGCTCGTCGCCGCCGTTTGCTTGCCGGCGGCGCTCGCTCAATCGATGGTGCCAACGTACGACAGATATCGGTAGCGCTCCGAGTAGTCGATGCCGTAGCCGACAACGAACACGTCCGGAACGACGAAGCCGACGAGATCGGCGGCGAGGGCGATCTCGCGCCGGCTTGGTTTGTCGATCAGGGTGCAGGTGAGGATCTGCGCCGCGCCGTGTTCGGTGAGCAGGGCCTTGGCGAAGGCGAGGCTGCGGCCGGTGTCGACGATGTCGTCGACCAGCAGCACCGGCCGGTCGGCGAGGCCGGCGGGAATTTCGCCGACCAGCCGCACCGCGCCGGTGCTCCCGCGGCCGCAGCCATAGCTGCTCAGACGCAGGAACTCGATCCGTGGTTTCATCCCGAGTCGGCCGAGGGCGCGGACCAAGTCGGCGACGAACACGAAGCTGCCCTTGAGCAGGCCGACGACGGTGAGGTCGGCGGGCAGCGCCTCGGCGATCTCGCGGGCGAGCATGCCGATACGCGAGGCGATCGTCGTCTCGTCGAACAGGACTCGCACCGAGGCCATCGTCGCCCCCGCTGTCAAGAGATCTCCGAGACCGGCACTCTACCAGCGGAAGCCCGTCCAGCCTATGCTGACGGAACGACGGGAAGGGCGCGCACCCCATGACCGATCTCTCGAGTTTCATCAGCGGACTTCCGAAGGCCGAACTGCATCTTCACATCGAGGGAGCGCTGGAGCCCGAACTGATGTTCACGCTCGCCGATCGCAACGGTGTGCGGCTGCCGTATCAGTCGATGGAGACGCTTCGCGCCGCCTACCGCTTTCAGGATCTGCAGGGATTTCTCGACCTCTACTACCAGGGTACCGACGTGCTGCGCGAGGAGCGGGACTTCTACGACCTCGCGCGGTCGTATCTGGACGGCGCACGGCGCCAGACCATCCGCTACGCGGAAGTGTTTTTCGATCCGCAAGCGCACACGCGCCGCGGTGTTCCGTTCGCCACTGTGATCGACGGTCTGCACGGCGCGATCGTCGACGCCGAAGCGGAAGGCGGCGTCCGGGCGCGGCTGATCCTGTGTTTCCTTCGCGACCTTCCCGAGGCCGACGCGTTCGCCACCCTCGAGGCGGCGATGCCCTACCGGGACCGCATCCTGGGTGTCGGCCTCGACTCGGCCGAACGGGGACATCCCCCCGAGAGGTTCGCCCGCGTCTTCGCCCGCGCCCGCGAAGCGGGTTTGCGGACGGTCGCGCACGCCGGCGAGGAGGGGCCCGCCGCCTTCATCGCCGGTGCGCTGGACGAACTGCACGCCGAACGGATCGATCACGGGGTTCGTTGCCTCGAAGAGCCGGCGCTCGTCGCCCGCCTCGCACGTCAGCGCATCCCGCTCACCGTGTGTCCGCTGTCCAATGTCCGGCTCGGAGTCGTTCCAGATCTCGCCCGCCACCCGCTGCGTGAGTTGATCGAGTGCGGCCTGTTCGTCACCGTCAACTCCGACGATCCCGCCTACTTCGGGGGCGATCTCAACCGGAACTATCTGGCGGCGGCCGAGGCACTCGGCCTCACGCGGGCGCATCTGTGTGTGCTCGCCCGCAACAGCTTTCAGGCCTCGTTCCTGGACGATGCCGTCAAGGCCGCGTACGTTGCCGAGGTCGACACCTATTGTCGTTCCGCGGCGGCATAGTCCGGCTCAGAACACCCGGAGATTGCCGAGGAACTGGGAGACGCTTGATTGCCAGGAAAAGGTCTGCGCATGGGCCTGGCACACCGAGGCCGGAATTGTGAGCGCCGTCCGCACCGCGACTCCGAGGTTGTCGTCGAGACAGCCGGCACCCGATCCGTCGATGACGTCCAGCGGACCGGGCACCGGAAAGGCGGCGACCGGAACGCCGGAGGCGAGGGCCTCGAGGAGAACCAGCCCGAAGGTGTCGGTTCGGCTGGGAAACACGAACACGTCGGCCGCGGCGTAGTACTGTGCCAACTCCTCGCCGGTCTTGACGCCGACGAAGCGGACCCCGGGGTACTTGGCCTCAAGGGCCGGTCGCTGCGGGCCGTCGCCGACGACGATCTTGGTTCCCTCGATGTCGAGGGCGAGGAAGTCCTCCAGCCCCTTCTCCACCGCCACCCGGCCGACGTAGAGGCTGATCGGCCTTGGATCATCGAGGAAGTCCTTGGGCCGGGGTCGGAACAACTGGGTGTCGACTCCGCGCGACCAGCGGCGGATGTTGTCGAAGCCCTGGCTCCGCAGCGCGTCCTCGATGGTCTGGGTGGCGACCATGACGCTGGCCGCCGGGCGGTGAAACCACCTCAGCAGCCGATAGGTGAGGCGAGGCGAGATCCGCCAGCGGGCGTGGATGTACTCGGGAAATCGCGTGTGGTAGGCGGTCGTGAACGGGATCCGCTGGCGGCGGCAATGGCGGCGGGCCATCCACCCCAGCGGTCCTTCCGTCGAGATGTGGATGGCGCACGGCCGGAAGCTCTCGATCAGACGCGCGACGGTCGCCGGCCGACAGACCGCCAAGCGGATTTCCGGATAGGAGGGGCAGGGAAGGGACCAGAACCGCTCGGGGGTGATCAGCAGCAGTTCGTGACCCGCCGCCTCGAGCGCCGACCTCAGGGTATCAAGCGTGCGAACGACGCCATTGATCTGAGGAAACCACGCATCCGTGACGATGACGATACGCATTCCTTGCTCTCGATTGGTGACATGACACCGACCCGTTCCGCGTCGCACATTTCCGACCATCTCAGGATTTCGAGCCGGCCGTCCCCATGTTCGACTAAGGCGGTGCAGCTCTCCACCCAGTCGCCGTCATTGCAGTAGACGATGTCGTCGAACGACCGGATCTCGGCACTGTGAATGTGGCCGCAGATGACCCCGTCGGCTCCCCTGCGACGCGCCTCGGCGACAACCGCTTTCTCATAACGACTGATGTATTCGACCGCGTTCTTGACCTTGTGTTTGAGGAAGGCCGACAGCGACCAGTACGAGAAGCCGAGCCGACGCCGGACGATGTTGAACCATGTGTTCAGGCTGAGGGCGAGGTTGTAGGCGCGATCGCCCGCGAAGGCGAGCCACTTGGCATACTTGATCACGCCGTCGAACTGATCGCCGTGGATAACCAGGAACCGCCGACCGTCGGCGGTCTTGTGGATGGCCTCTTCGAGGACGGCGACCCGTCCGAAGCGGTGACGGGTGAAATCACGGAAGTACTCGTCGTGGTTGCCCGGGATGTAGATGACCCGCGTTCCTTTGCGAGCCTTGCGCAAAACTTTCTGAATGACGTCATTGTGGGTCTGGCGCCAGTACCAGTTGGTTCGCATGCGCCAGATATCGACGATATCGCCGATCAGGTACAGATAGTCGGACTCGGTCCGCCGAAGGAAGTCGAGCAGCATCTCCGCATTACAGCCCCGGGTTCCTAGATGAACATCGGAGATCCAAATGGTACGAAAGCGGAATCGTGGCGGAGAAACGATATTCATATCGGTACGTCCCAATGCCTATCGTGTTTAATCGACGCACCCTGCGTACCGATTGCTTATGGTATCAACTAAATGTTGTATATCTTTATTTTAAGTTGGTCATAAAAGTTTAAAGTGCGTGTCGCGCCGCCGTCACATAATTGGAGGAGCTCTGATACCCACCACTCGCCAAAAGACATGATGCACCTCCGCGATGAATCCGTGTCCGCCTCGGGGCGCAGCCTCCACAGGGAGAGAGTGATGATCGTCTACAATCCGAGCGCGGGCCGGTTCACTGCAACACGCCTGAAGCGGGTGGTCCGCAGGCTCACGGACGCCGGGGCGCGTGTCGTGGTGCGCGCGACCAGCGAGCGGGGCGACGCCGAGGCCTTCGCAGCGGCCGCTTCCGAGACCGAGTTCGACGTCATCGTCGCTGCTGGCGGGGACGGCACCATCGGCGAAGTCGTCAACGGTCTCGCCGGAAAGGACCTGCCACTGGCGCTGATCCCCATCGGCACCGCCAACGTGCTGGCCGAAGAGATCGGCCTCACCGCCGACTCGCAGGTGGTCGCCCGAACAATTCTGTCGGGGGAGGCGAGGCGTATCCACGTCGGGTCGGTGAACGGACGCCGCTTTCTGATGATGGCCGGGGTGGGCTTCGACGCCCACGTCGTCTCGCGGGTGAGCCCGTTCTGCAAGCGTGTTCTCGGCAAGGGGGCGTACGCGATCGAATCGCTGGTCGGCATGCTGCGATTCTCGTATCCGGTCTATCGGGTGACCATCGACGGCAGACGCTTCGAGGCTGCATCGGTGATCATCGCCAACGGCCGTCACTACGGCGGGCGATTCGTCTGTGCCCCCGGCGCTGCCTTGGAGGACTGCCGCTTCGAGGTCTGCCTTTTCCTCCGCGGCGGAGCCTGGAACGTGATTCGATACGGTGCCGGTTTGCTGACGGGTCGACTCGGCCGCCTGCCCGACGTCCTGATGGTGACGGGGACCCGAATCGTCGTCGAAGGCGGCCCGGGCGAGCCGGTCCAGTGCGACGGCGACGCAAGCGCGCGGCTGCCGCTTTACGCGACCGCCGGCGAGAAATCGTTGCGGCTGGTCATGCCCGGTCGGCCGACAGGTGCCTAACTGCCGCCCTGTCCCGCCCGATCGGCGACCGCCGAGTCGTCGCGGATCATGGCGAAGAGGCGATCAATCGGCGCCGGTTCGACGATCAGCCCGAGCGGGACGGAGAAATGGCCCTGCCGGCGGACGAACACGTTGTCAGCGGGAGCCCTCCAGCGCTCCACGAGGCGACGGCCGCCAGCGTAGGGCATCAGGTCGTCGTTCTCGCCCAATACGATGACGATGCGATCGGCGGTGAGAAGGGGCGGCCGGTCCGGTTGCAGCAGCAGCAGCCACCGACGCAGGGCGTCGCCGGTCCAACCAGAACGCTCCAGGTGGGGCGAAAAACCGGCGCCTCGGCATAGACTTCCATCGATAAGATCGAGAATCGCCGCGGTCGTGGTGACCAGAAGCAACGCGCTCGGCTGCAGGTTCGTTGGCCACCATCGTCCGGCGCTGGCGACCATCTGGGCGGTCAGGGCGCCGAGCGAAACCCCGCCGATCGCTACCCTTTCGGTTCCTTGCCCGCGTAGCCAAGCGAGGAGGACGGCCGTTTCCGACACGGCGCCCTCGAAGAACGTCAACACGCCCTCCGGTCCGCGGGCCAAGATCGGCTCGCCGCCGTAGAAGCCCCTCGGCGTCCGCTGGGCGTGCCATGGGGCGATCGGTCGAACGATCCGGACCCCGCGGTCGACAAGGTCTTCGATCGGATCGGCCACGGGCGGCCACATCTCCAGTTCGATGCCGATGCCGTGCAGGACGAGCAGGGTCGGCGGGGTGGCGATGCTCTCCGGTTCGATCACTTTCGCCCACGCGGCATCGCCGAGCACCGGCGACGAGAAACGCAGCCAATAGGTTCGGCGGCCAGCGCCGGCGATAGCATGGGAGACCTCGATGTCTACCCCCGGTGGCGGCGGATAGGCGGCCTCGGGACTCGAAAGACGGCTGCCGTGTCGTGCCTCGACCACCGACGGCGGGTTGACGGACCAGCGCACCGGCGAGAGCCACGGCAGCCAGGGTAGAAATGCCGAGCGGCCTAGCATGAACCGGAGCGCAGCGCGGCGGCGGTGGTCCTCGACCGCCACCAGACGGTCGGGGGACGGACGTCGGGGTGCAAAGAACAGCCGCTGCCAATCGGCCCAGGTCGCCGCGTAGTCCGCGGCGGAGCGACGAACGGTGGCGAGGGCATGCTCGATCGCGAACCCGGAAAGATCGGTTGAGGTCAACTCGCGAAACTGGGCGGCATCGCCGTCAGCGGCACAGGCCGCCGCCCATCCCCGTGACAACGGGAAGTAGAGGCGGGTGACCGCCCGAATGGCGATCGGATCGAACCAGGGTTGCGCGACCGTTCGCCCACAGAACCGGGCCAGCCAAGCCTTTGTCGGCAAGGGCGGAGGAGTCGCCGAGCTCACCATCGTGGTCGATGCGGCGAAACAGGGACGGGGTTCGACATGCTGACCAGAAGGGGCTGTTGAGAAGGGCGGTCTCGATGCGCCGGCACCGAGGATGATCGCACATCCGATCACGTCCGAACAACCGAACGGATGGCGGGCATCACGGTCCGCGGAGCCGATCGGTTCGCGACCTTGTTCACAACCGTGCCGTCGTTTGATAGCCTCTAAGTGTTGAGAGGGCGTGCCCCAA
Organism: Rhodospirillales bacterium; assembly: GCA_050329575.1. GTDB lineage: Bacteria > Pseudomonadota > Alphaproteobacteria > Rhodospirillales > Defluviicoccaceae > JAUXFS01. The sequence continues at coordinate 8,455 of JBHJOP010000039.1, read as the reverse complement.
TGGTCTGCACAAGCGAACTGCTTCGGAGGCTGGAGCCAGTCCTCCGGTCGGTGAGCGATGCGGTCGTCGTTACCACGGCCGACGTCAACCCCTCGCGCTCGGTGGTTGTGTTCGTCAATGGCGCCGCCTGCACGTTGATCGGATTGACCCCGAACAAGGCGGTCGGGCGTCCGCTGGCGGATCTCGCCAACGCCCAGCTTGGCCGTCCAGAGCTCCCCGAACTGATGCGCGCGCTCGACGCCAGTGGCCGTGGTTCGAGCGGTACTCTCGCCGGGGCCGGCGGCGCCTGGCAGGTCGTCCCGCTGGTCGAGGAAGGAGGAGATGTTGCCTGGCTGGCGGGCATTCGTCGCAGCTGCGAGCGGGCACGGCCGGATGCGGTCGCTGACGCCACGCCGGCCGCGATGGCGACGGACCTCGGATGGCACGGCAATCCTCGCACCGCCGACCACGCGGAGACTGTTATCCATCGGCTGCACGAAAGGATCGCCGAGCGCGACCGTGCCGAATTCGCTCTCCGCGAGAGCGAACAACGGTTCAGGGACTTCGCCTCGGCGAGCTCCGATTGGTTCTGGGAAATGGGGCCTGATCTTCGTTTCACGTGGCTCTCCGACCAATTCGAGCGGCTGACCGGGGTATCCCCCGACAAGGTCATCGGCGGGACGCGGGAGCAGTTGGGACGATCCGATCATGCCGACCCGGCATGGGCCGGCCATCTCAAGGACCTCAGGGGCCGTCGGCCGTTCCGGGACTTTCGCTATCGGACGTGGCGCGACGACGGCGGCGAGGTTCACTTCAGTGTCAGCGGTGTTCCGGTGTTCGACGCCAAGGGGAGGTTCCAGGGGTACCGGGGGACGGGAACCAACATCACCGCCGAGGTTCAGGCCGAAAAGGAGGCGGAGGTGGCGCGCGTCCGGCTTCGCGAGGCGATCGAGAGCATCGCCGAGGGCTTCATGCTGTTCGACGCCGACGACCGGCTGATCCTGTTCAACAGCACCATCGCGCGCTCGCTGCCGCGGATCGCCGACATGCTGACCCCCGGAACAACGTTCGAGAGCATTGTGCGGGCCGCGGCCGAGCGCGGCTACATCGTCGAGGCGCTCGGACGGATCGAGGAATGGGTGCAGGACAGGCTTCGACGTCATCGTGCATTGAACAGCCCCACCGAACAGCAGTTTATCGGCGGCCAGTGGATCCAGGTGAATGAGTATCGAACGGCCGATGGCGGCACGCTGCTGATCCGCACCGATATCAGCGATCGCAAATGGGTGGAGGAGGCGCTGCGACAGAGCGAGGAGCGGTTTCAGCTCGCGGTCAGCGGCACCCGAGACGGTCTGTGGGATCGGGATCTGGTTGGCGGCACGGTGTGGTACTCGCCGGTCTGGCGGCAGATCATCGGACTCGACGAGAGAGAGATGGGAGGCTACGTCTGGCGCGAGTGGGTTCATCCCGATGACCTGCCGCGGGCGATCAGGGCGATGGAGGAGCATTTCGCCGACATTACGCCCTACTACCGCTGCGTCTACCGTCATCGTCACAGGGATGGTCGCTGGATCTGGATCGAGGCGCGCGGCACCTGCGTCAGGGACGACGCCGGCCGACCCGTTCGCTATACGGGCCGATTCAGCGACATCTCGCAACGGGTCGAGGCGGAAGAGCGGCTGCGGAAGATGAAAGGGGAGCTGGAGCACGTGGCGCGCCTCAACATCATGGGCGAGATGGCGGCCGGCATCGCCCACGAGTTGCATCAACCGCTCACCGCGATTACCAATTACGTGCAGACGGCTCACGACCTCCTGGAGGCACTGAACGTCGCCCGTTCGCAGACCGTCGACGAAGCGATGGTCCGGGCGCTGCAGCAATGTCAGCGGGCCGGCCAGGTGATCCAGCGCTTGCGCGATTTCATGACCAAGGGCAAAGCAAGGCGGAGTGCCCAGGACATCAACGTGGTCGTCGAGGAGACTACCTCTCTCGCGCTGGTCGGTGCGACCGACATCGGACTCGACCTGCAACTCGATCTCGCCCGCGACCTGCCGATCGTCTTCGTCGACAAGATCCAGATCCAACAGGTTGTGGCCAATCTGATCCGCAACGGTCTCGACGCGATGGCGCAGTCCAACCACCGCCGGCTGGTGATCCGGACGTCGCGCGGCGAGGGTGCCGCGGTGGCGATCGAGATCAGCGACAATGGCCCCGGTATCTCCCCCGCCGTTGCCGATCGGCTGTTCGAACCGTTCGTGACCACCAAGCCGCAGGGAACCGGCATCGGTCTCTCGATCTGCCGCTCGATCGTCGAGGATCACCACGGTCATCTAACGGTCGTGTCTCGCCGAGATGGCGGAGCGACGTTCCGTTTCACCCTCCCTACGCGCTCGTCTTATCTCGATGGCAATGGCTGAGCCGACGATCTACGTCGTCGACGACGACGAGGCGGTGCGGCACTCGTTGTCGATGTTGCTAATCGCGCAAGGCTTCAAGGTCGAGACCTACGCATCGGCCCGCGCCTTTCTCGAACCCACCGTTGTGCCCCGCGAGGGTGTGCTGCTGCTCGATGTGCGGATGCCGGGGCTCAACGGCCTCGACCTGCAGCGGGAACTCCAAACCCAACCCGGCACCGGTTTGCCGATCGTGTTCATCAGCGCCTACGGCGACGTCCCGCTGGCGGTCGATGCCATGAAAGCCGGCGCCGTCGATTTCCTCGAGAAACCGTTCACCAAGGCGGCGATTCTGGGGAGCATCGATCGCGCGCTGCGGATCGGCGGTCGGGTGCGGGGCGAGAAGGACGCGCTGGCGCATGGTGCGAAGACCCGTCTGGCGCACCTGACGCCGCGCGAGAGACAGGTGCTGGATCGGGTTGTGGCCGGGCGGCAGAGCAAGATGATCGCCTTCGAACTCGGCATCAGCATTCGCACCGTGGAGAACCATCGCGCCCGCGTGATGGCAAAGATGAAGGCAGAGAGCGTTTCCCACCTCGTCCGTCTCGCTTTCGCGGCCGGCGTCGTTCCCGTCGTGCCGCTTCGCTCCGAGGCGGATCCCGGCTAGGACCGCCGGGATGCACGGTCACGATCGCCGATGCGCGGCATGGGCACTACTACTCATTCGTCCGACGCGCCGGACCGACCCCCGAACGGGGAACTGCGTACCATTACGGATTCTCCCTTGCGTCGGTTCGATCCACACTGCAGTGGGCTCGATCGGGTCCCTGGTGCGGAAACGCTAGGAGGGAGGTGCGTAACGCTGCCGGACTGGCACGGGCTCGCGATCGTCGGTCGAGGACGATCGCCCCCAGAGGGCGGAGGACATCTGATGCTTGCGGATCTCTACGACGAACTCGTCAACCTGCACTTTCAGGTCCAGAGGCTGGCCGCGGATCAGCGACAGAAAGAGGCGCACTTCGTGTTCGAGCGGATCCTCGAAGTGGAGGGGCAGATCAACGAGATCCCGGCGATGACGCTGGAGGATGCGGCGGTGAAACTGCGCTTCCTGCGGGTCGAGATCGGTGCCGAGATCTCGGATCGGCAACGGCGGATGCTCGACGAGGCCATCGCCATCGTTCGCCGGGCGAGCGGCCACTGATCGGCGCGCTCAAGGGCCGGTCCAGCGCTCCAGCAGATCGTGCTCGATGCCGAGATGGTCGAGCGCCCGGCCGACGCTGTGGCGGACGAGGTCCATGATCGTCGCCGGCCGGTTGTAGAAGGCCGGCACCGGCGGCATGACCACGGCACCGATCTCGGCGACCTGGCTCATCAGCCTGAGATGGCCGAGATGCAATGGCGTCTCGCGGACCAGTAGCACCAGCGGCCGGCGCTCCTTGAGGGTCACGTCGGCGGCACGGATCATCAGATTGTGCGAGAAGGCGTTGGCGATCCCCGACAGGGTCTTGATCGAGCACGGGGCGACGATCATGCCGCGGGTCAGAAACGAGCCGCCGGAGACCGGCGCTGCCAGATCCTTGTTGTTGTGAACGACGTGGGCGAGTGCCCTCACCTCGTCGAGGGAGAGGTCGCTTTCGATGGCGAGGGTGCGTCCGCCCATCTCGCTGATGATCAGGTGGCTCGGCTGGCCGAGCCGTTTCAACGCCCTCAGCACCTCGATGCCATAGACGGCGCCGGACGCGCCGCTGATGCCGACCACGATGGGTGCTGCCATGAAAGGATCCTCTTTCGCCGCGAGCGTCGTCCATGATGGCGGCTCGATGCCGCGTAAACAAGCGAGCCGCCGCAGCGAGGACGGAACGAACGTCGATCGGGCCGACGCCGGGCCGGATTTTCTGATACCCTGCCACCGGTGGCACATCGTCGCGTGCCCGTCACGGAGCCCGGCCCCCATGACCTTCATCGGCCATTTCCCCGAGCCCGAACCGCTGCGCGCGGCGATCGAAGCGGCGACCCTCGCCGACGAGTCCGCCACGGTCGAGGCGCTGCTCGCCGATGCGGATCCCGGTGTCGCGGTTCGCCGTCGGATCGCTGCCAAGGCGACGACCCTGGTCGAGCAGTTGCGCGCCCGGACCCTCAACGCCGGCGGCCTCGACGCCTTCATGCACGAGTACGACCTCTCCAGTCAGGAAGGGGTGATGCTGATGTGTCTGGCCGAGGCGTTGCTGCGAGTCCCCGACGCGGAGACGGTCGACCGACTGATCGCCGACAAGATCGGGGTCGCCGACTGGGAGCGGCACCTCGGGCGCAGCGGATCGCTGTTCGTCAATGCGTCGACGTGGGCGCTGATGCTCACCGGCCGCATGGTGCGCATGGAAGAGGAAGGCGGCGACCCGGCATCGATGCTGCGCCGACTGGTGGCGAGAAGCGGCGAGCCGCTAATCCGCAAGGCGATGATCCAGGCGATGCGGATCATGGGTCGACAGTTCGTGATGGGGCGGACTATCGAGGAGGCGCTCGCTCGCGCGCGCGACAGTGAACGGAGCGGCTTTCTCCATTCCTATGACATGCTGGGCGAGTCAGCCCATACCGCCCGGGATGCCGAACGTTACTTCGACGCCTACCTGCACGCCATCGCCGCGGTCGGGCGGGAGAACGCTGGGCGCGGGCCCATCGACGGACCGGGAATCTCCATCAAGCTGTCGGCGCTGCATCCGCGTTTCGAGTTCGCGCAGCGGAACCGACTCGCCGGTGAACTGGTCCCGCGCGTCCGCGAACTGGCCCTCCGCGCAGAGGCCGCCGGCATCGGGCTCTGCCTCGATACCGAAGAGGCGGACCGACTGGAGATGACCCTTGATGTTTTCGAGGCGGTGTTTGCGGACCCGCGACTGGCGAGGTGGGAGGGGTTCGGTCTCGCGATCCAGGCCTACCAGAAGCGGGCGGCTCCGCTGATCGACTGGCTAGCCGCCCTCGCCCGGCGGGGCGGACGACGTCTGTCGGTGCGGCTGGTCAAGGGCGCCTACTGGGATGCCGAGATCAAGCGCGCCCAGGAACAAGGGCTTGCAGGGTATCCGGTGTTCACGCGCAAGGTTAACACCGACGTCTCGTACTTGGCCTGCGCGCGGAAACTCCTTGCCGCTGCCGACGCGTTCTACCCCCAGTTCGCGACACACAACGCCCACACCCTGGCGGCGGTTCTCGAACTGGCCGCCGATCGCCGCGATCTCGAGTTTCAGCGTCTCCACGGGATGGGTGAGGCGCTCTACGACCAGTTGGTGTCGCTGCCGGGAGCCGCCGCCGGTATCCGGTGCCGGATCTACGCCCCGGTGGGAAGTCACGAGGACCTCCTCGCCTATCTGGTGCGACGACTGCTGGAGAACGGCTCCAACACCTCGTTCGTCAACCGCATCGTCGATGATCAGGCGCCGATCGCCGACATCGTCGCCGACCCCGTTGCCAGAGCGGCGGACTTGCGGATCAACAAGGCCCATCCCCGGATTCCGCTTCCCATCACGTTGTTCGAGGCGGAACGGCGCAATTCAAGGGGCATCGACCTCGCCGATCCGGCCACGCTGCGACCGTTGGCGGCGGCGATGGCGGCGGTTACGGGACCGTGGCGGACGGTGCCGCTGATCGCCGGCGGCGAGGGGGCCGGCGGCGAGGAACGCGCCGTCGTCGCTCCGGCCGACCGAAGGCAGGTGGTCGGTCGTGTCGCCGAGGCATCACCCGCCGCGGTGGCGGCGGCACTGGCGGCGACGAGCGCCGCCGCTGCGGACTGGGATGCGACGCCGGCCGGTGACCGCGCCGACCGGCTTGATCGCGCCGCCGATCTGCTCGAGGAGAGGAGGGCCGAACTGATGGCGCTCTGCGTCCGCGAGGCCGGCAAGACCATTGCCGATGCGGTGGCCGAGGTTCGCGAGGCCGTCGATTTCTGCCGCTACTACGCGGCACGGGCGCGCGACGAGTTCGCCGAACCGGTCGACATGCCGGGCCCCACCGGCGAACGTAACTCGGTCGCCCTGCGCGGGCGCGGTGTATTCGCCTGTATCAGCCCGTGGAACTTCCCGCTGGCGATCTTTTGCGGGCAGGTGTCGGCAGCGCTGGCGGCCGGCAATGCAGTCGTCGCGAAGCCCGCCGAGCAGACACCGCTCATCGCCGGCCGGGCGGTGGAGCTGCTGCATGAGGCGGGAGTCCCTGCCGAAGTCCTCGCCTTGCTGCCGGGCGACGGCACCGTCGGCCACGCGCTGGTCGCCGATCCGCGGGTCGCAGGGATTGCTTTTACCGGCTCCCTCGAGACGGCGCGGGCGATCCACCACACCCTCGCGGCTCGACCCGGTCCGATCGTGCCGCTGATCGCCGAGACCGGCGGCCAAAACGCGATGATCGTCGATTCGACGGCGCTGCCCGAGCAGGTGGTCGCCGACGTGCTCGTCTCGGCCTTCCGCAGCGCCGGCCAGCGCTGCTCGGCGTTGCGGGTGTTGTTCGTCCAGAAGGATATCGCCGGGCGGATCATCGAGATGCTGACGGGCGCGATGGCCGAACTCGTCGTCGGTGATCCCGCCCTTCTCGCCACCGACGTCGGTCCGGTGATCGACGAGGGGGCGCTGCGGATGCTGGAAGCGCATACGGAACGGATGGATCGGGAGGGCAGGCTGCTCTACCGGGTGCCGATCGACGGGGATGGCTGTGCCCACGGCACCTTCTTCGCCCCGCGTGCCTACCAGATCGACCGGCTCGCGCAGCTGCAGCGGGAGATTTTCGGGCCCATTCTCCACTTCATCGCATTCGACGGCGGCCGGCTGGACGCAGTGATCGACGCCATCGCCGCCACCGGTTTCGGCCTCACCCTAGGCATTCACAGCCGGGTCGACGACTTCGTCCGCCGCATCCATGCCCGGCTGCGGGTCGGCAACACGTATGTCAACCGCAACATGATCGGCGCAGTGGTCGGTGTTCAACCGTTCGGTGGCGCGGGCCTGTCGGGAACCGGTCCGAAGGCGGGTGGCCCGCGGTACCTCCACCGGTTCGCCGTCGAGACCACGCTAACCGTCAACACCGCGGCCGCCGGCGGCAACGCGGCGTTGCTGTCGCTGCGGGACGACGAGATATCGTGATCGGCACCGGGCTTGCCGATCGCGGCGCAAGTCGATAGACAACAACGATGGCAGCGACGTCGGGGCGTCTTGCGGTGCTCTGGCTCTCGATCGCGGTCGCGACGGCGGCCTGCGGCGAGATCCGTCCCTACGTCTACAAGCGCGACGAGTTCAACCGCGACGCGCCGGACTTCAACAAGCAACCGGTGGACCGCGAAACCGTCGTCATCTGCTACAATAATCTGACCACTTCGGGGTTGATCGCGTTCGACATAGCCAGTGCCGAGTGCGCACGGTACGGCAAACTCGCCCAACCAGTCCGCGAGACGTTCGGCGACTGCCCGCTTGCCACCCCGATGGAGGCCCATTTCGCCTGCATCGTCGCTCCGTAGCGGGGCGGGACGGCGGCGGAACCGACGGGCCGCGACAAGAGGAAGGCCACCGGCAGAGGATGCGCGTTCTCGAACCGATGACGGTCGCCATCGTTGGTCTTGTCGCCGCCGGCTACGTGGTGGTGGTCGGTGCGATGTTCGCCTTCCAGCGGAGCATGCTCTACCTGCCGAGTACGACAACACCACTGCCGGCGACGAGCGGCGTGCCGGAGATGCGGCCGGTGGGACTGGTGACGGCGGACGGGCTCGATCTCGTCGCCTGGTACAGGCCGGCCGCGGAGGGCCATCCGACGATCGTCTATTTCCACGGCAACGGCGGGCACATCGGCCACCGCGGGTCCAAGGTTCGCCCCTATCTCGACGCCGGCTACGGCCTTCTGCTGGTGAGCTATCGCGGCTACGGCGGCAATCCCGGCCGTCCGAGCGAGGAGGGGCTCTACCGGGACGGTCGGGCGGCGCTGGCGTTCCTCGGGACTCACGGGGTGCCGCCGGCGCGGACGGTGCTCTACGGCGAGTCGCTCGGGACCGGTGTCGCGGTACACATCGCCGCCGAACGGGCGCGCGCGATGCAGCCCGTCGGTGCGTTGGTGCTGGAAGC
>JBHJOP010000020.1:0-12614 GCA_050329575.1 Rhodospirillales bacterium | reverse complement strand
GTAGTCGAGGGTCGTGCCGGTCGTCAGGCCGCCGCCGGAGACGCTGATCTTGGTCAGTTTGTGCACCGGGTTCGACCAGTTGTAGTCCGCTTCGCGCAGCCAGAAGCCGACCTCGTAGGGGACGTTGGCGTTGGTCACCCGGAACACGTAGCGGCCGGGCTGGAGTTCCAGGACGTTGGCGGCGGCGACTCGCTCGGCGCCGCTGGCGTGGTTGATCGCCTTGCAGTCGTCCGGCCTTCCGGTCCGGTACTGGTGATCGGTGCCTTCCGGTTCGACGAACTGGCAGCCGGTCTGGGTGAGCTCGATCACCGGGTCGGCGGCGGCGCCCGTCGACATCAGGCCGGTGGCGAGAACGGCGGCGACGAGGACCGGGCGACCGGCTCTCGGAGGCTTCGCGGGGATCGACGTCATGTCGGAACACTCCTTGGGGGATGTTTCATCTGCCCGGGATGTTTGCGGCGACCGCGGGTTCGGCAATTAACATCCGCGTGAGGACGAGGTGAACGGCGCGCGGTCATGCCGGCAGGCGGAACAGCGGCCGCAGCCGGATGCCGATCAGGTTGCCGAACACGGCACAACCGATCCACACCCAGCCGTGGAGGCTGCCCGAAGCGACGCCGGAGAAGAACGCACCGATGTTGCAGCCGTAGGCGAGACGGGCGCCATAGCCCATCGTCAGGCCGCCGATCACCGCCGCGGCCAGGGAGGCGGCGGGGATGCGCAGGCTGGGGGCGACGCGGCCGGCCAGTGCCGCCGCCGTCAGCGCGCCGAGCAGGATGCCGACGTTCATCACCGAGACGGTGTCGGCGAGCACCGGGCGGCTCAACGCCAGCCGCTGGAACTCGCCGCTCCAGAACGGACTCGTCGCCGGGTCCCAGCCGAGGGCGACCGCCACCTTCGCCGGCCACAGGGTGAACGCCCAGGTGATCGACCACGGATGGCCGGCGACGAGCAGGGTCAGCCAGTTGCCGAACGCGAGCAGCAGCGCGGCGAGCAGGAGCGGCCACGGCCCGGCGAGCATCCGCCGCCGCGAGAACCCGCCCGCCCCCCACAGCGGCCGCCGGATCCGCCCGCCGACCAGGCGCAGGGCGCTCCACACCCCCGCCAGCAGGGCGAGTTGCAGCGCCACCGCCGGCGCCCAGCCCAGCCTCTCGCCGAGCGATACCGCCCCGATGCCGGGCAGTGCGGTCCACCACGGCATGTGCAGGCTGGCCCAGAACCCCCCGAGGCAGAAGAACACGAGCACCACCGCCATGCGGGCGCTGCCGCCGCCAGCGGCATAGAGGGTGCCCGAGGCGCACCCGCCGGCGAGTTGCATGCCGATGCCGAACACGAAGGCGCCGAGCGCCATCGCGACGCCGACCGGAGCCACGGCGCCGACCACCGGACGACCGAATGCGCTGCCGTGGGCGAGAACCGGCGCGAACAGCAAGATCGCGACCGCCAGCATCACCAGCTGGGCAGCGACGGCGGAGAGATCGCCGCCGACGATGGCGTTGCGGTAGGCGCTCGCGAAGCCGAAGGCGGCGTGATAGAGGGCGGCGCCGAGGACAAGCCCGATGCCGAACAGCGCCACCTGCGGCGCGCCGATCCGGCCGAGCGGGACGACCAGCGCCGACGCGACGACCAGAACCAGCCCCAGGATCGCGATCTGGGCCCGAGGCGGTGGGTCGCGGGCGGTCTCGACCACCGCCCTTCCCCCTATTCGAGGGCGTCGGCGACGATCTTCGCGACGATGACGTCGAGTTCCTCGCCCATCCGCGTGAGTTCGGCGTTCTCGTAGGCCCCGAACACCGCGCTCGGCTGCCGGTAGGTGAGCCGCGCCGTCCCGTCCGGGCGTTCGGTGACGTAGAGCCTGAGCGGCGCCTCGATCCCGGCCGCCTCGCTCGCCGCCAGCATCCGCACCGCGAACGGCGGCTTGAAGATCATGATCACCCGGTTGCCGGGAATGGTGATGCCGATCGATTGCGCTCCGCAATGGGCGCACGCCTCGGCGACGATTCCCATCGCGTTGTCCTTGATCGCGTCCCGCAACCGGGCGACGAACGGCTCGAACGGCTTGCCGGTCTCGACGATCCGGGTCCCCGGGTAGGGAGCGGGATTGTCGGCCGACGACGGCCACGGTGCGAACAGGACGAGGCAGATCAGCAGGGCGGCGATCGCGTGCATGGCGGCTCCTCCGGGGCGAGGCTCGAGGGACGAAACGGCGATCAGCCTACGCGACGGCCGCGATGCGAACCAGGGGCTGGGCGAGGCGGTCACGAGGATGTGACGGGCCGCCGCCGCTACCGCGCGAGAGTCCGCCGGCGCTCGTCGACGGACTCCGGATCGGCCGCGGCGTCGGCCGCGGCCTCAGGGTCGGCCTCAGTGTCGGCCCCGGCCTCGATGCGGGCGAGGTCGATGCGGGCGGCCCGCCAGGCGACCTTGTCGGCCGAGATGCGGATCTGACGGACATCGTCGACGGCCTGCTCGAAATGGCGCTGCAGCTTGCCGACGCGCTCGTCGAGGCGGGTGACATCCTCGGCGATCGCCCGCAGCTCGGCCTGGATCAGGCCCGCCTGTTCGCGCAACCGCACGTCCTTGAGCACCGCGCGGACCGTATTCAACGTCGCCCACAAGGTGGTCGGCGAGACCAGCCACACCTTGCGGCGGAACGCCTCCGCGACGACGGTGGGGAACCGCGCGTGGATCTCGGCGTAGACCGCCTCCGACGGCAGGAACATCAGCGCCGAGTCGGCCGTCTCGCCGGGAACGATGTATTTGTCCTGGATGTCGCGGACGTGCCTTCGCACATCGGCGTCGAAGGCGCGCGCCGCCTGCGCCGCGGCCGCCTTGGTCGCCGCCCCGCGCAGCGCCCGATAGCTCTCCAGCGGGAACTTGGCGTCGATCACCAGCGGCCCCGGCGGGTCGGGCAGCTTCACGAGGCAGTCGGCGCGGTTGCGGTTGCCCAGCGTCGCCTGCAGCACGTAGGCCGAAGGCGGCAGCAGGTCGGCGACGAGGTCCTTGAGCTGAATCTCGCCGAGGGCGCCACGCGCCTGCTTGTTGGCGAGGATGTCCTGGAGGCCGCCCACCTGCGCCGACAGCTCGCCGATGGTCTTCTGCGCCGAATCGATGACGGCGAGGCGCTCGTGCAGGCCGCGCAGCGACTCGCCGGTTCGCTGGCCGTGCTCGACCAGACTGTCGCCGAGCCGCCGGGTCAGGCCGTCGAGGCGCTGGTCGACCCCGAGCCGGGTCGCTTCGAGGCGCCCGGTCAGCTCCGCCTGACTGCGAACGAGACGGTCGGCGAGCTCGGCGAAGCGCGCGAGGTGGGCGGCGGTCTCGCCGCGGATGCGGGCGCCGCGGATCAACAAGAGCCCGATCACGACGACGGCCGCGACGGCCGCGACGGCCGCGCCGGCATCGGGGCCGATCGGCGGCTGGAGGGTGCGGAAGCCCTGAACGACGTGGTCGACGATGTGCTCCATGGCGCTCACGGCGCGAACTGTCGATCGACGGACCTTGCACCAGCCCGCGAGCCAACGCAAACTCCGCGCCGTCATGTCGTGGATCATCGAGGAGGGAACCATGCGGATCGCCCGGTCGGTGCTGGCACTGGCGGCGTCAGCGGCCGTCGCCACGGCGGGTGGCGCCGCCGCCGAGGAGACGCGGCTCGGCGCGGACACGCGAATCGGGCTGACGGTGACCGTCTACGGCGACGGCCTGGGGGTGGTCTCCGACCGCCGCGTCCTGGAGCTGAGGCAGGGCGGCAGTCGCCTGGCGTTCGCCGACGTCAGCCGCGAGATGGTGCCGTCGAGCGCGGTGCTGCGCGCGGCGGACGGGGTGCGGATCGCCGAGGTCGGGTACGACTTCGATCTGGTGACCCCGGAGGCGCTGCTTCGCCGGTCGGTGGGCCGCGACGTCGAGGTGGTCCGCACCCATCCGACCACCGGCGAGGACAGCGTCGAGAGCGCCACCCTGCTCGGCGCCGAGGGCGGCGTCGTGCTCCGCTACCGCGATCGGGTCGAGATCGGCCTTCCCGGACGGCTGGTGTTCAGGGACCTGCCCGCGGATCTGCGGCCGCTGCCGACCCTGGTCGCGTCGGTCGACAGCGATGCCGCCGGCCGCCGGGAACTGGACCTCGGCTATCTGACCGAGGGCCTGTCGTGGCAGGCCGACTACGCGATCGAAATCGACGAGGCGAACGGCCGGCTCGATCTCGCCGGCCGGGCGACGGTCACCAATCTCACCGGCACCGACTTCCCCGACGCGACGCTGGGCCTGGTCGCCGGCCGGGTCAACCGCGTCGCGGCTCCGGAACCGCGGCCGCAGCACCGGATGATGGCGATGGCGGCGGTGGCCGCCGACGCCGCGATGCCGGCCCGCGAGGCGGTCGGCGATCTCCATCTCTACACCCTCGACCGGCCGGCGAGCATCGGCGACCGGCAGACGCGGCAGTTCGCTCTGCTGGCCGCGGCGGGCGTGGCGTTCGGCCGCGAGTACGTCAGCGAAGCGGGCGGGCCGGTGTTCGGACGGCAGCCGGGGCCGCCGCGTCCGACCCATCCGCGGGTGGTGCTGCGCTTCGCCAACGCCGCGGCGGACGGCGCCGGGGTTCCGCTGCCGGCCGGTGTCGCGCGGGTGTTTGCGCGCGATGGCGCGGGCCAGTTGCGCCTGCTGGGCGAGGACCGGCTCGACGACACCCCTGTCGGCGGCGAGGTCACACTGAGTCCCGGCGAGGCGTTCGACATCACCGTCCGTCGCCTGCAGACCGACTTCGTTCGCGCCGGTCTGCCCGAGGGCGTGTTCGAGAGCGCCTATCGTCTCGAGGTCGCCAACGCCAAGCCGGTCGCGGTCACCGTCACGCTGGTCGAGGCGGTTTCCGGCCAGGCGACCGTTCTCCAGGAAAGCGCCCCCCACGAGCCGGAGGCCGCCGACCGGCTGGTCTGGCGACTGCCGGTGGCGGCCGGGGGATCGGCGGTGCTGACCTACCGCGTGCGGGTGCAGCGCTGATCGGCGGTGCAACCTTGACGGGGCGCATGCCGGCTCCCATGTTCGCGGCATGACAGCGATGGTCTCGCAGAATTGACCCGATGCCGTACCGACCGATCCTGGTGGTTCCAGACCCCCGCCTGAAACGGCACGCCGACCCGGTCGACCGGGTCGACGCCGAGGTCCGCGGGCTGATGGACGAGATGCTGACGGCGATGCACGCGGCCAAGGGGATCGGGCTGGCGGCCCCGCAGCTCGGCGTTCTGAAACGGGTGATCGTCGTCGACGTCGCCCGACCGGACGAGCCGCAGCAGCCGTTGCGGATGGCCAATCCGGAGATCCTGTGGCGTTCGGACGACCTGGTCGGCGGCGAAGAAGGCTGCCTGTCGCTGCCCGACCAGTATGCGGACGTGACGCGGCCGGCCCGCGTCCGGGTGCGCTTTCGCGATCGGGACGACCAGACGTGCGAAATCGAGGTGGCCGGGCTGCTCGCCCGGTGCATCCAGCATGAGGTCGACCACCTCGAGGGGGTGCTGTTCGTCGACCATCTGTCGTCGCTGAAGCGCAACATCATCCTGCGCAAGCTGGCGAAGGCGAGAAAGCTGGCGGCGGCCGAGTGAGCCGCCGGTCGCCGCCGCCGCTCCGCCTCGTCTTCATGGGCAGTGCCCCGTTCTCGGTGCCGACCCTGCGGGCGCTGCTCGACACGGGGCACTCGGTCGTTGCGGTCTACAGCCAGCCGCCACGCCCCGCCGGCCGCGGACAGCGGGAGCGGCCGTCGCCGGTGCACGCGTTCGCGGCCGCCGAGGGGCTTTCGGTCCGCACGCCGCGGAGCCTCAAGGGCGCCGACGAGCAGCGGGCGTTCGCGGCGCTGTCCGCCGACGCCGCGGTGGTCGCCGCCTATGGACTGATCCTGCCGGCAACGATCGTCAACGGACCGCGCCTCGGCTGCCTCAACGTCCATGCCTCACTGCTGCCGCGCTGGCGGGGTGCGGCGCCGATCCAGCGCGCGATCCTGGCCGGCGACAGCGAGACCGGCGTCACCATCATGCGCATGGACGAGGGATTGGACACGGGGCCGATCCTGCTGGTCGACCGCACGCCCATCACCGCCGGGACCACCGCGGAGACGCTGCACGACACGCTCGCCGAACGGGGGGCGTGGCTGATGATCGAGGCCTTGGCCGGCGTCGCTGCCGGCGCCATCGCGGCGCGACCGCAACCGGAGGAGGGGGCGACCTACGCCCGCAAGCTGGAGCGGGACGAGGGCCGCCTCGACTGGACGCGGCCGGCGGTGGATCTGGAGCGCATGGTGCGGGCCCTCAATCCGTCACCGGGGGTCTGGTTCGAGATCCGCGGCGAACGCATCCGGGTGCTCGCCGCCGAGGTCGTTGCGGTGGCGGCCGAGGCGGGAACGGTCGTCGACGACCGATTGACCGTCGCCTGCGGCGACGGCGGGTTGCGACCCCTCCTTGTCCAACGGGCCGGCAAGGCGGCGGTGGCGGCGGCGGCTTTTCTGCGGGGGTTCGCGGTCCCGGCGGGAACGCGCCTCTAGGCGGTCAGGCGATCTTCGCCAGCCGCGGCGCCGCGTCCTCGATCGTCTGGATCTTGTCGATGCCGCGGCGCATCTCCGACATGATGAATTCCGATCGCTTCGCCGGCCCGCCCGACTTCTTGTGGGGAAACAGCTTCGCCCAGGTCTCCAGCTTGACGGTCAACGAACACAACACACCGCCGATCGTGGTATGGTAACCCTTGATCAGCCGTTCGACCTCGCGGAAGCGGGCGGCGGAGACGTTCTTCCACATGTCCTTGGTGCTGCGGTCGAAGTTGTCGAAGCGGCTGTCGAGCGAGTACATCAGGCCGTTGAGCATCGCCTGGATGACCCGGCAGGTCTCGATCAGCCGGGCGTCCTGCTGGACCTGGCGGTTGCGGCAGAGATCCTCCGTCCACTCGAGGAAATTGGCGACGATGGGCCGAATGTGATCGAGGCACTGCCGGTAGTAGGCCAGCGACAGGAAGATGTCGCCGTAGTCCTCCAGAAACTTCGGAATGTCCTGGATCTTGATCTCCAGCCGATGGGCCATGATCTTCAGCTTCTCCAGGGCGCGCTTGACGTCCGGTTCGCGGAACAGCGCGACGATGTCCTCGAAGCCTTTGATCGAGACGTCCTCGTCGCCGTAGATCTTGAGGATCAGAGGCCGCGTGAAGGCGGTCATGTACTCGGTGAGTTCCTCGCTCTTGCGTTTCGACAGTTTCAAGGCGTCGTAGTTGCTGATCGGGATGCCCAGTTCGCGAAGCAGGATCCGGAGGGTGTAGACGTCGAAGCTCGGAAGCAGGGCGAGCTTCCGCAGCGCTTCGAGATCGGGGTGGACCGGGATGTCGGGCCAGCGGAACTCGTTGGGCAGCGCCTCGATGTCGATCTGACCGCTGCCGGTGTCGGCATCGTCGAACAGTTCGACGACGCTCTCCAGTCGGACGTTCTTGATCAGCCGCGCCCGCCTCAGTGCCGGCGTCTTCAACGGGACGATGCACAGTGGCAGGATGAACAGCGCATCCCGATCGATATCGCGGATGGCGTCCTGGGGCTGCTCGACGATGGGGTCCGACATGGTTCCGTCGCGTCTGTTTCGGGGACCGGTTCGGGGTGGCGCTAGCGGAATTGGCAGTATACTACTTTAACACGAAATGCCTATAGGTTTGTATACCATAACAAGCGTTCGGCGGTGGCCCGCGGGGTGCGCCGCGAGAACCCCGGATCCTTCGGCGCGATGACGGCATGCCGCGGTACAGGGTGACCCTCGAATACGACGGAAGCGGATTCGTCGGCTGGCAACGACAGGAAAACGGTCCTTCCGTCCAGGAGGCCGTGGAACGCGCCGTCCACCGATTCTGCGGCGAAATCGTGAGCGTTTCCGGGGCCGGACGAACCGATGCGGGCGTCCACGCGCTAGGACAGGTTGCCCATTTCGACCTGCAACGGACCGTCCCACCGGAAACCGTGCGCAACGCTCTCAACTTCCATCTCAGGTCGGTTCCGGTGGCGGTACTGGCGGCGGAACCGGCGCCCCCGGATTTCCACGCCCGCTTCTCCGCCCGCGGCCGTGCCTACCTCTACCGGATCGTCAATCGCCGCGCCCGGCCGGTGCTCGATCGCGGCCGCTGCTGGTGGGTGCCGGTGCCGCTCGACGACGAGGCGATGGCCGACGCCGCCCGGCGGCTGGTCGGTCACCACGATTTCACCAGTTTTCGCGCGTCGATCTGCCAGGCGGCGTCGCCGATGAAGACCCTCGATGCGCTGGTCGTCGAGCGCGACGGCGATGACATCCGCCTCGAGGCGCGGGCGCGATCGTTCCTGCATCACCAGGTGCGCAACATCGTCGGAACGCTGCGGCAGGTCGGCGAGGGCCGTCGGACGCCGGCGGACGTGACGGCGATCCTGGAAGCGCGCGACCGCGCCCGGGCCGGACCGACCGCTCCCGCCCAGGGCCTCTACCTGGTCTCGGTCCGGTACTGAGCGGCGGGCCGCGATTTACGCTTTCGAGACCGGGGCATGGTAGCCTCGCGCGCAACCGGCCGAGGGTCGACGAGGGATCGAGGGATCACGGGCATGCCACTGGAAGACGACCCGTCCCGGCACATGCTGCTCCACATCGGCTACCACAAGACCGGCTCCAGCTTCCTGCAGCGGACGCTGTTCACCGCCGGCGACCTCGGCTTCGTCAGCGTCGAGCGCAGCCTGATCGACCGCCAGCTGATCGTCCCCGGCGGCTTTCACGAGGTGCCGGCGGAGGTGGCTCGCCGCTTCCGGGACGAAGCCGCCGCCGCCGCCGCCGGCGGCAGGATTCTCGTCGTGTCCCACGAGCGGCTGTCCGGCTATCCGGTCGCGGGGGGGGTCGACAGTCGCCTGATCGCCGACCGGTTGCACGGGCTGTTTCCGCGGGCCCGCGTCCTGGTCGTCATCCGCGAGCAGAAAAGCTTCATCCGCTCGATGTACAGCCAGTACATCACCGATGGCGGCGACCAGTCGCTATCCCGGCTGCTGAACCCGCCGCAGCCCGACGTGAAGCGGCTGCCGGGCTGGGACTTCGAGTTCCTCGCCTACCATCGGCTGATCCACTACTACCGGGATCGGTTCGGACCCGACCGGGTGCTGGTGCTGCCGTTCGAGCGGCTGTGCCGCGATCCGCACCGTTTCGTCGCCGATATCCTCCGGTTCTGCGGACTGCGCGCGGAGGCTTCGGCGGCGCTGCCGGCGACCGTCGTCAATCCGCGCCGGCCGCTGACCCTGCAGGCGGTCACCCGCCTGATCAACCGGCATCTCGTTCGGTCGCAGCTGTCGAGCGGCGGGTTCGTCGCGCAACGGCCGGCCCGCGCCGCGCTCGCCCGCCTGGCACCGGTCTTCGCAAGGCTGACGCCGGCGTTCGTCGAGCGGGCGCTGGAGCGCCGTCTTCGCCGGATCATCGCGGCAGCGGTCGGCGACCGCTACGCCGCCAGCAACCGCGAAACGGCGGCGCTGATCGGCATCGACCTTTCCGCCTACGACTATCCCTGCGCCGCCGACCCCGACTGAGTCCCGGGCGGGGCTTACCGCGCCCCGATCGTCGCCGGTCCGGCGCCGCGCAACCGTTCCGCCAGCGCCTCCGGGATCGGCGCCGGCCGGCCGCCGTCGGCGAGGTCGAGCCAGACGAGGACCGCCTCGGCGGTGGCGAAGCAGCGGCCGTCCTTGAACAGCCCTTGTCCGAGCGTGCACGAGCTGCGGCCGAGCCGCTCCGTCCGGGTGCCGATCTCGACCACCCCCGGATAGTGGGATTGGGCGCGGAAATGGATGGCGAGGCGCACGATCACCCAGCCGGCGCCCTCGCCGGCGGTCGAACCCGGCCACGTCGCCTCCGCAAACTCGACCCGCCCCGTCTCGCAGTAGGTGGCGATGGCGACGTTGTTGATGTGGCGGTATCGGTCGACGTCGGAGAAGCGAACGGTGTCGCGGCTCCAGAAGGCGAAGGAAGCGCGGTCGCTCAGATCGGTGGCGGCCGCAGCGTCGGCGGTCATGGTGTCGTCCCCGGCAGTCCTCGAGAAAGGCGGTGTTCTGCCACATCGCGACGGGAACGGCAACGACGGCCGCCGCTGCAACCATTGCTCGACGACCCCGCCCGATGGTAAACCCCGCCCGTCCCCGTCTAGGGATCCGTCCCGGGAGATCCCGTTTCCGTGCTGCGCCCCCTCTACGACTGGACGATGCGTCTCGCCGCCCACCGTCACGCCCTGTGGGTGCTGGCGGCGGTGACCTTCGCCGAAAGCTCGGTGTTCCCGATCCCGCCGGACGTGCTGCTGATCCCGATGGTGCTGGCCGCCCGCGACCGGGCATGGCTGATCGCCGCGCTCTGCACCGTCGCCTCCGTCGCGGGCGGGTTCGCCGGCTACGGGATCGGCTACTTCCTGTTCGAGCAGATCGGCCGGCCGATCCTCGAGTTCTATGGCTACATGGACAAGTTCGCGGCGTTTCGCGACCAATACAACGCGTGGGGCGCCTGGATCGTCGCCGGCGCCGGATTCACGCCGTTCCCCTACAAGGTGATCACCATCGCCAGCGGGGTCGCCAGCCTCGACATCGTCACCTTCGGGGTGGCGTCGACGCTGTCGCGCGGCGCCCGGTTCTTTTTGGTCGCCGCCCTGCTGTGGCACTTCGGCCCGCCGATCCGCACCTTCGTCGAGAACAATCTGCCGATGCTCGCCGCCGTGTTCTTCGCGCTGCCGTTCGGCGGCTTCGCGCTCGTCAAGTTCGTCCTCTGAGCGCCGTCGGGCACGTGGTCTCGCCTCGGTCCCGGCGCTATATCTGACGACATGACGTCGACTGTCGGTCGCATCCCGATGGCGCGCGCCGTTCCGCTGGCGGTGCTCGTCGTCAGCGTCGCGGCGCTGGCCACGGCCTACCTCGCCGAGACCGTGTTCGGCCTCGAGCCCTGCGCCCTCTGCCTCTATCAGCGCATTCCGTACGGGATCGCCGCGCTGCTGGCGGCGGCGGCGTTGCTGGTGGCGAGGCGTGCCGGCGCCCGGGCGGGGCTGGTCGCCCTCTGTGCCGCCGTGTTCCTGGCCGGGGCGGGGCTCGCCTTCTATCATGTCGGGGTCGAGCGGCACTGGTGGGGATCGATTGCCGCCTGCGGCGAGGGCGATGCCCTCACGCTGAGCCTGGACGAGTTGAAGGCGCGGCTGAGCGGCGAGACGCCGACGCGCAAGCCGTGCGATCGGGTCGACTGGACGCTGTTCGGGGTGTCGCTGGCCGGCTACAACGTGATGCTGTCGTCGGTCCTGGGCCTGGCCTGCTGGGCCGCCGCCGGCCGCATCGGACGGGGAGGGCGATGATGAGCGAACAAACGCCGAGGCGCGGGCGCCTGCCGGGTGATCCGACCCGCCGGCAACTGGTCGACCGCATCGTGCGCGTCGACCAGGCGGGCGAGTACGGTGCCGTCCGCATCTACGAGGGCCAGCTCAGCGTCCTCGGCCGCACGCCGGCGGGGGCGGTGATCCGTCGGATGGCGATGAAGGAGCGCGAGCACCTGCAGAAGTTCAACGAGCTGATCGTCGAGCGGCGGGTGCGGCCGACGGCCATGCAGCCGTTGTGGCATCTCGCCGGGTTCGCGCTCGGGGCGTCGACCGCGCTTCTGGGCCCGCGGGCCGCGATGGCCTGCACCGTCGCCGTCGAGGAAGTGATCGACGAGCACTACGCCGCCCAGGTGGCGAGCCTCGACGACGACGAGAGCGAGCTTCGGGATCTCTGCGAGCGCTACCGCCAAGACGAGGTCGAGCACCGCGCCACCGGCCTCGAGCACGGCGCCGAACAGGCGCCCGGTTACCGGCTGCTCACCGGTGCGATCAAGGCCGGATCCCGGGTCGCCATCTGGCTGTCGGAACGGATCTGAGGCACCGGGCCGCGGTCATGATCGCGGCCCGGCGACGAGGCAGGCGATCACGCCGCGCAGCGTCCGGACCTCCTGCTCGGTGAGGGCGGCGCGGCCGAACAGGTTGCGCAGGTTGCGGACCATCGCCGGCCGCTTCTCCGCGATTCGCAGGAACCCGCAGGCATCGAGTTCCGCCTCCAGGTGCTCGAACAGCCCGAGCAGTTCGTCCTTGCGGGCGGGGCGGGTCTCCTTCGGCATGATGAGATCGTCGGCGGGCGTCGCGGCGGCGGCCCGCAGCCATTGGTAGCCCAGCAGCAGCACCGCCATCGCCAGGTTGAGCGAACTGAATGCCGGGTTGAGCGGGATGGTGACGACCGCGTCGGCGAGGGCGACGTCGTCGTTGTGGAGGCCGCGGGCCTCCCGTCCGAACAGGATGCCGACGCCGACCCCCGACCGCGTCGCCTCGCGCCATTCGGCGGCCGCCCGTTCGGGAGACAGCACCCGCTTGGTCATGCCGCGCGGCCGCGCGGTCGTCGCATAGACGCGCGACAGATCGGCGATCGCCGCGCCGGTCGACGGGTACACGCGCGCGCCGTCGAGCACCCGGTCGGCTCCCGAGGCGGCGGCGACCGCCTTGGCGCTCGGCCACTCGTCGCGCGGCCGAACCAGCCGCAAGCTCGTGAGACCGCAGTTGAGCATGGCGCGGGCGGCCATGCCGATGTTCTCGCCGAGCTGCGGTTCCACCAGCACCAC
>JBHJOP010000003.1:0-9848 GCA_050329575.1 Rhodospirillales bacterium | reverse complement strand
TGAGGTAGTCCAGCGCCGCGGTGCCGGCCAGCGCCTCGATGCGGCGTACGCCGGCCGCCACGGCGCCCTCCGAGACGATCTTGAACAGCCCGATGTCGCCGGTGCGGCGGACGTGGGTGCCGCCGCACAGCTCGGTCGAGTACGGGCGGTCCCCGGCCTCGGCGTCGCCCATCGACACCACCCGCACCTCGTCGCCGTACTTCTCGCCGAACAGGGCCATGGCGCCGGCGGCGACCGCCGCCTCCGGGTCCATCAGGAGGGTCGAGACCGCGGCATTGTGGCGCACCTGGGCGTTGACGGCATGCTCGACTTCGGCGAGGTCCTGCTGGGCGATCGCCATCGGGTGGCTGATGTCGAAGCGCAGCCGGTCGGGGGCGACCAGCGAGCCCTTCTGGGTGACGTGTTCGCCGAGTCGCCGGCGCAGCGCCGCGTGCAGAAGATGGGTGGCGGAATGGTGGGCGCGGATCGCCGCCCGCCGCTCCGCGTCGATGGCGAGCATGACGTCGTCGCCGACCGCCAGCCGCCCGCGCTCGATGCGGCCGACATGGACGACGAGGTCGCCGAGCTTCTTGTGGGTGTCGGCGATGGCGACGCGGACGTCGTCGCCGGCGGCGAGGACGCCGGTGTCGCCGATCTGGCCGCCCGATTCGCCGTAGAACGGCGTCTGGTTGCAGACCACGGCGACCGTCTCGCCGGCGCCGGCGGCCTCGACGCGGCGGCCGTCGACGACCAGGGCGGTGACCAGCGCCTCGGCGCGTTCGGTGTCGTAGCCGAGGAACTCGGTGGCGCCGACGTCCTCGCGGATCTCGAACCACACCGCCTCGGTCGCCGCCTCGCCGGATCCCGTCCACGCCCGTCGCGCCTCTTCGCGCTGGCGCCGCATCGCCGCCTCGAAGCCCTCGGCATCGACCGTCAGTCCCCTGCCGCGCAGCGCGTCCTGGGTCAGATCGAGCGGAAATCCGTAGGTGTCGTAGAGCCTGAACGCCGTCTCGCCATCGAGCACGCCGCGGTCGGGCAGCGTCGCCGTCGCCTCGTCGAGCAGCCGCAGCCCCCGCTCCAGGGTGCGGCGGAACCGGCTCTCCTCGAGCCGCAGGGTCTCGGTGATCAGCGCCTGGCCGCGCTCCAGTTCGGGGTAGGCCTGCCCCATCTTGGCGACCAGGTAGGGCACCAGCTTCCACAGCAACGGCTCGTCGCAGCCGATCAGGTGCGCATGCCGCATGCCGCGGCGCATGATCCGGCGCAAAACGTAGCCGCGCCCCTCGTTGGACGGCAGCACGCCGTCGGCGATCAGGAAGCTCGCCGCCCGCAGGTGGTCGGCGATCACCCGATGCGAGATCTCGCGGGCGCCCACCGGATCGGTGCCGCTCTCTTCGGCCGAGGCGTGGATCAGCGCCTGCATCAGGTCGATCTTGTAGTTGTCGTGGGTGCCCTGCATCACCGCGGCGGTGCGCTCGAGGCCCATGCCGGTGTCGATCGACGGCCGCGGCAGGTCGACCCGCCGGTCGGGCGCCACCTGCTCGTACTGCATGAACACCAGGTTCCAGATCTCGATGAAGCGGTCGCCGTCGGCCTCGGCGCTGCCCGGCGGTCCGCCGGCGACGCCCGGACCGTGGTCGTAGAAGATCTCCGAACACGGGCCGCAGGGGCCGGTGTCGCCCATCGCCCAGAAGTTGTCGGCGGTGGCGATGCGCAGGATGCGGCTGTCCGGCAGGCCGGCGATCTTCTTCCACAGCGCGAACGCGTCGTCGTCCTCGGCATAGACGGTGACCAGCAGCCGGTCGGCCGGCAGCCCGAACTCGCGGGTCACCAGCGTCCAGGCGAGCTCGATCGCGACGTCCTTGAAGTAGTCGCCGAACGAGAAGTTGCCGAGCATCTCGAAGAAGGTGTGGTGGCGGGCGGTGTAGCCGACGTTCTCGAGATCGTTGTGCTTGCCGCCGGCGCGCACGCACTTCTGCGCGGTGACGGCGCGCGCGTAGTCGCGCTTCTCGATGCCGGTGAACACGTTCTTGAACTGCACCATGCCGGCGTTGGTGAACATCAACGTCGGATCGTTGCGCGGCACCAACGGGCTGGAGGCGACGACGCGATGGTCGTGGCGGGCGAAGAAGTCGAGAAAGGCCGTGCGGATGTCGTTGACCGTCTGCATGGTCGTTATTCAGGTCCGTCGGAATCGAAACGAAACGCCCCCGCCCTGGCCGGCTTTTAGCGGCCCGGCGCCAAGCTGTCCAGGCGGGCGACGACAAAAGCAAAAGGCGGCCCGCGAGGAGCCGCCCGATCCCGCGTCGTCGCCGGTCGCCGTCTAGGACTCGGCGACGCCCTCCGGCACCGCCGTCGCCCCGTCGTCGTCGAAGGCGCCGCCGGACATCAGCGCCTCGGCGACCAGACCGGCGTTCTGGCGGATCTGCGCCTCGATCTCGGCGGCGACGGCCGGATTGGCCTTGAGATAGCCCTTGGCGTTCTCCCGCCCCTGGCCGATGCGCTGCGAGCCGTAGGAGAACCAGGAGCCGGATTTCTCGACGATGCCGGCCTTGAGACCGAGATCGAGCAACTCGCCCGTCTTGGAGATGCCCTCGCCGTACATGATGTCGAACTCGACCATCTTGAACGGCGGCGCCAGCTTGTTCTTGACCACCTTGACCCGGGTCTGGTTGCCGACCACCTCGTCGCGGTCCTTGATCGCGCCGATGCGGCGGATCTCCAGGCGGACCGAAGAATAGAACTTCAGCGCGTTGCCGCCGGTGGTGGTCTCCGGGTTGCCGAACATCACCCCGATCTTCATCCGGATCTGGTTGATGAAGATGATCATCGTCCGCGACCGGGCGACCGAGGCGGTGAGCTTGCGCAGCGCCTGGCTCATCAGCCGCGCCTGCAGGCCGACGTGGGTGTCACCCATCTCGCCCTCCAGTTCGGCGCGCGGCACCAGCGCGGCGACGCTGTCGACGACGACGATGTCGACGGCGCCGGAGCGCACCAGGGTGTCGGCGATTTCGAGCGCCTGCTCGCCGGCGTCGGGCTGGGAGATCAGCAGGTCGTCGATGTTGACGCCGAGCTTGCGGGCATAGCTCGGATCGAGGGCATGCTCGGCATCGACGAAGGCGCAGACGCCGCCCTTCTTCTGGGCCTCGGCGATCGCCTGCAGCGCCAGCGTGGTCTTGCCCGAGCTTTCAGGGCCGTAGATCTCGACCACCCGGCCGCGCGGCAGGCCGCCGATGCCGAGCGCGATGTCGAGGCCGATCGAGCCGGTGGACACCGCCTCGGTTTCGACCGTCTCGCGCTGGCCGAGCCGCATGATCGAGCCCTTGCCGAACGCCCGCTCGATCTGGCTGATGGCGGCGTCGATCGCCCGGGTCTTGTCGACGCTGTTGCTGTTTTCCACGACGCGCAGGGTACCTCTCCACATCGGTTGTGTCCCCTTATTCCATAGCCAACAGTGGTAAGCAATGGCGATGAGCGTACACGTTTTGTTCTCATCGACAAGGAGTTTTTGCAACCGACTGATTTGCAACGATTATTTTTTCCCCATTTGGGGAATTTTGCGGTCACGCGGTGGAGAGGGGGGTCCCCGGGACCCCGTCCAGCATCTCCTTGACGGTCCCCGCCAGCTCCGCGAGGGTGAACGGCTTGGGCAGAAAGCGAATCGACGGATCGTCCCGGCAGTCGCTCGCCAGGCCCTCCTCGGCGTAGCCCGACATCAGGATCACCTTGACCGCCGTCAGCTCGTGGCGGATCAGCCGCACCAGCGTCTGCCCGTCCATGCCCGGCATCACGATGTCGCTGACGATCAGGTCGATCGCCTCGCCGCCGCCGCTGACGACGTCGAGGGCGCATTCGCCGTCGGCGGCCTCCAGGACCCGGTAGCCGTTGTCGCGCAGCGCGCGGGCCGCGAACAGCCGGACCGCGTCCTCGTCCTCGACCAGCAGCACCGTGCCGGCGCCGCCGAGATCGGCCGTCGCCGGGCCGCGATCCGCCGCCGCGGTCGCTGCCGCGGCCGCCGCATCGGCGTCGGCGACCTGGTCCGCCAACGCCGGCAGATAGATGCTGAACACCGTGCCGTGGCCGGGCGCGCTGTCGACGAACACGTAGCCCTCGGTCTGGCGAACGATGCCGTAGACGGTGGACAGGCCGAGGCCGGTGCCGGCGCCGACCTCCTTGGTCGAGAAGAACGGCTCGAAGATGTTGCCGATGATCTCCTTGGGAATGCCGACCCCGGTGTCGGAGACCTCGATCAGCACGTACGTCCCCGGCTCCATGACGTCGGCGCCGCGGTGGATCGGCTGCCCGACCACCGTCCGCGAGGTGCGGATGGCGAGCGTGCCGCCGCCGGGCATGGCGTCGCGGGCATTGACCGCGAGGTTGAGGATCACCTGGTCGAACTGGCCCGGATCGACGCGCACCAGCGCCGGTTCGGGGCCGCCTTCGAGACAGAGCTCGATGTTGGCCCCGAGCAGCCGGCCGAGCATGGTCGACAGCTCGGCGAGCGCCGCACCGACGTCGAGCACCACCGGCGTCAGGGTCTGCTTGCGCGAGAACGCGAGCAGCTGTCGCACCAGATTGGCGGCGCGCGAAGCGTTGCGGCGGATCTCGACGATGTCGGCGAACGACGGATCGCCGGCGCCGTGGCGGGTCAGCAACAGATCGCAGACGCCGAGCATCGCGGTGAGCAGGTTGTTGAAGTCGTGGGCGATGCCGCCGGCGAGCTGACCCACCGCATGCATCTTCTGGGCCTGGATGAACTGCACCTCGCGGTCGCGCGATTCGGTCGCCTCGATGACGTGCATGATCAGCCGGACGGCCTCGCCGTCGTCCTCCAGGCGGCCGACGTGCAGCGACACCGAGAGCTGGCCCTCGCCCGGACCGGGGATGCGGACGTTGTCGAGCCGGACCGCCGGCAGGGTGCCCATCACCAGCTTCGAGAGCTGGTCGGCGACGTCGTCGCGGTCCTCGCGGGCCACCCGCTCGACGAACGGCCGGTCGACCACCGCCGCCGCGGACGCGCCGATGGCGCTCAGGAACCGGGCATTGCAGTCGACCACCCGCCCCACCAGGTCGAGCAGGACGATGCCGACCGGCGCATCGCGGAACAGGGCGTCCAGCGTCGCCCGCGCCGTCCGGTCATCGAACGTCGCCCCCCGTGCGGCCGTCACGACAGCCTCCCCTTCAGGCGCATGACGTAGCCGATCACCTGCGCCACCGCCTGGTAGTGCTCCGCCGGGATCTCCTGATCGAGATCGACGCCGGCATAGAGGGCGCGCGCCAGCGGCGGGTTCTCGACCAGCGGCACCTCGTGTTCGAGGGCGACCTCGCGAATGCGCTGGGCGATCCGGTCGGCGCCCTTGGCGACCAGCTTCGGCGCCCCCATCGCGGCCATGTCGTAGGCGAGCGCGACGGCGTAGTGGGTCGGGTTGGTGATCACCACGTCCGCCTCGGGGACCGCCGCCATCATCCGCTTGCGGGCCCGCTCCTGGCGCAGCCGACGGATCCGCGCCTTGATCTGCGGATCGCCCTCCGCCTGCTTGTGCTCGTCGCGCACCTCCTGCATGGTCATCCGCATCTGTTTCAGGAAACTGAACTTCTGGTAGCCGTAGTCGAGCACCGCGATCACCGTCATCACCGCCGCCGTGGCGACCACCAGCACCACCGACGCCGACTGGATGCGGTCCAGGATCTGCGCCAACGGCAGCGCCGGGAACAGCTCGAGATCGTCCAGCGACGACAGCACCAGCGCGGAGGCCACCGCCGCCACCGCCGCCAGCTTGACGATCCCCTTGGCGAACTCGACCAGCGAGCGCAGCGAGAACAGCCGCTGGACGCCCTTGACCAGCGAGATCTTCTCCAGCTTCGGCGCGATCTTGGTCGGGGCCCACAGCAGGCCGACCTGGCCGATGCCCGCCGCCAGCGCCAGGGCCACGACCAGCCCGACCAGCGGCGCCAGCGTCAGCGCCAGGTCGAGCAGCAGCCCGGTCAGCGCCGCCGGCAGGTCGCCGGCATCGAGGGCGATGGCGTGCGGCGCCTCGACGAACGGCAACGCGGTGCGGGCGACGCCGTGCATGATCCCCGGGGCGAGAACCGCAACCCCGAACGCGCCGCCGAGCAGCACCGCCCAGTGCTTGACCTCCTGGGAGACCGCGACCTGGCCCTTCTCGCGCGCCGTCTCCAGACGCTTCGGCGTCGGGTCCTCGGTTTTGGCGGCGTCGTCTTGCTGTTCCTGTTCGGCCATCCTGATGTCCGGACTGGGCGGTCGCCGGCGGGCGCGGGGGCGCCGCTAGGGGGCGGCGAACGGCGCGAGACCCTCGGCGAACCGGGTGAGGAACACCATCATGATCCCGGAGAGGGTCAGGGTCATGATCCAGATCTGCAACGCAATATGCGCTGGTAGACCAAAAAAGAAAACCGGAAGTTGCGGCATCAGCCGGCCCAGCAGACCGAGGCCGAGATGATAGACGAGGGTGACGATCAGGAACGGCGCCGCCATCTGCAGGCCGAGCGCGACGCTCTCGGCGGCCTGCCGGGCGATCGTCTCGGCGAGATCGCCGAGCGGCGGCAGGACGCCGGGGAGGAACACCCGGTAGCTGTCGACGATCGCCGCCAGCATCAGGTGATGCAGGTCGGTGACGAAGATCAGCACCAGCCCGACGGTGCCGAAGAAGCCGGCCAGCGTCGCCGTCTGCTGGTCGGCGACGGGATCCTGGACCAGCGCGTTGCTGAGCGACAGGAAGAAGGCGCCGAACGTGCCGGCGACCTGCAGCGCGGCGACCAGGATGGCGGCGACGGTGCCGAGAAAGACCCCGATCAGGCTCTCGCAGAGCACCAGCAGCGCGAGCGCCGCCGGCGTCGCCGGCAGGCCGGGCAGCCGATCGGCGAGCACCGGCGTCAACAGCACGCTGATCGACAGCGCCAGCAGCAGCCGGATGCGCACGCTGACGTAGCCGGCGCTGAACCCGGGCAGGATCATCAGCACGGTGCCGACCCGGGCGAAGATCAGCAACAGCGCGAACAGGTCGAGAGACGGCGGCAGACCCGACATCGCCGCCTACCCGATGGCTGCGATGCGATCGAACAGGCTGCGACCGAACTCGACGACGGTGGTCATCATGAACGGCAGGAGCGCCACCATGGCGACGAAGATGACGAGGATCTTCGGCACGAACGTCAGGGTCATCTCCTGGATGGTGGTCAGCGCCTGGAACAGGGCGATGATCAGCCCGATCAGCATGCCGACGGCCATCAGCGGGCCGGCCGTCACGAGGACGACGAACACCGCCTCGCGAGCGACTTCCAGAACGGCGATCTCGTTCATCGTGCTCCCCCGCGCCGGCGGCCGCGGCCCGCTACATCGGCATCCGGATGATTTCCCGGTAGGCCTCGATCACCTTGTCGCGCACCGCCACCACGGTGTTGAGCACGACCTCGGCCTCGGCGACCGCGGTGATCACCTGGTTGAGATCGGTGGTGCCGGCGACGGCGCGCACCGACTGCGTCTCGCCGGTCTTGCCGACCGCGATCGCCCCCTCAAGCGCGGTCTTGACCAGACCGGCGAAGGAGGCGTCGTCGGGGCGGTCCCGGGGTTCCATCGCCTCCGCGCCGGCGAGCGCCCGGTGGTAGGCGGCGGCGGCGGTGGCGAAGCTGTTGACGGGGTTCGGCATCGTCGGCGTCTGCTCCCTGTTGTCGCTGCGCGCGCGGCCGCGGGCCGGCCGGCTAGCGCAGGATCTCGATGGTCTCGGTCAGCATCGCCTTCGAGGCCTTGATCACGTTCAGGTTGGCCTCGTAGGAGCGCTGTGCCTCGCGCATGTCGCCCATTTCGATCAGGCCGTTGACGTTGCTGGCGAGCACGTAGCCGTCGCCGTCGGCCGCCGGGTGGCTCGGATCGAAGCGCCGCGCGAACGGGCTCGGATCGTCGGCGATGCGGTGGACCCGGACGGTCTCGACCCCGAGGTCGCGGTCGAGCACGTTGCGGAAGGTCACCGTCTTGCGGCGGTAGGGGACCTCGCCCGGCGCCGTCGCCATCGATCCGGCGTTGGCGACGTTCTCGGCGATCACCCTGAGCCGCGTCCCCTGGGTCTTCAATCCCGCCGCGGAAACGCGCAAGGTCTGAAAGACGTCGTCCACGGGTCGGCCTCCTCTGCGCTAGCGACCGCCGAGGGCGGCGCGGATCATGCCGAGATGCTTGCGGTAGAGCTGGGTGGTCAGCTTGTGCGCCACCGAGGTCTCGTTGAGCTTGGCCAACTGCTCCTCGAGAACCACCGAGTTGCCGTTGGGGCTGGTTTCGAACGGCCGCCGGTCCGGCCGCTCCGCGAAGCGGCCCGCCGCGCCCGCGCCGGTCGCGAGATGGGCGGGGCTGGTGGTCCGCAGATCGAGGCGATCGGCCTGCCGGCGGACCTCGGCCTCGAAGCGGGTCGGCTCGATGTCGCGGGAGCGATAGCCGGGGGTGTCGGCGTTGGCGATGTTGCGGGCCAGCACGTGCTGGCGCTGGCCGAGCCAGGCGAGGTTGGCCTTCAAGGTGTCGAACAGTCGCGTCTTGCCGATGTCCATCGCCGACCGCACTCTCGCCCTGATTCCCGTGCCCCGATTCGGTCGCCCCTTCAACGGGCTCGGGGATTCCCGAACTATCGCGACAACGCCTTAAAAACGGGTAAAAAGCGATCGGTGGGTCGCGTTCGCGCCGGCGGTGAAGCCGCCGGCGGGTGCGCCGGGACCCGCGACCGGGGGAGCGACGATGTTCGAAGACGTCCTGCGGCTGATCGTCGAGCTGGAGCGGCGGCGACCGGCACCGACCCAGCCGGCGGCGCTCGACGAGCTGTTCCGGCGGCTCGCCGCGACGCCACCGGCCGCCGACGCCTACGCGATCGAGGACCGCATCTGGGAGACCTGGATCGACCACCCCGATCCGGCGGCGGCGGCGGCGATGGGCGCGGCGATCGCGGCGATCGCCGCCCGCCGCGACGACGAGGCCCGACCCCTCCTCGACGACCTGGTTCGGCGACAGCCGCTATGGGCGGAGGCGTGGAACAAGCGCGCCACCCTCCACTTCCTGTGCCGACGGGACGCCGAGAGCGCCGCCGACATCCGCCGCACCCTGGAGCTGGAGCCGCGCCATTTCGGCGCCCTCGCCGGCTTCGCCCGGATCTGCCTGCGCCATGGCGAGACCGCCGCCGCGCTGGTCGCGTTCCAGGCGGCGCTCGCCGTCAATCCGCACGCGGCGATGATCCGCATCGCCGTCGAGGAACTGGCGCGGCGGCCCGGCCCGACCCTCCACTGATCGCCGACGCCTCAGCGGCAGTAGGGCCCCGAGCAGCGCACCGTGCCCTGGGCGCCGGCGCCCGGACGGTGCGCCTTGCGGGCCATTCTCGCCTGCGCCTTCATCCGTTTGTCGCGCCGGATCCTGGCGATGCTCTTGTCGTCCTCGACCCCGTCGACCTCGACGGCGTCGGCCGGCGGCGCGTAGGCCTCCTCGACCTTGACCCCGGCGGCGGCGCGGTCGGCGCCCTCCTCGGCGCCCACGACGGCCGACGACAGCACGGTCGCCGCGCCGACAACGAAAGCGATGGTCCCGAGTGCGATGACGGCGCGTTTCATGGCGATCCCTCGTCCGAAGTCGTGATCTCGGCGTCCCGGCGCGGCGCGTCGGCCCGGAGGCCGCGGGCGCCACGACAGGATCGCGTTGACAAAGACTTAACACGAGGGCGCCGGCGGCCGCTGTGACCGCCGTCACTCGCATTCGTCGCGCCTTCAGGGAGGCGTCAGGGCTCGCGGCCGGCGGCGACGGTGTAGCCCGAAGGCGGGGCGCCATCCCCGGCGACGACGTCGGCGGACCCCGCCGCCAGCAGATGGCCGGCCAGCATCACCGCGCC
>JBHJOP010000138.1:0-2606 GCA_050329575.1 Rhodospirillales bacterium | reverse complement strand
CGGCGGCTGGCGGTCGGGCTCGACCCGGACGACGGGCCGGTCGGACCGGAGCGCACCGCCGGCGGCCCCCGCTAACGAAGAGCCGCCCCGGAGGGCGGCTCGAGGTTGGATAGAGGAGGTCGGAAACGGACCGGTCGACAATCCCGATCCGCTAGTGCTCGCGGGACACCCCCAGCATTCCCCATTTGGGGGGTGAGTGCAACACTTTTTTCATCCGCATGTCGATTTCAAGCGGGGCGGGTTTCCTCTCCTGCCCTGCACGGCCCGGGCGCATTCTCCGCACCTACCGGACGGCGGGCTGTTGCTAGGATAATATACCTTGATTTCGCCTTATGTTCCTTGTATGATCGCGATCATGTCGCTGCCGCGAGGGCGCGGCGGTCGATCGGGACAGGGGACCGCTGTGACAGAAATCCTCCATCTGCTCGAGCTGGCGCAGAGCCGCCTCAAGCTGGCCAAGATCGGGCTCAAGCTGGCGTTGAAGAGCCTCGACGAGGTGCATGCCAACCTGCGGGCCACCGCCGCCGCGCCCGAACCCGCCGACCCGCGCCCCGCCAACGACAACCGCCCGCCGCCGCCGCTGCAGAGCGCGTAGGCGGCGGCACCGCGAGCGGGCGAACCCGACGGCGCAAGGGCGCCACTTGAAACGAACGGCGAACGGTCCTCTATTCACCCACTGGTCCCTAAACGGGGAATTGCGGTTTGACGGCGTCTGATGCAACCATGACGCGGCGGGAGAGTGAAGCGGTCTGGGAGGGGGGGAGTGATGTCCATGACCTTGTCACGGCTGTGCGGCGGTGTCGCTATCGGCGTCCTCTTGGCGGCCTGTGCGGGGGAGGGCGCAGCACACGCCGCCGACCGCTGGACGTTCACCAAGATCGCGGACGCCAGCACGGCGATTCCCGGCGGCACCGGCAATTTTTCGGCGTTGGGCATTCCCTCGCTCAGGGACGGAAACGTCGCTTTCCAAGGCCTGGGGCCCTCCGGCTCCGGCGACCTGTTTGGTCAGCGGGGGATCTACAGCACCGCCGGCGGCGCGCTGGGAGTCGTCGCCGACACGAACACGCCGATCCCCGGCGGCACCGGCACCTTCACCGGCTTTAACGGCCCCTCGCTCGACGGCGACAGCGTCGCGTTCCGGGGTGTTGGCCGCGATGGTCAAGATGGCATCTACAGCACCGTCGGCGGGACGCTCAACGTCGTCGCCGACCGGAACACCCCGATCCCCGGCGGCACCGGCACCTTCACCCAGTTCAACGGCCCCTCGCTCAGCGGCGGCAGCGTCGCCTTCCTGGGCGTTGGCAGCGGTCGGCAGGAGGGCATCTACAGCACCGTCGGCGGGACGCTCAACGTTGTCGCCGACCGGAACACCCCGATCCCCGGCGGCACTGGGACCTTTTACTCGTTCAATCCCGCTGTCTCGCTCGGCGGCGCCACCGTCGCCTTCCGGGCCTATGGGGGCATCTACGGCACCGTCGGCGGGACGCTCGGGGTCGTCGCCGACCAGGCGACGAGGATCCCCGGCAGCTCGCGGACGTTCTTCTCGTTTAGCGAACCGCATGTCTCGCGCGACGGCGGCAGCGTCGCCTTTATGGGCCGAGACGAAATCGCCCACGAAGACACACCCCGGGGGGAGGGGAGAGAAGGTATCTACCGCAGCGTCGGCGGGACGCTCGGCGTCGTCGTCGAAAGGGGGACGGTGATGCCCGGCGGGCAAATAACGTGTGACACCTGTTCTCCCGAGAGATTCCGATATTTTTATGACATTTCGTTCGACGGCGGCAGCGTCGCATTCGAGACCGAAGGCGACAATGTCTACTCCTCGACCGGCACCTTCCTCGCCGCGGGCGGCACGATCGAGGAGGTGGTCTACGTCGGCATGATGCTCGACGGCAAGACCATCAACTACGTGCACCTCGGGGGAGAGGGACTGAGCGACGGCGCGCTCGCCTTCCGGGCTAGTTTCACCGACCGCTCCCATGCGCTGTACGTCGCCAGTACCTTGGGGTCCGGTTTCGTCCCCCCGCGGCCGATCCCGGTTCCGGCGGCGCTGCCGCTGTTCGGCTCGGCGCTGGCGCTGCTCGGCGTCGCCGCTTGGCGGCGGCGCCGGAACGGGTAGCCTCACGTCGCCGCTCCACGGTCAGGGCGCCGCTCCGGCCGACGACGGCGGCTGTTCGGTCGGCGCCCGTGCGGACGACGCCGCCGGGGAGGGCGTTCGGTCCGCCGCGGGTCACGGTCTGCGGCCCCCGCGGGCGAGGGCGCGACCAGGCGCTATCGTATCGCCTCGCATCCCTCCGGGGAAGGCTTCGCCGTGTCGGTTCCGCGCCTGCCCGGGTGCCGGTCGCGAGGCGCGACCGAACGCGAGGCCATCGAAAACGCCTCGGGTGCGATCCGCGCGTCCCTCGCCGTCATCGAACAGCCGCGGCAGGGCGAGCAGGCCCGCGAGATCGAAGCCGCCCGGCCGGGTGACGGCGCCGAGGACGGCCTCGACCGGCTCGAACCGATGGCATCGACCCTCGTCGCACCGCCGGCTCGAGAGGCAATCCGGCTCGACGCAGGATCCGATCGACGGGTGACGCCGAAGGGCGATCGCTCAGGCGGACAGC
>JBHJOP010000075.1:0-17247 GCA_050329575.1 Rhodospirillales bacterium | reverse complement strand
GCTTCAACCGACGCCGAACCCGCCATGCCGCCTTCCGCTCCCTCCTCGGCATCGGCACCCGAACCAACCCCGTCACCTACAAGATGTTGATCATGCCGGAAGCAAAGGGATAAGCCTTTCGCAAGTTATCCGTATGTTTAGAGGCACTCTGACCGGTCGTACGGCACGCTCTCTTGGTTTGCGAATTCACGACAGTGTTGCAGACGGGCAACATGCATGCGTGATGCTTCGCCGCTGGTTCGCAGAGGGCTCGCTTCGTCGCGTGTTCCGCAACGCGGGCTTGCTGCTCGGCGGCCAGGGGCTCGCCGGGCTGTGTGGACTGGCGGCGCTGGCGCTGGCGGCGCGCGCCCTTGGAGCGGAGCAGTTTGGCGCGCTGGTACTGATCCACGCCTACGCGCTGGTGGTGGCGACGATGGTCCGCTTCAACGGCTGGTATGCGCTGATCCGTTACGGCGCGGCCTGCCTGCGCGAGGAGCGGCGCTGCGACTTGCAGGGACTGATCCGCTTCGGCGTCGTGTTGGACGGCGGCGGTGCCGTCGTCGGGGCGCTTGCTGCCGTGGCAGCCGCGCCGATCGTCGGACCATGGCTGGGATGGCCGCCGGACGCGGTCGCGGCCGGACAGGCGTACGGCCTGGTCGTCGTGTTCAACGCGACCGACACGCCGACCGGCATTCTGCGTCTGTTCGACCGCTTCGACGTCCTTGCCTGGCTCCGCCCGTGCGCGCCGGTCGGCCGCTGTGCCGGCGCCGTCGCCGCCTACGCCGTCGGCGCCGACCTCGACACGTTCCTGATCGTCTGGTTTGTCACCGAGGTGGCGGACTCCGTCCTCTTGTGGGGGGTCGCCATCCGCGAGCTGGCCCGCCGCGGTCACCTTGCCGGCATGAAGCTGGGGCTCCGCGGCCTCGCCCGTCCGCATCCGGGGATCTGGCGGCTGTTGTGGTCGACCAACCTCAACAGCACCCTCGGCATGGTGCTCGGACGGCTGACGACGCTGGTGGTGGGATCGGTTCTCGGTCCCGTCGAAGCCGGTCTCTATGCGGTCGCCACCCAGTTCGCCGCCGTGGTCGAGCGGCCGGTGGACATGCTCCGCAGGACGATCTACCCCGAACTGGCGCGGCTCGCCGCCGCGGCGGACGTCGCGGGAATGTGCTCGCTCGGTGTGCGCAGCGGTCTCGTGGTCGGGACGTGCGCGCTGCCGCTCCTGTTCGTCGTCATCGCCTTCGCCGAGCCGGCGCTGCGGCTCTCTGTCGGCGAGTCCTACATCGAGGCCGCGACGGTGCTCGCCTGGCTGATCGGTCGGCAGGCGGTCCTGGCGTTCGGCTTTCCGCTCTCCCTCATTCTGGTCAGCCTCGACCGCGCCGGCGCGCTGCTCAAGGCCAACGTGGCGACGAGCGTTCTCTATGTCGGATTGCTGATGCCGGCGCTCACCCGCTGGGGCGTCGACGGCGCCGGTTTCGCCGCCGCGACCGCCGCCGTGATCGCCACCGGGCTGCACGCCGCCATGGTGGTCCGGACGTTCCGGCACAAGGCGATGCCGGCCGGAGCCCGAGGCCGTCGGTTGGAAGCGACGCCTACTGCGCCGCCTCCCGATGCCCCCGCAAGAGGTCCATGATCATCGTCGCCGTCTGATCGATCGAACGCGACGTGACGTCGATGACCGGCCAGCCGTGGCGGACGATGATCCGCCGCACCTCGCGAAGCTCCTCTGCGACGGCATCGATGTCCGCATAGGCGCCGTCGACATCCTGGTGCAGCTTTTCGGAGCGCTTGCGACGGATTTCCGCCAGCTGCTTCGGGGCCACGGTCAGGCCCACCTTCAGCGCCTTCCTGGCGTTGACCACCGCGTCCGGAAGCCCCGCACCGGCGACCAGCGACACGTTGGCGGCCTTGATGCCGCGATGCGCCAGGTACATGCAGGTCGGTGTCTTGGTCACCCGCGAGACGCCGAGCAGCACGACGTCGGCCTGCTCCAGATCCTGTTCGCCGAGACCGTCGTCGTGGCCGAGCGTGAAGCGCATCGCCTCCAGCCGGCGCGAGAACGCCTCGTCCATGACGATGCGGGGGCTGGCGTTCTGGCGCAGGTCGACCCCGAAGTGGGCCGAGATGGCGCCCAGGAACGGCTCGAACACGAACAGGCACGGCACGTCGAGCCGGCGGCAGCCGTCCTCGAGGGCCAGCCGGTTCTCGGCGTCGATGACGGTGTGGAGCACGAAACCGCCCTTCTCGGCGATGCCGGCGAGCACCTTGTCGACGTCGTCGCGGGTGCGCACCATCTGCCAGAAATGGCGCACCGGGCGGACGTCCGCGAGTTGGGCGACCAGCGTTCGAGCCATCAGCTCGACCAGGTCGCCGGAAGCGGGCGAGACCAGATGCAGCACGATCCTACGGCCCGGGGCTCCACCCCTGCCGTCGATCAACGGTCGGTCGCCGGGCGAGGTCATTTGTGATAGCCGCCGTCGAGCCGGAGCACGGTGCCGTTGATCATCGTGTTCTTGATCACGTGCAGGACCAGGATGGCGAATTCGGCCGGGTCGCCGAACCGCTGCGGGAACGGCACCGATTGGGCGATGCGCGGGTCCAGGTTCTGCTCCAGGCTGAACAGGGTCGGGGTGCTGAACAGCCCCGGCGCAATGCCGACGACCCGGATCCCGAGCGAGCCCAGTTCGCGGGCGGCCGGCAGGATCATGCCGACGACGCCCCCCTTCGAGGCGGCGTAGGCGGCCTCGCCGATCTGACCTTCGTAGGCCGAAACCGACGCCGTCGAGATGATCACCCCGCGCTCACCGTCCCGGCCCGCGTTGAGGCCGGCCATGTCGGCCGCGACCAGCCGCATCATATTGAAGGTGCTGATCAGGTTGACCTCGACCAGATGTCGGAAGCTCGCGAGCGGCATCGGCTTGCCGGCGCTGACGATCCGCTGCGGCTTTGCGACGCCGACACAGTTGACAAGCACCCGCGCGGCCCCGTTGATGTCCCTGGCCCGTGCGATCGCCTCCTCGGCGGCGATCTCGTCGGCGACGTCGCAAGGGATCGCCAACGCGCCGATGTCCCCGGCCAGGGCTTCGACGCCGGCACCGTCGATGTCGATCACCGTCACCCGGGCGCCGGCTTCGGCCAGGTGACGAGCGGTCTCCGCGCCCAGCCCCGAAGCCGCGCCGGTTACCACCGCCGGGCAATCCCATAGATCCATCGTCACTCGTCCTCGACGCGCCCTTCCCTCGCCGTACCCGTGCCACCGGTGCCCCCGTCGGCGGCGGCTACCCGGTGAGCGTAGGGCAACGCCGTGCACCCGACAACAGACCCCTGCGGCGGCGATCGCGCGGGGCGAGGCAGGCGGACCCTCGGTCGTCAGTCGTCGTGCGGGCCCTCGTCGGAGGCACCGACCGGTTCGTTCTTCTCGGCCTTGGCCTTCGATTTCTCTGCCCGGGCTTCGGCGCGTTTCGCTTTCTTGGCAGCCTTGGACCGTTCGCGCTCGATGCGATCGGCCCGGTAGTTCGGCTTGCGTGCCATCTCAACTCCTTTCGGGAACGGCATCCCCGCTGGCCGCCGGTGCACGTCGGCCGGTGGACGGCAGGTGGCGTGATTAGCCGGGTTGCCCGACCGGGTTTGTTACGGCGACGTGTTCGCCGGTCCGGACGACGCCGGTTGCGGCGCCGCCTCTAATCGAGCGCGACCAGATTCTCGGCGGCCGCCCGACCGTTGCGCCCGGCCACCAGTTCGTATTCGACCTTCTGGCCCTCGCGAAGCGTAGACAGCCCCGCTTTCTCGACGGAGGAAATGTGAACGAACGCGTCCTTCGAACCGTCTTCCGGCGCGATGAAGCCATAACCCTTGGTGGCGTTGAACCACTTCACTGTTCCGGTCGCCATGACAACTCCTTCGGGTCTTCAACGATGACATCCCGCGACGGGTCGGATGGGATGTCGGTCTTCGGGCAACACGAACTGCGGGAGTAACGCGGCTAGGACGGGAGCAGCCAATGAAGTTACGCCGACCGAGTGTCTTCCGAGCCGAAAACGAATAGCAATTCCCGGCCGCGCTGGCAAGATCGGGCGGTTCTCGTGTCCCGGTCGCGTCGGCGATGCCAAGCGAACGCCGCGGTCGCATCGCGGGATGACTTCTTCGAGCAGCAGCCGCTTGACATCGGGCCGAAGTGGGCGCATCTCAGCATCGCATCAGTGACTCGCGATTGCGCGATGCGCTTCGGAAACAACCCGCAGCGTCACATCCCGAGCTCATCATCAACAATACGTCCGTCCCGACCGCGCGCGGAAGGGGCCGAAACGCCGTCGAACGACCGCGCCGCGATTGCCGCGGCCGCGTCGCCGGCGCAACAAGGATATCTGTGTGAAAGACACCTCATTCGCCTCCGTCGGCCTCTGCGAGCCGATCCTGTGCGCCCTCGCCGCCGATGGCTACGTCGACCCGACGCCGATCCAGGAACGCGCAATCCCGCTTCTGCTCGCCGGCAGAGACCTGCTCGGCGTCGCCCAGACCGGGACCGGTAAGACCGCGGCCTTCGCGCTGCCGATCCTGCAGCGGCTCGCCGGTGCCGCCGCGGCGGCCGGTCCGCGCGCCACGCGCGCGCTGGTGCTGGCTCCGACCCGCGAGCTCGCGATTCAGATCGGCGACAGCTTTCGCGCCTATGGCCGCCATCTCGACCTCCGCTCGACCGTGATCTTCGGCGGTGTCGGACAGAACCCGCAGGTTCGCGCCCTCGCCCGCGGCGTCGACGTGCTGATCGCGACACCGGGACGCCTGCTCGATCTGCTTGGCCAGGGCCACCTTCGACTGGACAAGGTCAGCCATCTCGTCCTCGACGAGGCCGACCGGATGCTGGACATGGGATTCGTCCGCGATGTCCGAAGAATCGTCCAGGCGCTGCCGAAGCGGCGGCAATCGCTGTTGTTCTCGGCGACGATGCCGACCGACGTCGCCCGGCTCGCCGGCGAGATCCTGATCGACCCGGTTCACGTCGAAGTGACCCCCTCCGCCACCACCGTCGACCAGGTCGACCAGCATGTCTACTTCGTCGACGCCGTCGACAAGCGCGCGCTGCTCGCCGAGGTGCTGAAGGACCCGGGACTGGCGCGGGTGATCGTATTCGCGCGCACCAAGCACGGCGCCAACCGGGTTGCGCAGCAACTCGGTCTTGCGGGTGTCGCCGCCGAGGCGATCCACGGCAACAAGTCGCAGGGTGCCCGCCAGCAAGCCCTGGAGAGGTTCCGCAGCGGCCGCGCCCGGGTCCTGGTCGCCACCGACATCGCCGCGCGCGGCATCGACGTCGACGGCGTGACCCACGTCATCAACTACGAACTGCCGAACGTCCCCGAGAGCTATGTCCACCGCATCGGCCGAACCGCTCGCGCCGGGGCGGCCGGCACCGCGCTGTCGTTCTGCGATGCCAGTGAGCGCCCGTACCTGCGCGATATCGAAAGGCTGACCCGGCGCCCGCTGTCGGTGGCCGGCGACCGGTCGTCCAGCGACCCCCGCGCCCGCACCGTTGCCGCCACGCCGGCCTCGCGAACGGCCGGCCAGCGCCGTCGGTCGCGCGGCAAGGGACGGCAGGCGGCGTGACCGCGGCAATCCGAGGGGGCGTCAATCCTGTGGACGACGCGATCCCCATGACCGACCGCATCCTGGGCCTGCGCAACATCGCCATCATCGCTCATGTCGATCACGGCAAGACCACCCTGGTCGACCAGCTCCTTCGCCAGTCCGGCACCCTCCGCGAACACGGTGAGTTGGCGGAACGGGTGATGGACTCCTTCGAACTCGAGCGTGAACGCGGCATCACCATCCTCGCCAAGAACACCGCCCTCACATGGCGGGGATGGCGCATCAACATCGTCGACACCCCCGGGCATGCCGACTTCGGCGGCGAGGTGGAGCGGATCCTGTCGATGGTGGACTCGGTGCTGCTGTTGGTCGATGCGGTCGAAGGGCCGATGCCCCAGACCCGCTTCGTCACCAGCAAGGCGCTCGCCCGCGGGTTGCGTCCGATCGTGGTGATCAACAAGATGGACCGCGTGGGCGCGCGACCGAGCTGGGTGCTCGATCACACCTTCGATCTCTTCGACCGGCTGGGAGCGACCGACGAACAGCTGGATTTCCCGGTCATCTACACGTCGGCCGTGCACGGGTGGGCATCGACGACACCGACCGTGCGGGGCGAAGACATGGCGGTGCTGTTCGATACCATCGTCGCCCATGTCCCGCCCCCCGACGTGCACGCCGACGGTCCGTTCCAGCTGCAGGTCAGCGCCCTCGATTATTCGAGCTACGTCGGCGTCATCGGCATCGGCCGGGTGCAGCGC
This sequence comes from Rhodospirillales bacterium, assembly GCA_050329575.1. Taxonomy (GTDB): domain Bacteria; phylum Pseudomonadota; class Alphaproteobacteria; order Rhodospirillales; family Defluviicoccaceae; genus JAUXFS01. The sequence goes on along the minus strand of JBHJOP010000075.1, from coordinate 10,930 downwards.
GGTCGCATCCGGCGCAACAGCACCGTCACCGTGGCCGCCGCCGACGGCACCGTTCGGAGCGGCCGCATCCTGCAGATCCTCGGGTTCCACGGCATGGAGAGGATCGAAATGGAAACCGCCGAGGCCGGAGAGATCATCGCGTTCACCGGTCTCGACGAGCTGCACATCTCCGACACGCTGTGCCATCCGGATGTCGTGGAGGCCTTGCCACCGTTGATCGTCGGCGAGCCGACGATCAGCATGACCTTCCAGGTCAACGACTCGCCGTTCGCCGGCCGTGAGGGCAAGTACGTCACCAGCCGTCATCTCCGTGCCCGACTCGAACAGGAGCTGCTGCACAATGTCGCGCTGCGCGTCGAGCCGACCGCGGATCCCAACCGGTTCAGGGTTTCGGGACGGGGCGAGCTGCATCTGGCGATCCTGATCGAGACCATGCGCCGCGAGGGGTACGAACTAGCGATCTCCCGACCCGAGGTGATCCTGCGGACCGTCGACGGCGAGATCCACGAGCCCTGGGAGACACTCACCATCGACGTTGAGGCCGCCCACCAGGGTGCGGTGATGGAGAAGCTGGGCGAGCGACGGGGCGAGCTGCGCGACATGGTCGCCGACGACAAGCAGCGGGTACGCCTCGACTACCTGATTCCCAGCCGCGGCCTCATCGGCTTCCGGTCGGAGTTCCTGACCACGACCTCGGGCACGGGCCTCATGTACCATGCCTTCGAGACCTACGGGCCGCGCGTCCCCGGCGGCCTTGGCGGTCGCCTCAACGGCGTTCTGGTGTCGATGGCCACCGGCAAGGCGCTGGCTTACGCGCTGTTCAACCTCCAGGAGCGTGGGCGGCTGTTCGTCGATCCCGGCACCGAGGTCTACGAAGGCATGGTCGTCGGCATCCACGCCCGCGGCAACGATCTCGCCGTCAACCCGATGAAGGCGAAGCAGCTCACCAACATCCGCGCCGCCGGCAGTGACGAGAACATCCTGCTCACGCCGCCGATCCAAGTGACCCTGGAGTATGCCCTCGAGTTCATCGACGACGACGAACTGGTCGAGGTCACCCCGAGATCGGTCCGGGTGCGCAAGAAGTTCCTGAAGGAACACGAGCGCAAGCGCGCCTCGCGGGCCGCCTGACGGAGGCCGGACGCGGGCGGATCGCGCTGCGCTGCGGCGCGCCGGTCATCCGCAGCGCCACGTGCCGCGCAGGGTGGGCGTCACCGGCCTGTCTTGCCCGCAATCGTCCACGTGATGCACTATCGTGCCGGAGGGGAATGCAGACGATCGCCTCGCCGGCGGCCGGGCGCCACCGCCGAGGACGCGACGGGAACCGCTTCGCGGTCAGGGAGCAGTGTCATGACCGATGTCGAGGACACCGCAGCCGGCGCAACTCGGCCCGGCGCGGACTCCGGGCCGGTCGAGGTCTTCGTGGAGACGCTCGAGCGCCAGGCGATCGAGTGCCGGTGGTATGCTCCGACGCGGACCGCGGCACCGACCCTGGTGCTACTGCACGAGGGGATCGGCTCGATCGCCCTGTGGAAGGGGTTTCCGGCCGATCTGGCAGCGGCCACCGGCTGCGGTACGATGGTTTACTCGCGGCACGGCTACGGCTGGTCGAGCGGGCGAGAGGCCCCGTTCGGCGTCGACTATCTGCACCGAGAGGCGCTGGTGACCCTGCCGGCCCTGCTCGACAAGCGCGGGATCGACGATCCGGTGCTGATCGGCCACAGCGACGGCGCCTCGATTGCCATCATCCATGCCGGCGGCAGCGGGCGGCCGGTGAGAGGGATCGTGCTCGAGGCGCCGCACGTGTTCGTCGAGGATTTGACCATCACGTCGATTGAACAGACGAGGACGGCCTTCCACGACACCGATCTCGAGGTCCGGCTCGGCCGCTATCACCGCGACCCGAGGGCGAGCTTCTTCGGCTGGAACGATATCTGGCTGGATCCGGCTTTCCGCAGCTGGAACATCGAGTCCTACCTGCCACGAGTCCGCTGCCCGACCCTGGCAATCCAGGGTGCGGACGACCATTACGGGACGCTCGCCCAGATCGACGCGATCGAGCGTCAAGTCGCCGGCCCGTTCCGCAAGCGCATCCTTGCCGATTGCGGCCACGTGCCGCATTTCGCACAGCCGGCGGCGATCCTGGAGGCGATTCGCACCTTCGTCGCCGCCCTGTGACGGCCTCGGCCGACCCTGGGGGAGAAGCGTGCCTCACACCAACGACTTCATCGCGGCGCTGCCGTCGTTCACCCGCTTCGCCCAGGCAGCCGACCCGGATCGCTACACGCCGGCGCCCGACAACTGGCGCGTCTATTGCTGCGACGTCGTCAACTCCACCGGCGCGATCGCCGAAGGGCGCTACAGGGCGGTCAACATGATCGGGGCTGCCTGCGTCATCGCCGCGATCAACGCCGCTTCCGGTGTTGAGATCGCCTTCGTTTTCGGCGGCGACGGCGCAACGCTGCTCGTCCCCGGCGCGGTCGCGCCGGCGGTCGACCGCGCCTTGCTGCGGACCCGCAGGCTGGCGCGGGACGGCTTCGGACTGGGGTTGCGGCTGGGGGCGGTTCCGGTCCCGGAGATCCGGGCTCGCGGTGCGGACATCGCCGTCGCGATGTTCGAGCTGAGTCCAGGCAACCGGACCGCCATGTTCAGCGGCGGCGGCGCCGCGCTGGCCGACCGACTGGTGAAGGGCGATGCCGCGGGCCGCTTCGGGCTTGGCGAGGCCGACGACGAGCCGCCCGACCTGGATGGCCTGTCCTGCCGCTGGGAGCCCCTCGCCACCCTTCACGGCCACATGCTCTGCCTGCTGGCGGCGGCGGTCCCCGAAGCCGCTCGCGAACGGGCACGGATCTACGGCGACCTGCTCGCCGCCGTCGAACGCGTCCTGTGGCCCGGCATCGAGACCGCGCGGCCGGTTCAAGCGGACAACATGCGCTTCCGCTGGCCGCCGCGCGGGCTGGGGCTTGAAATCGTCGCCACCCGCGGCCGCAAGCCGCGATGGCGCCAGGCCATCGCCCTCGGCCTGCAGAGCTTCCTGCAGGCGATCGCCGAATGGTTCGATCGCAGGATCGGCGATTACCACGCCCCGGTCTACCGCGCGGAACTGCGCGCCAATTCCGACTATCGGCGATTCGACGACGTCCTTCGCCTGGTTCTCGATTGCACCGAGGCACAGCGAACGGCGATCGAGACGATCCTCGCCGCCGGCCACGCCCGCGGCGACATCGTTTACGGCACCCACCGATCGGACGCGGCCGTGATGACTTGTCTCCTGTTCGATCTCAGGGACTCCCGCCACCTCCACTTCGTCGACGGCAGCGACGGCGGCTTCACCCTTGCCGCTCGGGCGATGAAAGTGCAGATCGCGGCGGTGTCGGGTCAGCGCAGGGCGACGTGATAGACGCCTTCCGTGTGGGCGGCGACGTTGTCCCAGTTGAACGTCTCCTCGACCGCCCGCCGGCCGTTGGCGCCGAGCGCCCGGCAATGCTCGTGATCGGCGAGCAGCGAGCCAATGCCGTGGGCGAGACCGCCGGGATCGGTATTGACGAGGAAGCCGTTGACCCCGTGCCAGATGAACTCCCGCGGGCCGCCGGCCAGCGTCGCGACCACCGGCTTGCCGGCCGCCCACGCCTCGAGGACGACGATGCCGAACGGTTCGTTGCGGCTGGGTACGGCGACGATGTCACAGGCCCGCATCAGGTCGATGTATTGCCAGCGCGGCATGGCACCGAGGAAAACGATGGCGCCGGCGGCACCGATCTCGCGGGCGCGATGGACGACCGCGTCCTTCTCCGGCCCCTCACCCGCGATGAAGAACCGGGTCTCCGGACAGGACGCGAGCACCATCGGAACCGCGTCGACCAGCATGTCCATGCCTTTCTGAAGGGTCATTCGGCCGGGCGTGAACACGGTCGGCGCCAACGGCGCAACACCGTAGCGGCCCTTGATCTCGGCCGGATGGATCATGCCGTCGAAGGCGTGATAGCTGACCCCGTTGGGCACGATGTGGATCTTGCCGTCGGGCACCTGGTAAATGCGCCGCAGTTCGTCGGCGAGGAAGTGGCTCACCGCGATCACCGCCGTGGCATTGGCGCAGCCGGCCGCCTCGGCATCACGAACCCAGCGGGCGAAGCCGTCAAAGAAGACGTTGCCGTCGCGGCCGTACTCGGTGGAGTGCATCGTCAGCATCCCCCGCGTCCCATAGCCGTCCATCACATACTTCATGGCGTTGGCGCTCAGCCAATCGTGGGCGTGGGTTAGCTCGAACCGGCCGACCATCGACGTCACCTCGTGGAAGCGGTGCGCCATCGCCTTGCACATGTAGTCCATGCACTCGACGTCGTTGTCGCTGAGCCCGTGATCGACACGGTGATAGTGGACGCCGTCGATGCAGTCGTAGTGGTTCTGATCGTGTTTGCGGCGGGTGATGACGTGCATCTCGTGGCCACGCCGCTGCAGCGCCGCGGCGAGTTCGGTGACGTGAACACCGAGACCGCCGGCCGAGATCGAGTGGAGGGATTCGGAAGAGAACATCGCGACACGCATCGGAAAGATCCTCGGTGGGTGCGGATCTGGTCGGTTCTCGATCGAGCCCCTAATCCTAGTTCTACGCAGGCGCAAAAACAACTCATCGTCAAAATTCACGAGCTGTTTTTCGCGTCGGCAACCCGCCACACCGTCACCGGTGTCCGCTCCGCATTGACGCGTTTCCCGACGGCGGACGGCCGCATCGGCCCGGTCGCGATCGAGCATTAGCGACCGCCGGTGTTTCGTGGTACGCCGCACGCCGAGACCGAGCAGAAAACAGTCCGCAACCGGGCGATGAGCATGACGACCGTTCCGCCGATCCGACCGCGGCCCGGGCTTCCGTCGGTCCGGTGATGCGCCTCCCCGCCCCCGGCACCGTGCTCGCCGACCTCGCCGGCGGAACGGTGACGGCGTTGGTCGCCGTAGCCTACGGGCTTTCGTTCGCGGTCATGATCTTCTCTGCGCCGCTGGACGGGGATCTGTCCTACGGCATCGCCGCGACCCTGATCAGCTCCGGGGTCGGGGCCATCGTCGTCGGCCTCGGCAGCTCCTACCGGTTTTCGGTCGCCGGTCCCTATGCCGCGACGATGGCGGTGACCAGCGCGATGGTGGCCAAGGTCGCCACCGAAGTGGCGATCTCGGGCGACCCCGCCACGCTCCACGTCCAGGTGCTCTTCGTCGTCGTACTCGCGACGGGGGTGACCGGTTTCGTGCTGATGGTCGTCGGCGTGCTGCGGCTCGGCGTCTGGTTGCGCTACATTCCCTATCCCGTGGTCGGCGGTTTTCTGGCGACGGCGGGCTGGCTGCTCGCGTCGGGCGCCGTCACGATCGCGACCGGCCATCCGGTGCGGCTGGAGACCCTTCCCCGGTTGGCGGAACCGGATGCGCTCGGCCATCTCGCGGCGGCGGCCGCGTTCGCCGGCGCGCTTTTCGTTGCACGGGGCCGCATCCGCCATCCGCTGGTCCTGCCGGTGCTGCTGGTCCTCGGGGTGCTGGCGAGCCACGCCGCGCTCGCCGCGGCCGGCATCGGTGCGGCCGACGCCCGTGCGCGCCAGTGGCTGCTCCCGCACGTCGACGATTTCCGGACCTGGTGGCCCTGGTCGCGGCAGGTGCTGGAACAGGTCGAATGGCCGCTCCTCTGGCGGCATGCGGGCGAAATCGCCGCCGCCGCAGGGGTCACCGCGATCTCCATCCTGCTCGGCGTCACCGGCATCGAGATCTCGCACCGGAACTCGGTCGACCTCGATCGCGAGTTCCGCGCTAACGGGATCGCCAACCTCGTCGTCGGCCTGTTCGCCGGCGTGATCGCCAACGTCTCGGTCAACCGCAGTCAACTGTTGGTCGCGGCCGGTGGTCGCAGCCGGGCGAGCGTCGCCGTCTCGGGCGGCGTGTGCCTGGTCGTGCTGTTCGCCGGCACCGACCTGATCGGCCTCCTGCCGACGCCGATCCTGGCCGGCCTCCTGCTCTACCTCGGAGTATCGGTGCTGTGGGAATGGCTGATCCGGGCGCGGGCCCGGTTGTCGTGGACGGACTCCCTGCTGGTCATTGCCATCGCCGTGATCATCGTCGTCCATGGCTACGTCCAGGGGATCGGTCTCGGCGTCGTCGCCTCGTGCATTCTCTTCGCCCTCAGCTACAGCCGCGCCCGCGTCATCAAGCATCACCTGAGCCGCCAGGAGTACGGAAGCTATGTCGACCGGTCCTACGAGCAGGCCCGGGTCCTGCGCGACCACGGCGAGGAGATCCAGATCCTGTGGCTGCAGGGCTATCTGTTCTTCGGCACCGCCAACAGGTTGCTGGAGGAGATCAAGGGATCGGTGGAGACGCCCCCCATCCGGCCTGTCCGCTACGTGGTCCTCGATTTCCACCTCGTTTCCGGGATCGACTCCTCGGCGCTGTTCAGCTTCATCAAGCTGCGCAACTTCGCCGAGAGGCACCGGGTCCGGCTGATCTTCTGCGCCTTGCCGGCGGCGATCCGCGACGCCCTCAAGGCGGAGGGACTGCTCACTGCCGCAGGCCCGGTGGCGATGGCGTTCGCCAACCTGGATTCGGCGCTGGAGTGGGCCGAGGAGCGGGTTCTCGAAGAGCGGTTCTCAGGCGGCGATGGTCTGCCGGCGTTCGAGGCGTGGCTCGGCTCGATGCTGCTGGGCGAGGACGTCACAATCCGCTTCCTCCGCTTCCTCGACGTCGTCGAGCTGGAGCCGGGCCACGCCCTGTTCCGTCAGGGCGATCCCGCCGACGCGCTCTATTTCGTCGTCTCGGGTCGGCTCGACGTGATGTTCGAGGAGCCCCTTGAACCGGCGATCCGGTTGCGCAGCATCACCGGCTACAACGTGGTCGGCGAGATGGGCCTGTACCGCGACGTCCCCCGCAGCGCCTCGGTGATCGCCGCCGCGCCGAGCCTCCTGATGCGCCTCGGCCGGGACGCGTTCGTGGCGATGCAGACCAGCGATCCCCAGGTCTGCAACGCCTTCCACGCCTTCATCGTCCGCACCCTCGCCGATCGGATCGGCTTTGCCACCAAGGAGATCGCCGCCTTGCAACGATGAGGCCGTCATGGCTTGATGGCGTTCCCGTCTTCGCCTGGAGATCGTCCATGTGCTTGCCCCGATACGCGTCCATCGCGTCGAGGTTCGCCCTTGCAGCGGGTCTGCTGCCGATCGTCGCTTGTGGGGAGGGGCCGGCGACCACCGTCACCTTCAGGCTCGACGAGGCCGGTCAGATCGCGCGGGCGGCGATGGCGAGCGGACCGCTGATGGTCGAGATCCGCGGCTCGCCCTACGGCGGCGATCCCCAGCCCTTGGCGACGGTGGTGGTCGAGGCCATGCGGCGATCGGTCACCTGGTACGCCAACCCCCGTTTCGCTGTCGCAGAAGCCGAGGAGGCGATGCCGTCGTTCAGGATCGTGATCACCTTCAACGGCGGTGCGACGATCGGCGCCAGAGATCAGTGCCGCGGTCGCGGCGTCGGCGGCGCGCCGCTCGAGCACGGTCGCGTCGAGGTCATCGCCACCTTCTGCGACGAGGAGGACGTGCTCGCCGACGTTCGCGGTTGGATCGCGCGCAGCGACGGGATCACCGATCGCCGTTTCGATGCACTGGTCCGCCAGGTCACCCGCGACATGCTCGCCGGATCGGCGCGGCCCTGACTGCTTTGCCGCCGCCGGCCCACGGGCGGGAGACCGGCTAGATCCCGGCACGCACCCCCACCGAGGCCAGAAACTGGGCGGTGGAGCCGGCGCGCAGCAAGGCGATGGCACATCCGAGGTGGTGATCTTCCTTGCCCGCTTCGCCGACCGCCGGGCAGGCGGCCGCGTCGAGGGCGGCGCGCGCGCGGGAACGGTCCTCGCCCTGTTCGCCGAAGGCGCCGGGAAGATCGGCCTCGCGGACCCGTTCACCGTCGTCGACGGTGTCCCCGTTGAGGACGATGTCCGGGGTGACACCGCGCGCCTGCAGGGTTTCCCCGGAGGGCGTGTAGTAGAGGGCGGTGGTCATCTTCAGCGCCCCTTCCACCGGCAGGCGCATCACCGTCTGCACCGAACCCTTGCCGAACGACTTGCTGCCCATCACCGTCGCCCGATTCTGCTCCTGCAGCGCGGCGGCGACGATCTCCGCCGCCGATGCGGAACCGCCGTCGATCAGCACGACGATCGGCATGCCCGCCGCGACATCGCCCGCGGCCGCGCGAAACGAGCGATCTTCGGCAGGGTCGCGGCCACGCATCGAGACCACGACTCCCCCGTCGAGGAAGGCGTCGGCGACCGCCAGCGACTGGTCGAGCAAGCCACCCGGGTTGCTGCGGACGTCGACGACGACACCCTTGCCGCCGGGACCGAGCTCGGCGCGCAGGCTCTTCATTGCCGCCTCGACGGCATCCGCGGTGCGTTCGTTGAAGCTGACGATCCGGAGATAGCCGACATCCCCCTCGGTTCGCCAGCGGACCGGCCGGACGGTGATGATCTCCCGGGTCAGCACGACGTCGAACGGCGCCTCTGCGCCGCGCACGACGATCAGCCGCACCCGGGTTCCCGGCTCACCCCGCATCGCTCGCACCGCCTCCATCAGCCGCATGTCACGGACCGGCTGTCCGTCGACGTGGGTGATCCGGTCGCCGGTCTTCAAGCCGGCGCGGTCGGCCGGCGTGTCCTCGATCGGCGAAACGACCTTGATCAGTCCCTCCTCCTGGGTCACCTGGATGCCGAGCCCGCCGAACCGGCCGGTGGCCATCAGCTCGGTTTCCTGCAACTCCTCGGGATTGAGGTAGACGGTGTGGGGATCGAGAGCCGCCGTCATGCCGTCGAGGGCCTTCTCGACCAGCGAAGTGGCGGCGAGCGACCCCGGTGCCGGTCCGCCCTCCTCGACGGCGTCGACCGCCGCGTCGATCAGCCGCGCCGCGGGCACCTCGTCGACGTAGGCGGCGAGGATTCGCTTGTAGGCGTCGCGGAAGTGCTTCAGTTGTCGGGTGTTGTCGGGGTCGGCCGCATAGGTGGTGAAGGCGGCGTTGAAGCGAGCGAGTTCCCGGGCGTTGCCGTCGGACAGGGGGTAGGGATCGAACCCGATCGCTTCCGCGACCCGGCCGACCGGTGGACCGCCGCCGGAGCAGCCGTTGAGCGCCTGAATCAGGTTGCCACCGACGATCAGCGCGATCGCTACCAGGAAGGCGGTACGAACGTGTTTCCATCGGGTCAAGGCGCATTCCTCCTTCGACCCCCGGCTGACGCCGGCCGGCGCCCGGCACTGGGCAGCCATCGCGCGAGGTCGACCACTCAGCCCTCCCTCGCCAGCGGCGGCGGCGCCGGACGAGGGGCCGCCGGATGGCCGCGACCAGCGCTCTTCATCGCCACCGCCGCCGGGCGTTTGAGGAGCGGTAAACGCAGTTCGAAGGCGACCCACAGGGCGGCGGTCAACAGCACCACCGCGCCGGCTTGGTGGGCGGCCGCCAGCGGTACCGGTACCACCAGCAGCAAGGTCGCGATCCCAAGCGTCACCTGCCCGGCCGTGGCGGCGGCGAGGACATGGGTTGCCAGGCGGGCACGGGCGGCGAGCCCTGCGTGTCGCGCGGCCACCCAGAACGCGGCGATCAGCGCCGCTGTCGTCAGCGCCAGCCAACGGTGGGTGAACTGGACCGTGGTGACGTCTTCGAAGAAGCTGAGGTAGACCGGGGTGAGCCCGAACAGGTGATCGGGGATCAGTTGACCGTCCATCAGAGGAAAGGTGTTGTAGGCGAAGCCGGCGTCGAGCCCGGCGACGAACCCGCCCGAGAGCGCGGTCACCGCGACCAGGGCCGTCAGGCCCGCCGCGGCGAGGGCGAGACGGCGTGGCGCCGGCGACGGATGCGGGGCGAGCAGTCCGAAGGCGACCCAGAGCATGTAGGCGTAGATCAGCAGCGCCGCCCCGAGGTGGGCGGTCAACCGGTAGGGGCTGACATCCGGCCGGTCGACGAGCCCGCTCTTGACCATGTACCAGCCGAGCACCCCTTGCAGCCCGCCGAGCACGAACATCGCGAGCAGCTTCGGGATCAGCCGCCGGTCGATCCAACCCCTGGCGAGGAACACCGCCAGCGGCACCGCGAACGCGAGCCCGATCAACCGTCCCCACAGGCGGTGGACGAACTCCAGCCAGAAGATGCCCTTGAACGCGTCGAGGCTCATGCCGGCATTGAGCTGCTGGTACTCTGGAAAGCGGCGATACTCCTCGAAGATGCGTCGCCATTCCGCTTCCGAGAGCGGCGGCAGCCAGCCGGTCAGCGGCCGCCATTCGACTATCGACAGCCCGGAATGGGTCAGACGCGTGAGGCCGCCGATCACCACCATGACAAACACCATCGCCGCGACGGCGAGCAGCCAGAGGGCGACAGCGCGATCGCGACGGTCGACGGACGAACAGGGAGTGGTGGTCACCGTGGGGTCCTCGATCCTCGTTCTCGATCCTCGCCGTCGATTCTCGGGGCTCCCTCGCCGGGCGACGACGGACCCCGACGGGCGACGCCAGTATGCCCCGGGAAGGGCCGCGAAACCAAGATCCGTCGCGTCCCCTGTCGCGGCACCGCCTGTCGCCGCGGTCCTTCGCGACCGTGACCGCCGCCGCTTTCGGACCGCCGGTGGCCCGAAGGCCCCCCGCGGCCGCCGTAAGGATCCCTCAGCATGCTGATTTTTCGGTGGTTTCGATGCGGGTCGAACGGCCGGGTGCCGCGTCGCTCGGCGGCGAAAAAGCGTTTGACACGAAAATGTCAAACCCCTATAAGCCGGGCTCCCGCGGCGGGGGCGGACAGCCGCCCGCGGCGGTAGGCTCTTTGACATTGTTGGGGTAAGAGGAAGGGATGCGCGGGCGGCGGTTGGGTATGCTGCTTGTGCATTCGTTGGGTTGACTATTGAGACGAGTGTGCGAGTGGTCTTGTCCTGGCG
>JBHJOP010000117.1:0-9644 GCA_050329575.1 Rhodospirillales bacterium | reverse complement strand
ACCTTGAGGGTGCGCACCATGGTGTCAGGCATCGACCGCCGTTGCCTCAACGCCCACGAAAGGCGTTCGCGCTCTCGGTCGCCCTCCGACGGCCACGGCTCCGCTCCGCACCCCCGGAGCGGCGGCCGGCAGACAGAAGAAAGATCTACCCTCGGCTGCCATGACCGCGCAGTTCAATCCCTGACCACTCCGAGCGCACGTCCCTCATCATCGGCATCGCAGGATGGCGTTTTGATGGCGTGCCCTCGATCGGAGCGGCGACGACAAGGGACACGCGAAGATCGGATCCTCTCATGTCTATGCAACTCTCGATCGGGTGCCGCCCGATTCAAGCCCATAAACCCTTACCCGTGTCAAGGGTTCGTTCGGAGACGGCGCGTGTCCGACCGGCGATCGCGGCCGGCCGTCACCGCCGGCTTCCACCCCGAGACGGAGCTCGCCGCCAACCCTCCTCCGCGGCTAGAGGCCGCCGAGAATGGCCCGGGCCTCCTCCACGCCGGGATACTCGACACCTTCGGGGGTTGCCTTGGTGAGGGCGTCGCGGGCCGGCTCTGTCTCGCCGAGCCGATGCAGGACGGCGCCGAGGTGGTATTGCAGCTGCGGAATGTCGCCGCGCAATTGGGCTGCCCGGGCGAGGTAGATCCTCGCCTGCGGATAGTCGCCGAGCCGGTAATGCAGCCAGCCGAGCGTGTCGAGGAAGAAGGCGTTGTTCGATGTTTCGAACCGCCTTGCCAGTGTCAGGCCCCGCCTCAGGCTCTCTTCGTCGCCGACACGGTGGTCGGCAATCAGCGCCGCGAGGTTGTTTGCCGCGATCTCCGAATCGGGATAGGTCTTCAGCAACCGCTCGTAGATGGCGATGGCTGCCTCCGGATCGGCGGCCAGCTGATGGGCCTCGGCGAGCGCCAGCAGCATTCCCTGGTTTTCCGGAAACACCGCCAGCGCTTCCTCGTACACCGCGATCGCCTCTCGCGGATTGCCGTCGAGGACGAGCGCCCGCCCCAGATTGGCATAGGGCACCGGCCAGTCCCGTCGCAGCTCGATCGAACGGCGGAACGGCTTCACCGCCTCCTGGGACTGCCCCTCGCGGATCAGCACCTCGCCGAGGAGGTTGTGCGCCACCGCGTTCTCGGGGGTCCTGGCGATCACCCCTTGCAGGTAGTTGCGTGCCTCCGCCGGCTTGTCCTGCGCGAGGTACGAAACGACGATCCCGGTCAGGGGGGCCACCGCCCCGGGCTCCAGCTCGACCGCCTTTTCGAACGCCGCGATCGCCTCGTGATGGCGTCCCTGCGCCTGGTAAAGCCGTCCGCTCAGCCGCTGGCCCACCGCTTGCCGGTCGGGCAGCGCCAGCAGCTGCTCGATCGTCGCTTCCGCCTCCGCCCACTCGAACCGCGAGATCAGCAGATCGGCTTTCGCCTGCAGGGCCGCCACCGACCCGGGCTGGGTGGCCAACGCCTGGTTCAGCATCTGCAGCGCCGCCTCCGGCTGGCCGCGCTGCGCCAGGACCAGGGCCAGACGCTCGCGCGCCTGGTGGTCGCGGGGATCGACCTCCACCAGCTGCCGCAGCACGTCGGTCGCCAGTTCCGGCTGGCCCGCCCGCAGGTGCGCCTCCGCCAGGATGCGGAGGGCCGAGGTCGAGCGCGGATCGTTGCGCAGCACCGTCCTCAGATCGGCGATCGCTCCCTCGTTCTCGCCTCTGTCGGTGCGAATGGCCGCCCGCATCAGCAGCACCTCGGCGTTGGCCGGGTCCACCGCGAGAACCTCTTCGATCAGCGCTTCGGCACCGGCCCTGTCCTCGGCGAGGAGACGCAGTCGCGCCAAGCTCGCCCGCGCCGTCAGCCCGTTGGGTCCCGTCTGATCCTTCTCGATCACCTGCGTCAGCACGGCCTCGGCGTCCGCGGTCCTGTTCTCCCGGCGGTAGAGCTCCGCGAGGCGGAAGGCATAGACATGCGCCTCCGGTTCGGCCGCCATCAGCCGCTGCAGTTCCTGCTCGGCCGCCGCGGGGCCCTCGGTGCTGGCGAGGAGGTTGACGAGCAACAGCTTCGGCTGGCTGCCGCCGATACCGCCCGCGATCGCCTCGCGCAACACCGCCGCTGCGTCCGCCATCCGTTCCCTCGACGCGTAGAACTGGGCCAGCGCCGCCCGGTAGCCGTAGTTCTCGGGGTCGAGGGCGATGATCTCGCGGTAGACGGCCTCCGCATCGTCGAACCGCTTCTCTTCAAGGAACAGCCGGATCTTGAACAGCCGCAACTGGACGTTGTCCGGGTTCTGTTCGATCGCCCGCTGGAGAACCGCCGCCGCGTCCTCGCTGCGCCCCCGTTCCTTGAAGACGCTCGCCAGAACCGCCGCCGCGCCGACGTTCTCCGGCGCGTTCGCCAGCGCCTTCTCGGCCGACCCCTGCGCCGCGTCCAGATCGCCGCGTCTCAGCGAGATCGCGCCGCGCAGCGCCAGCACTTCGGGGTTCTCGGGATCGAGCTGTTCGAGGGTCTGCGCTTGACCTTCCGCCTGTTCGAGCTCGTTGCTGAGGAGGTAGAAGTGCGCCAGCTTCAGGTGTGCCGGGACATGGTCGGGCTGTTGCGCTGTCACCTGCTGGAAGTTGACGAACGCCCGCCGCCATTCACCCTGCCGCTCGTCGATCATCCCCAGGTAATACCGCCCTTCGACGTTGGTCGGCTTGATCTGCAGGGCGTTCTGGAACTCGAGGCGGGCCTTGACGTAGTCTCCCTGGTCGTAGAGCGTCTTGCCGCGCTCCACGTACTTCGTCGTGCGCTCCTCCTCGCCGCCGCAGCCGACCACCATCGCGGCGACCGCGAACGCGACCAGCGAGCGACGCCACTTCTCGACCGAAACGCGCACCCTCATGCTCGACACAGCTCGGTTCTCCATTTGACAGCCATCCCCCAGCATCATTCCAGATCCCCCAGCATCATTCCAGGCGGAGCGTTCCCGCCACCCTAGATCAACAGACCGCGGATGCCGATCACGCCCAGGGTGGCCACCGACATCACCTCGATTCCCCGCCAGCCGCGATCGCTGCGGGTCAGGACGAACTCGCTGGCGTAGAACAGCACCAGCAGCATGATCGCCGTTTCGCCGATCCGCAGTTCCGTAAACGCGTCTCCGGACAGGTTGGGGATGGAGAACGCGAGGAACAGGATCAGCAGATCCTGCGGCGTGACCTGAAACAGATCCCGCCGAGTCAATCGGATCGCCAGCACCAGGGCGGCCGTGAGCGCGATCAGGTACGCTCCCACCAGCCAGCGCACGGTCCCCGCGTCGGCCTGCCATTTGGCGACCAGGTACGCCGCCAGAATGGCCGCGAGATAGACGGTCATGCGCTCGATCACCGTCGAGCGTTCGCGCAACAGCAGTCGCGCGCCGAGCCACAGGCCGACCACGCACACCGCCAGCACGGCGACATCGGCGGAGACCCGGTGGGGCGCGAGGGCGCCGACCAGCATGAAGGCCGCGACCCCGCCGCTCACGACATTGCGGGTGAGATCCGGAAGCCGGGTCCACTGCCGCAACCACAGGTTCCGCCGCTCCATGGGGACGCCCACGGCGGGCTCTTCCGATCGGATGCGTCGCCCCGTCGACTTCAACCATAGCAGCGGGATCAGCACGCTCGCCGAGATCAGCGCGAACGCCGACAGCACCACCGCGTCCGATTCGTAGCGCAGTCCGAACCCCGCCAGAACCATCACCGCCTGCACGACGTAGATCAGCGACACCGCCTCGTAGTGGCTGAATCCGACCGCGAGGAGCTTGTGATGGAGATGGTTGCGGTCGGCCGCAAACGGCGAGCGGCCGGCGATCACGCGTTCAACCATCACGGTGACGGTATCGAGGATCGGCAGGCCCAGCACCAGCAGGGCCAGACCGGGGTTCAGCGCCTGGTCGCAGTGCTCGATCAGCAGAATGGTCGCGACCGCGGTCGAGAAGCCCAGAAACTGGCTTCCGGCGTCGCCCATGAACACCGAGGCGGGGTGGGTGTTGTAGCGAAGGAAGCCGAAGATGCTGCCGGCGAGGGCCACCACGATCAGGGTCACGGGGTCGCCCTGGCCGAGGTACGCGAGTGTCGCCACCGCGCTCAGCGTCAACAGAACGCATCCTCCCGCCAACCCGTCGAGGCCGTCGAACAGGTTCACGGCGTTGGTGATGCCGAGCAGAAACACCACCGTCAGCGGGATCGTCAGCCATTGCGGGGCGGGATCGAGGCCGAACAGCGGGAGGTGTTCGATCGTGACGCCCCCGGCCATCACCACCGCGACCGCCAGCGTCTGTCCGAGCAGCTTCCAGCGATAGCCGAGCGTTACGACGTCGTCCCAGACCCCGAAGGCGACGATGATCGCAGCGCCGAGCAGGTAGCTCGTGACCGTCCGATCGAGCGGAACCCACATCAGCACCGGGATCGCCGTGCCGACCGCGATGGCGATCCCGCCGCAGCGCGGTATCGCCACCGTGTGCACCTTTCGCTCGTCGGGGATGTCGACCAGCCGCAGACGCCCCGCCCGGCTGCTGAGGGCCGGGATCGCCACCAGGGTCACGAACAGTGCCAGCACGAAACTGAAGAAGTGTGTCATCGTGCGGACCCGACCCGAGGTCGACCGTTCCGTCGCGTCAATTCGGCACGTAGGCGGCGACCGCGGGATAGGCCTCTCTCAGGAAGCTCGACAAACGCGCCTCGGCTCCCGCGACGCCCTCGCCGACCACGACCGGTGTCACCAATCGCACCAGGGCCCCGTCCGTCCGGTTGGTCCTCAGCGCATCCCAGAAGATCATCCACTTGACGACGTATTCGTTGGTCATCTGTCGACCGCGCTGATCGAACCAGTAATAGACCACTTGTTGCTCCGAACCCTTGGCGACGACCGCGCGATTGACCCACAGCGGGCCGTCCTCTGGTCCTACCCCATCGATCTTCACCGCCGACAGACCGCTGATCTCCCAGCCACCGCCAGGGATGCAGGACCGTGGCGAGTGCACCGATGCCCCTTTGCGTTGCGATCCGTAGTAGGCGACGTAGAGGTTGACGGGAGCCTGCTCTCCGGAGCGGTTGTAGTCGGCGAGCACGTAGTCGTCCAGTCTCAGGGTGTCGAGGAACACCTTCTCCATCGCCTCGCTCTGGCCGTGCCACTCGCCGAGCCGCATCGGAAAGGTCGCGAAGTTCCTCCACTCCGGCACCAGTTCGGAGCGCGCCGGCACCGTGTTCATGGCCAGCGCCCCCACCGCCAGCAACACGGCCGCCGCGGTGACGGTGCGCGAGGAGCCACGACGCATCAACCCGCGGGTGGCGGTCGGTGCGGCGTCTTTCGCAGCGGGCGCGCGGCCCGCCGGCGGCGGCTGCGAGCCGGTCGGCCATAACAGCTCGAGGCTGATCAGGTCCTGCAGCGAACCCCGCCGCCCCGACAGGCGCGCGAACACCCACATCAAGGCGAACAGCAGACCGACGCCGGCCAGGAAGATGATCCAACCCTCGAAGAAGTGCAGGAACCCCTCCGCCATCTCGATCCCGAAATGCTCGACCAGCACCCCGATGACGCCGATCCGGAAGCTGTTCAGCAGAATGGTGAACGGCACCGCCGAAGCGAGGATCAGCCCCTTCTGCCACCAACTGCCGCGATAGAGGTAGGCGCACAGGAATCCGAAACTGGTGAGCGGGAACAGGTAGCGCAGACCGCTGCAGGCCTCGACGACCTGCAGCTTGTAGACCCCGAGGTCGATCACGTTACCCTCGAGGAAGACGGTGATCCCGAACAGGCGGACGAACCACACGCCGATCTGCGACGAGACGAGCTGCAGATGGCCCGACAATCCCTGATAGAGAAAGCCCGGCAACGGCACGACGAAGACCAAGTAGAGCAGCGGCGCCCAGATGATACGAACGCCGCGCCAGCCCACCCAGGCGGTGACCAGGCCCCAGATGGTCAACAGGAAGCCGTACTGGATGACGGTGTAGATCGTGCTGAGCTCGCCGAACAGGGCGGCCGCGACCCCCATCAACACCATCACCACCCCGATCCACGCGCCGCTGACCTCGACCGCGGCCAGCTCCTGGCGTCGCGCCCAGATCATCAGACCGCTCAGGAGGGGGATCAGATAGGCGTGGCTGTACTCCTCGCTCGCCCATTGCTTGACCATGTGCGTGACGCCGTCGGCGAACGTCACCCCCATCGCGCCGATCATGACCAGGGCGGAAAGCCACAGCCACCAAGACCCTCCGACCCTCACTTGATCCGTCAAGGCAGTCTTGCTCCGCATAGTAGAAAAACGCGCCGAGAATACGACACTTGATCGCCGATGAACGCATTACAAATGGTTAATTGACGGCGGCGCTGGAGGGCATGACGACCGGGCGGCGGCGCTCGCCGCGCCGTCAACCGCCGGTGACGCTCATGTGACGTCGGACCGCCGGCGCCCTCTGGTCGCGATCGATGACGAAATCGTGGCCCTTCGGCTTGCGGGAGATCGCCCCGCGGATGGCGGCCTCGAGCGGGTGGTCCTCGGCACTGGCGCGCACCGGCGCGCGCAGGTCGGTGGCGTCGCTCTGGCCGAGACACATGTAGAGGGTGCCGGTGCAGGTGAGCCGCACCCGGTTGCAGCCCTCGCAGAAGTTGTGGGTCAGCGGCGTGATGAAGCCGAGCCGGCGGCCGGTCTCCGCCACCCGCACGTAGCGGGCCGGCCCGCCGCTGCGATAGTCGATCGCCTGCAGCGTCCAGCGCTCGCCGAGCCGGCGCTCGACCTCGCTCACCGGCAGGAACTGGTCGAACCGGTCCTCGCCACCGATGTCGCCCATCGGCATCACCTCGATGATCGTCATGTCGAAGCCGCGGTCGCCGCACCACGCGACCATGTCCGCGAGCTCGTGCTCGTTGACCCCCTTCAGCGCGACGACGTTGATCTTGATCGCGAGGCCGGCCCGCTGCGCCGCCGCCAGCCCGGCCATCACCCGTTCGAAGTCCCCGATGCGGGTGATCTTCCTGAAGGTCGCGGCATCGAGGGTATCGAGCGAGACATTGACGCGGCGCACGCCACAGGCGGAGAGCTCTTCGGCGTAGACCGCGAGCCGGCTGGCGTTGGTGGTCAGCGTCAGCTCGTCGAGGGCGCCCTGCTCGATGTGGCGGGCCATGGCCCGGAACAGGCTGATGATGCCGCGGCGCACCAGCGGCTCGCCGCCGGTGATCCGGATCTTGCGGACCCCGAGGCGGACGAACGCCGAGGCGATGCGGTCGAGTTCCTCGAGGGTCAGGACCTCCACCTTCGGCAGGAAGGTCATGTGCTCGGCCATGCAGTAGACGCAGCGAAAATCGCAGCGGTCGGTGACCGACACCCGGAGGTAGGTCACCCGCCTGCCGAACGGATCGACGAGCGGCACGGCGCTGGGCGCGGCGACCGCATCAACGGGTCCACTGGCGTCCACCTCCGGCGTGTCCTCCCGTCGCAGCCGGCTCACGGCCGATGTTCTTGCTCTTCGTTGCGATATGGGTAGCACATTTCGCGATGTCCCGCGAAAGGATTCCGCGCCCGCGCCGTTGCCGATATGCTGATCACGGACGGAGGAGCGAGGGCATGGGGGACGACGACAGCGACACGGGGCGGGCCGGCGACACGGGGCGGGCCGGCGAGACGCCCGCGGCCGGCCGGCGGATCCTCTATGTCGCCGATCCGATGTGCTCGTGGTGCTGGGGGTTCGCGCCGGTGATCGCCGCCATCGACGCGGCGCACGGCGACCGGGCGCCGCTGCGGCTGGTGGTCGGCGGCCTGCGCGCCGGCGAGACGCGCGCCATGGACGACCGCGCCAAGGCCGATGTCCGCCACCACTGGGAGCAGGTCCGCGAGGCCACCGGCCAGCCGTTCGCGTTCGATTTCTTCGACCGCGACGGCTTCGTCTACGACACCGAAGCGGCGTGCCGCGCCGTCGTCGCCGTCCGCAACCTGGCACCGGCGGCGGCGCTCGGCTATTTCACGGCGGTGCAGCGGGCGTTCTACGCCGAGGGCCGCGACGTCACCCGCATCGACACCCTGGCGGCGATCGCCGAACGGACCACCGGCGTCGACGGCGCGGCGTTCCGGGGCGTGTTCGACGCCGTCGAGATCGTCGCGGCGACGCGCGCCGACTTCCGCCTCGCCCAGGCGCTCGGCGTGACCGGCTTTCCCGCGGTGGTGCTCGCCGACGCCGCCGGCTTCGCCCTGCTGACCCTCGGCTACCAGCCGTTCGAAGCGCTGCGGGCGCCGCTCGAGGCCTGGATGCGGGGGTGAGCAGCGGCCTTGCCGGGCCGGCGCTTTTCCCTATACTCCGCCGCCGACCGGGTGCCGGGCGACGAGAGCGGGGGTTCCATGGGCGGCGACGTCAAGAAGGTGGTGCTGGCGTATTCGGGCGGGCTCGACACCTCGGTGATCCTGCGCTGGCTGAAGGACGCCTACGGGTGCGAGGTGGTGACGTTCACCGCCGACATCGGCCAGGGCGAGGAACTGGCGCCGGCGCGCGCCAAGGCCGAGATGCTGGGGGTGCGCGAGATCTACGTCGAGGACCTGCAGGACGAGTTCGTCCGCGACTACGTGTTCCCGATGTTCCGCGCCAACGCCCTCTACGAGGGGGCCTACCTGCTCGGCACCTCGATCGCCCGGCCGCTGATCGCCAAGCGCCAGATCGAGATCGCGCGCGCGGTCGGTGCCGACGCGGTCTGCCACGGCGCCACCGGCAAGGGCAACGACCAGGTCCGCTTCGAGCTCACCTACTACGCCCTCGAGCCGACCATCCGCATCATCGCGCCGTGGCGGGAATGGGACCTCGACTCGCGGGCGAAGCTGGTCGCCTACGCCGCCCGCCACCAGATCCCGGTCCCGAGCGACAAGGAGGGCGAACCGCCCTATTCGATGGACGCCAACCTGCTGCACATCTCCTACGAGGGCAAGGCGCTGGAGGACCCGTGGTGCGCCCCCGACGAGGCGATGTTCCAGCGCACCGTCGCCCCGGAAGCCGCCCCGGACCGGCCGACGACGCTCACCGTCGACTTCGAGGGCGGCGATCCGGTGGCGGTCGACGGCGAGCGGCTCGGCCCGGCGGCGCTCCTCGACCGCCTCAACCGCATCGCCGGCGCCAACGGGGTCGGGCGCGTCGACCTGGTCGAGAACCGCTTCGTCGGCATGAAGTCGCGCGGGGTCTACGAGACCCCCGGCGGCACCGTGCTGCTGGCCGCCCGCCGGGCGATCGAGAGCCTGACGCTGGACCGCGGCGCGGCGCATCTCAAGGACGAGCTGATGCCGCGCTACGCCGAGCTGATCTACAACGGTTTCTGGTTCGCGCCCGAGCGCGAGGCGCTGCAGGCGCTGATCGACCGCACCCAGGCCGACGTCACCGGCACGGTGCGGCTCAAGCTCTACAAGGGCAACGTGATCGTCACCGGCCGCCGCGCGCCGGCCAGCCTCTACGACCAGGACATCGCCACCTTCGAGGCCGACACGGTCTACGACCAGCGCGACGCCGAGGGCTTCATCAAGCTGAACGCGCTGCGGCTCCGCCTCGGCGCCCTCCGCCGCCGCTGAGCCCACCGACGCCGTCGGGCCCGAGCGGTGGGCCCGAGCGGTGGGCCCGGGCGGTCGGCCTGGGCGTCGGGCCTGGGCGTCGGGCGGCCGGCGGGCGGCCG
>JBHJOP010000090.1:0-22657 GCA_050329575.1 Rhodospirillales bacterium | reverse complement strand
TGGTCCGCGCCGCTTCCGGTCGTGGCGGCCCTGTTCGCCGCGGCGGCAGCCCTCGTCGTGGCGGCATTCCTGGCGCTTGGCGGCCTCGTGGCGATCGCCGCCAGGGTGACCGGGCGCCTATCGGCGTTGCAGGGGCGCCCCCTGCTCCGCTTGGCGCTGGCGAACATGCACCGGCCGGGGGCGCCCACGCTGCCGCTGGTGATGGCCGCCGGTCTCTGCCTCACCCTCGTCGTCGCCGTCGAATCCGTGCGCCAGAACACCGACCGCCACCTCGTCGACACGTTGCCCGCGTCGGCGCCGGGGCTGGTGGTGTTGAACATCGTCCCCGGGGAGGGCGGGCGGTTGGATGCCTTCCTGGCGGCATCGCCGCAGGTCGAGCGGTGGGAGCGCGCCCCCTTCCTGCATGCCCGTGTCACCGGCATCGGCGATCGTGCGGTGGCGGATCTGCGCATACCGGCCGACGTGGCGTTCGTTGTTCGCGGCGATCGCGGGATCTCGTGGCGGGCCGGACCGCCGGCGGAAGGGCTCGTCGCCGGGGAGTGGTGGCCGGAGGATCATGCCGGACCACCGCTGGTCTCGCTCGACGAGCGGGCGGCACGCCGGTTCGGCGTCGGCATCGGTGACACCCTGACCCTCGATGTGCTGGGGGAGCCGCTCCGCGGCAGGATCGCCAATCTCCGGCGGGTCGACCGCGCCGGGCTCGCTCTCGACTTCCCGATCCTGCTGTCGCCGTTCGCCGCGCCGCCGCCGCACCGCGAGATCGCGGCGGTCTGGACCGCCCCCTCCTCCGCCGGACCGGACGGCGCGCGCGACCTGCGCGCCGAGTTGTCGCGGGCCTTTCCCGAGGCCCCGACCGTCCTGGTCGCGGAGGTGACGGCTTTCCTTGAAACGGCGGTCGGCGGAGTCGGGACGGCACTCGGGGGAATGTCGGCGGCCACCGGCGTCGCCGCCTTCCTTGTGCTGACGGGGGCGGTCGCCGCCAGTCGCCGCCGGCGGTTGCGCGAAGCGATCCTGCTCAAGGTCGTGGGTGCCACGCGCCGGCAGGTTCTGGTGGCCACGGCGATCGAGTTCGCGCTCATCGGTCTCATGGCGGCGCTGGCGGCCCTCGTCCTCGGCAATCTGGCGGCGTGGGCCTCGGTCGCGAACCTCATCGACTTCAGCCCCGCGTTCGCGGTGGTGCTCCCTTGGCTGGCCGCGGCGGTTGCGCTCCCCGCGGCCACGGGTCTCGTCGCCGCCTGGTGGGCCCTTTCACGCCCCGCGGGGGAGATGCTGCGGCAGGCGTGAGGCGCGGGAAGAGTCCAGTGCCCCTTCCGGGGCGGCAAGACCATCGAGCGGCGAGGCCGTCCGGTTCGCATCCTTTCCGGGAATGCGCCCTTCACGATCGAAGCATCGCTCAGCTCGAAGCGGAGACAGGGTGGTCGAAGGACGGCCGGAACGAGCGGCGCTTCCGCTTCGTCCTGGTTGTTGAGCCCGCCGGTGGCGACGGATTGACATGAAGCAGGTGATCCGGGACCGGTTCGGAGCCGACGATCACGAACGCTCGGGGTCACGTCTTCTCCATGACCTCGGCGTCTCACACACGAGCGTCCGGCCGCGGCATCCCGAGCCGGACGCCACGATGATCGAGACGGTCAAAAAACCTCGCGGCAACCATCGCCGCAGCGGTAGCGCACCTGCCCGAAGGCACGCCCGTCGAGCTCTGGTGGCGGGACGAGATGCGCCTCGGACAAAAAAAGCGGCACAGTCCGGCAGGGGACGCGAAGCGGCTCCGGGCGCGACAGCCGGCCGACCAACGCTATGCCAGCGCCTGTCCGTCCGGCGCCAACCGCCGGGCTGATCCGCCCCGCCTGAGCAAACGACAGATGAAGGAACTCCCGAACGTTGGCCTGGCTGCCGACCAGCCTGCTCAAGGTCCGGTCGCTGCCGTTCCAGGCCTCTCGAACGGGGAGCAGCAGGCTCGGATCCGCATGCGCTTGCAACAGGTAGCGGATCCGCCACGGTGCGTCGGGGACATGGATCGGCCCGGGATCCTGACTGTCGAGGGGGATCGCCGCCTCCTCGATGCGAAAGCAGAGGCGGCTCGGGCTGGACGCGGCGACCGCGATCGGCCGTCGCCAGTCCTCGAGGCGTTGGCGCAACGCGTCGATCGCGGCGGCATCGCCGCGGAGCTCGGCATTCGGCTTGCGCAGCGCGGCCAGCCACCGGTCGTCCAGCGTCGTCAGCACGGCTGTCCGCGCAGCGGTGGCATCGGAGCGCATCAGGGCGTCGACGAGCAAACCGATCATCTCCCCGACGACGGTGGCAGTGGGGTCGGGGGGCAGTACCGTCGCCTCGCCAACGGCCCGCGCCGCGTCCGGCATGGCATGAGCTAGCCTCGCCACGGCCTGGGCATCGCGGCCCAACAGCACCGGCTGCCAGCGCGCCGCCGGCCTGCCGTTTTCCTCCTCGATGCCGGGCAAAACGCATTGCCGGGCGACCAGCGCTCCGGCGAAGCGGAGCACCGTGTGCCAGAATGTGAACGCCGATGACGCGAAGAGCCCCGGAGTCAGAATGCCGTCATTGCTACGTCGAGTGAGAAGCTCGACAAAGTTCGCAGGGGCCAGCGCCAGTGCGGCGGTTTCCCAGGGCGCACGTCCGACGCCGTCAACCGAGTCCGGGATCTCCTCCACGATCGGGTTGGATGCGATCGGACGGCCATCGGCCGTCGGCAGTCATAGCACCGCGCGATCGAGGTTGACGCCGGCGGACGCAAGCCCGAGGACCTCGGCCGCATCATCCTGAGCCTCGGCGCCGGCATCGAAGGGGTTCCGCAGTGGAAGCGGCGGACCCGACTTCCGACGGCGCGGTTTCGGCAGCGGCGCAGCCCGGTCGACCGCGGTCTCACCCCACAGCCAGAGCCGCCCTTGACCGAACGCCGCATGAAGAAACATGCTCATCGCGCCAAGAAAACGGGGAACCGGTAGCTCTGTCGAGGAGCGCTATCCCGCCGGCTGAAAACGTCGCCGGTCCTGGCGCGGTGACTGTCACGACTCGCTTCGTCGCTCCCCTTCGTCGCCCCACATCGATGCTGTGGCAATTTCGCACTTGGTGCGACATCCGCGCACATCCGCGGATGCAACGTCAACCACGGTCAATCAACGGCCATTATCGTCGAACACCGTCGCAACAAAATGACAACAGGACGTAAACACATGCGGGCGGGTCGACTTCGGAAGGCGGGGCCGGTGGTTCGAATCCACTCACTCCGACCATCACCCGCCGATCCCGGTCGCCGCCCCACCCCTCAGGACGGACCGGCTCCCACCCGCACGAGGCTCTCCCGGCCGACCGGCGACGACGCCGTCGAGCCGGGCTCCGACGCGGGCGCTTCGGTGGTCGTGGTCGAGCGCGACCTCTCGACCGGCGCCCAGCCGCCGCCGAGGCTGCGATAGATGTCGATCAGGAACTTGGTGACCGCGCCCTGGCTCGTCGCGTACTGGTCGTCCTGTTCGGCCTTCGAGCGCTCCTGGTCTTGGACGTTCTGGAAGTCGGTGAGGCCGGTGACATACAAGGTCTGCGCCAGCCGGACGGACGTCGCCGCCGCCACCACCGAGCGCAGCAACGCATCCTTGCGGTCGTTTTCCTGGACGTAGAAGGCCATCGCATCCTCGACCTCGCGGAGGCCATTGAGCACCGTCTGCTCGTACTGGGCGAGCACCTGCTCGGTGCGGGCGTCCTGGGCCTTGATGTTGCTGCGGATGCGGCCGCCGTCGAAAACGGCCCAGCGCACCCGCGGGCCGAACCCGTAGGCCAGGTTGTCGCTCTTGAACACGTCGCTGACCCCGAAGTTCTCGAATGCGAAGAAGCCGGACAACGAGAACCGGGGGTACAGATCGGCGGTCGCGACACCGATCTGCGCCGTCTGCGCCGCGAGCAGACGCTCGGCGCGGCGGACGTCGGGCCGCTGGCGCAGCATCTCGGTCGGAAAGCCGACCAGGATCTCCGCCGGCGGTTCCGGGATCGGTCTCGGCTCCCTCAACTCCGCATACAGGGCCGACGGCCGTTCGCCGAGAACGACGCCGAGACGGTGAACCGCCGCCGCCAGGTCCTGCCGGACCAGCGGCAGCTGGGATTCGGTTCGCGCCAGGTTCAGTTCGGCCTGGGCGACCTCCAGATCGGAGGCCAGCTCCGCGCGCCTGCGATCCTCCACCAGTCTCAACGTCCGCCGCTGGCTCTCGACGTTTGCGAGCAGCGCCGTGATGCGCGCCTGGGCGGTGCGGACGTCGACATAGCGGCGCGCCACCTCGGCATAGAGGGACACCAGAACATCCCGGTAATCCTCGACCGTCGCCTGCAGACTGGCGTCGGCCGATTCCACCTGGCGGCCGATCCGCCCCCAAAGATCGAGCTCCCACGTGGCGTCGAGCCCGATGGAGTAGAGCGTGCTCGTCTGCTCGCGCGGCGGATTGACCGACGGACCGAAGATCCCCTCGCTGACCCGGCCGCGCTCGATCACGCCGGCGGCGCCGACATCGGGCAGCTGTTGCCCGGCGGCGATGCCGACATTGGCCCGTGCCTCGAGAATCCGGGCCACCGCTACCTTCAGGTCCAGATTTCCCGCCCCGGCACGCACGATCAGGCTGTTCAGGATCGGATCCTGAAGCTTCGTCCACCAATCGCGGAGATCCGCCTTGCCGCCCTTCAGCCCGCGCGTCAGGTCCTGGTGCCAGACGTCCGGCAGTCGTGTGGTCGGCGGCTGGTAGTCGGGACCGACGGCGGTGCATGCCTCGAGCGAGGCAACCGCGACGACGATCGCAACGCCGGCCCGGCATCGCCGCCACACTGCGGTTGCCGACCAACGACCATGCCCGCGCCTGACGAACGCCATGATACTCGACCTTCCCCTCGCCCGAGATCCGGCCGCTAGGAGATTCCCGGCCCGTCTCCGGCCGTCGTCCTTCGTCGGTCCGACCGGACGACCCGGCCCCGGACCTTAGACGATCGCCACCGGGAAATCGACAGGACGTTGCAAAAACAATCGATTTTTCGGCTCCGCCAGATGCTGCCGCGCACGCGACGGGAGGGAGCGGGGATGCGCACGGGCGACGGCTACGCCCGCTGTGCCCGCCAGCCGCGGCCCTCCATGCAGGTCCAGTAGGCACGCCGATCGGCCTCGCTCAGGCGCATGCCCGGATCGGAGCCGGTCAGCTGCGACCGCGCTTCGGATCCGAGACGCGGATCGGCGGCCGCCAGCGTCCTGCGGCAGAACCGATCCGCGGTCGCGAAGTTCTGCTCCCGGCCCTCGCCGATCCATTCCCAACCGGCGGGCGCCGCACCCTCGGCGGCCGAGTCCCACTCCTGTTCGGAGTCCCCGGCGCAGGCGCCGGCCAGCGCGACCGCAATCACCATTGCCAACCCGCGGGCCGTCCTCAGTCCGCACATCATCGTTCTCCGTCGTTTCCAGACTCGCGACGAGCTCGGCAACCATGATGCCGGAGCCGAACTGCCGCAACCGACCTCGTTCGAGGCATAGGACGGCATCGCGGCTCGATGCAAGCCCTATTCTCGCGGCGATTCTCCGCACCGGCCGTCGCACGGCAGGCGGAGCGGGCTGGGCCGCCGGCCGGTTAATTGACGTTTACGTAAACGTTAACTACCATGCTCCGACAGGCCGCAGCCACCGAGCCAGCGATCCATGAGCACCCTGGAGTTTCAGCCGCCCGATCCCGATTTCCGAAGCCGCGTCCGCGACAGTTTTGCCCGCCAAGGGGGCATGATCCACATCGGCGCCGATATCGTCGCGGTCGAGGCCGGCCGTTGCGAGATCCGGCTTCCCTACAGCGAGCATGTCTCGCAACAGCACGGGTTCTTTCACGGCGGCATCGTCGCGACAATCGCCGATTCGGCGGCGGGCTACGCGGGATTCTCGCTGATGCCGCCGGGCGCCGGCGTGCTGACCGTCGAATTCAAGATCAATCTCGTCGCCCCGGCCGACGGCGATCTCATGATCGCACGCGGCAGCGTCGTTCGACCGGGGCGAACGCTCACCGTCACCCGCGCCGAGGTCAGCGTCGAGAAGCGGGGCACCGCTCGCGTCTGTGCCGTCCTGCAGCAGACGTTGATGACCATCACCGGACGCCCCGACGTGGTCGGATAGGGCCGGTGCCATGCACCCGTCAGGGCCGCATCACGGTTCGACGCTCGGCATTTGTTGGCGACCGGGCGCGGGCGTATAGTCGCGTCCGCCACACGCGGGGAGGAAATCACCATGGCCAACGAGCTTCCGTCGCTCAATTTCAATCTCGGCGAGACCGCCGACATGCTGCGGGCCTCGGTTCGCAACTTCGCTGCGGACGAGATCGCGCCGCGGGCCGCCGACATCGATCGCGAGAACGTCTTCCCGGCGGATCTGTGGCGGAAGATGGGCGAGCTCGGCGTCCTCGGGATCACCGTCGAGGAGGCGTTCGGGGGGGCCGGCATGGGTTATGTCGAGCACGTGGTGGCGATGGAGGAGATCAGCCGCGCGTCGGCCTCGGTGGGCCTCAGCTACGGCGCCCATTCCAACCTGTGCGTCAACCAAATCCGCCGCAACGGCTCGGCCGACCAGAAGGCCCGCTACCTGCCGAAGCTGATCTCGGGCGAGTTCGTCGGTGCGCTGGCGATGAGCGAACCCGGTGCCGGATCGGATGTGGTCGGCATGCAACTGCGCGCCGACCGTCGCGGCGACCGCTTCGTGCTCAACGGCACCAAGATGTGGATCACCAACGGCCCCGACGCCGACGTCACCGTGGTCTACGCGAAGACCGACCCGGCGGCCGGGCCGCGCGGCATCACGGCGTTCCTCGTCGAGCGGGGCTACAAGGGGTTCTCGACGGCGCAGAAGCTGGACAAGCTCGGGATGCGCGGCTCCAACACCTGCGAGTTGGTGTTCCGGGACTGCGAGGTGCCCGACGAGAACGTGCTCGGCGCACTGAACGGGGGCGTCAAGGTGCTGATGAGCGGCCTCGACTACGAGCGCCTGGTGCTGGCGGCCGGCCCGCTCGGAATCATGCAGGCCTGCATGGACGTGGTCGTACCCTACCTCCACGAACGGCGCCAGTTCGGCGAACCGATCGGCGCCTTTCAGCTGATGCAGGGCAAGCTCGCCGACATGTACACCACGATGAACGCCTGCAAGGCCTACGTCTATATGGTCGCCCAGGCCTGCGACCGCGGCGAGACCACCCGCAAGGACGCCGCCGGCGCGATCCTCTATGCGGCGGAAAAGGCGACCTGGATGGCCCTCGAGGCGATCCAGTGTCTGGGCGGCAACGGCTACATCAACGAGTATCCGACCGGACGGCTGCTGCGGGACGCCAAGCTGTACGAGATCGGCGCCGGCACCAGCGAGATCCGCCGCTGGCTGATCGGCCGCGAGCTGTTCGAGGAGACGAACTGACGGTGGTGGCTTGGCAGGTAACTGTCGAAAGATGCGGGTTGCTGCGTCACAATGTTGTCGTTGGCAACCATCAAGCCCGGAGTGACGCATGAACTCATACGGTGCTTCGGCGGCGGCCCGTCCCCCGGGATTTTCTCGCGGCGATCGCGCCTGCCTCGCGCTCGTCAAGCGGCGAGGCCTGCCGGCGGTCACCGCCGATCGGTTGTGGACGGGGGTCGATCTCGGGGTCGAGGTCAGGCTGAACCGGGATTAGAAAGAGCCCGAACAGAGAAGCGAGGGGATCATTATGCCGACGTGCCTGATTACCGGGGCGAGCCGTGGGTTGGGTCTGGAATTCACCAAGCAGTACGCCGCGGAAGGCTGGAAGGTGATCGCCACCTGCCGCCGGCCCGACGTCGCAGCGGACCTGGGAGCCCTGCAGGGAGAGATCGAGATCCATCCCCTCGACGTCACCGATTTCGCCCGCATCGAGGCGCTCGGCAAGAAACTGGCCCCGGTCGCCATCGATCTCCTGATCAACAACGCCGGCATCTACGGGCCGCGGGTGGTCCCCTACAACGCCGTCGACTACGCCGCATGGGCCGAGGTGATGCGGGTCAACACCATGGCGCCGTTGAAACTGAGCGCAGTGTTCAGCGAGCACGTCGCCAAGAGCAGGCTGAAGCGCATCGTCGCGGTGTCCAGTGCGATGGGCAGTATCGCCGACAACACCTCGGGCGGCGCCTACGTCTACCGGTCCTCGAAAGCGGCGCTGAATGCGGTGACGAAGAGCCTGGCGGTCGACCTCCGCTCGAAGCAGATCGTCGTCGTCGCCGTCCATCCCGGCTGGGTCAGGACCAGCATGGGCGGCCCCGGGGCCAAGATCGACCCGTTCGAAAGCGTCGCCGGCCTGCGCGAGGTGATCGGCGGACTCACCCTCGAGGACAGTGGCCGCTTTATCGGCTACGACGGCACGCCGCTGCCGTGGTGAGCGGCCGGCAGGGGAGGAGACCACGGAGATGACCGACGTCCTCGAATTCTATTTCGACTTCTCGTCCCCTTACGGCTATTTCGCCAGCCATCGTGTCGACGCGGTGGCCGAAGCCGGTGGCCGGCGGGCACAATGGCGGCCGATCATGCTGGGGGCGGTGACGAAGCGGACCGGCGCCCGACCGCTGATCGAGGTGCCGCTCAAGGGCGACTACAGCCGCCACGACTGGGAGCGGCTGGGGCGCCTGTTCGGCGTGCCCTGGGTGCTGCCCGACCCGTTTCCGATCGCCACCCTGGCCGCCGCGCGCGCCTTCTACTGGCTCGACGACGAGGATCCGGACCTCGCAAAGGACTTCGCCAAGGCGGCCTTCCATGCCTACTTCGGCGAGGGCCGCGACATCTCGCCGGTGGCGGTGGTGGCCGACGTCGGCGAACCCCTCGGCATCGATCGCGAGGCGCTGCTGACCGCTGTGGCCGCACCGGAGTGGAAGCAACGCCTGATCGACGAGGGCGAGCGCGCCATCGAACGCGGGGTCTGCGGCTCGCCGTTCTTCATCGTCGACGGCGAAGGCTTCTGGGGCTGCGACCGGCTGCTGATGGTCGAGACGTGGATGACCGAGGGCGACTGGTGAACCCGCGATGACTGTCTTCAAGAGCACCGCCGACAAGCGCTCCGACGCCTTCAAGGCCAATGTTGCCGCGATGGAAGCGCTGGTCGCCGACCTTCACGCCCGGGTCGGCGAGATCAAGCGGGGCGGCGGCGAGCGGGCGCGCGCCAAGCACGCCGAGCGCGGGCGGCTGCTGGTCCGCGAGCGGATTCGCCGGCTGCTCGACGTCGGCTCGCCGTTCCTGGAGTTCTCCCAACTCGCCGCCTACGGCATGTATGGCGGTGAGGTTCCGGCGGCCGGCATCGTCACCGGCATCGGCCGCATCACCGGCATCGAATGCTTGGTGATCGCCAACGACCCGACGGTGAAGGGCGGCACCTACTACGGGATGACGGTGAAGAAGCACCTGCGGGCCCAGACCATCGCCCTCGAGAACGACCTGCCATGCATCTATCTGGTCGAGTCGGGCGGCGCCAACCTGCCCGAACAGGACGAGGTGTTCCCCGACCGCGACCATTTCGGCCGCATCTTCTACAACCAGGCGACGATGTCGGCGGCGAGGGTGCCGCAGATCGCCGTCGTCCATGGCTCGTGCACCGCCGGCGGCGCGTACGTGCCGGCGATGTCCGACGAGAGCGTCATCGTCCGCAACCAAGGCACGATCTTTCTCGGCGGCCCGCCTCTGGTCAAGGCGGCGACCGGCGAAGTGGTCACCGCCGAGGAACTGGGCGGCGCCGACGTCCATACCCGGGTCTCCGGCGTCGCCGACCATTACGCCATGGATGACGGCCACGCGCTGGCGATCGCCCGCCGGGTGGTCGCCAATCTCAACCGCACCAAGGCACCGCAGGTCGCGATGCGGCCGCCGCGCGAGCCCCGCTACGATCCGAGGGAGATCTACGGGGTGGTGCCGACCGACCTGCGCAAACCCTACGACGTCCGCGAGGTGATCGCCCGCATCGTCGACGCTTCCGACTTCGAGGAGTTCAAGCAGCTTTACGGCACCACGCTGGTCTGCGCCTTCGCCCACATCTGGGGCTATCCCGTCGGCATCGTCGGCAACAACGGCATCCTGTTTTCGGAGTCGGCGGTGAAGGGCGCCCATTTCGTCCAGTTGTGCAGTCAGCGGGGCATCCCGCTGGTGTTCCTGCAGAACATCACCGGCTTCATGGTCGGCAGCAAGGCCGAGGCCGGCGGCATCGCCAAGGACGGTGCCAAGATGGTCACCGCGGTTGCCTGCGCCCGGGTGCCGAAGCTGACGGTGCTGATCGGCGGATCGTTCGGCGCTGGAAACTACTCAATGTGCGGCCGCGCCTATGGCCCCCGTTTCCTGTGGATGTGGCCGAACGCGCGGATCTCGGTGATGGGCGGTGAACAGGCCGCCGGCGTCCTCGCCACCGTGCGCCGCGACGGCCTCGAGGAGCGCGGACAGACTTGGTCGGCGGACGAGGAGGCGCGATTCCGCGCACCGATCCTCGCGCAGTACGAGACGCAGGGCCACCCCTATTACGCCAGCGCACGGCTGTGGGACGACGGCATCATCGACCCCGCCGAGACGCGGATGGTGCTCGGCCTCGGTCTTTCGGCCGCCCTCAATGCGCCGGTGGAACGAACGACGTTCGGCGTGTTCCGGATGTAGCGCCGTCGACGGCGACAACGGCACCGCCGCGGGCGGGCCGCACAGCGGGAGGAGACGATGATCGCGAAACCGATGCGATGGCTGGCCGGCGCCTGGTCGACCGGCCTGTTGCTGGCCGTCGGCAGCGTCGCTGCCCAGCCGCCAACGACCGTGATCGAGCCGATTCGGCTCGCCTCGCCGATACCGGCGGCACCGCAACCGGACGCGGCGACGCTCAACGACGGGCTGGCGGTCCGCTACTACTTCGCCAAGTTCAATCATGTCGACGAACTGGTCGACTGGATGCGGTTCGACCGCGGCGTCGAGAGCCCTCCCCTGCCCCACCTCGACTACGAGTCCGGCCCGGGCAACGTGCTCACCACCACCAGCGGCGACCTAGTCGGCGCCCACATCACCGGCTTCATCGGATTCCACGAGGTCGGCACCTACCGGCTTCGCGTAACCTCCAACGACGGGGTGCGGCTGACGCTGGCCGGCGAGATGGTGTTCGAGGACCCCGGCGTGCACGGCGATGCCACCTCGCCCGATCTGGTGTTCGATATCACCGTTCCCGGCTGGTATCCGCTCGATGTCCTCTATTTCGAGAAAAAGGGCACAGCGACCCTGCGCTTCACCTGGCAACCGCCCGGCGCCGACGGTTTCGTGCCGATCCCCGGCTCGGCGCTGAAGCATCCCTGAGCGGCTTGGGGGAGCGGAACGCCGATGTCCGACCGGCCCGTGATCACCGACATCGACCCCGACGGCACAGGCTGGCTGACCCTCGATCGCGCCGAGGTGCACAACGCCTTCGACGACACCCTGATCGCCCGCATGGAGGAGGCGCTGCAAGCCCTCGCCGCCGACGCGCAGGTCCGCGCGGTGGTGCTGCGCAGCCGCGGCAAGAGCTTTTCGGCCGGCGCCGATCTCAGCTGGATGCAGCGGATGGGCGGCTACTCGTTTGAGGAGAACGTCGCCGACGCGATGGCACTGGCCCACATGCTGCGCACCCTCAACGAGTTGCCGAAGCCGACCCTGGCGCTGGTGCAGGGACCGGCGCTCGGCGGCGGGGTCGGGCTGGTCGCCGCCTGCGACATCGCCATCGCCGCCGCCGAGAACGCCCGCTTCGCGCTGACCGAGGTCAGGCTGGGGCTGATCCCGGCGGTGATCTCGCCGCACGTGCTGGCGGCCATCGGCGCCCGCCAGGCGCGGCGCTACTTCGTCACCGGCGAGATGTTCAACGCCGAAGAAGCGCTCCGCATCGGTCTTGTTCATCGCGTGGTGCCGGCCGGTGAGCTGGAGGCCGCCGGGCGGGCCATGCTGGCGGTGCTCGCGGGCAACGGCCCGCAGGCCATGGCCGAGGTCAAGGCTCTGATTCGCGCGGTTGCCGGCCGGCCGATCGACGAACCGCTGATGCGGGACACCGCCCTCAGGATCGCCAACGCGCGGGCCTCCGAGGAGGGGCGGCTGAGGATCGGCGCGTTCCTGGAGAAGAGAAAGGCGGACCGCTGATGTTCGAGCGCATCCTGATCGCCAACCGGGGCGAGATCGCCTGCCGGGTCATCCGCACCGCGAGGCGGCTCGGCATCCACACCGTCGCCGTCTATTCCGAGGCCGATGCCGGTGCCCTGCACGTGACGACGGCCGACGAGGCCCGCTGCATCGGGCCGGCGGACGCGCGCGACAGCTACCTCAACATCGAGTCGGTGTTGGAAGCGGCGGCGCAGAGCGGCGCGCTCGCCATCCATCCCGGCTACGGTTTCCTGTCCGAGAACGCCGCCTTCGCCGAGGCCTGCCGAGCGCGGGGCTTCGTGTTCGTCGGACCGCCGCCGGAGGCGATCCGGGCGATGGGTTCGAAGACCGCCGCCAAGGCGATCATGGAGGCGGCCGGGGTGCCGGTGGTCCCCGGCTACCACGGTGCCGCCCAGGATCTCGCGGTGCTGGCGGCGGCGGCCCGTCAGATCGGCTTCCCGGTTCTGATCAAGGCGGCGGCCGGCGGCGGTGGCCGCGGCATGCGGGTGGTGGAACGACCCGAACACCTGGAAGCGGCGGTCGAGTCGGCGCGACGCGAGGCAACGGCCGCCTTCGCCGATGGCACCTTGCTGATCGAGAGCTATCTGGCCCGTCCGCGCCACGTCGAGGTCCAGGTGTTCGCCGACCGCCACGGCGGCGTGGTGCATCTGTTCGAACGGGACTGCTCGGTGCAGCGGCGTCATCAGAAGATCATCGAGGAAGCGCCGGCGCCCGGCGTCGACGCGCCGCTTCGCCGACGGCTCGGCGAGGCGGCGGTGGCGGCGGCACGCGCCATCGGCTACGAGGGCGCCGGCACCGTCGAGTTTCTCCTCGACGACGACGGCCGCTTCTACTTCATGGAGATGAACACGCGGTTGCAGGTCGAACACCCGGTGACCGAGATGATCACCGGGCTCGACTTGGTCGAGTGGCAACTCCGCATCGCCCTCGGCCGACCGCTGCCGCTCACTCAGGACGACCTTACCATCGACGGTCACGCCTTCGAGGCGCGGATCTACGCCGAGGATCCGGAGCGCGACTTCCTGCCCGCCGCCGGCACGCTGCGCCACCTCCGCTATCCGACGCAGGGACCGCATGTGCGCATCGACGGCGGCGTGCGCGAAGGCGATACGGTCGGCATCCACTACGATCCGCTGATCGCGAAGCTGATCGTCTGGGACGCCGACCGCGACGCGGCGCTGGCGCAGCTGCGGCGGGCGCTGGCGGCGGTCCAGGTGGTTGGGCCCGCCACCAACGTCGACTTCCTCGCCGCCGTCGCCGGCCATCCGGCGTTCGCCGCCGGCGACGTCGATACCCGCTTCATCGACCGCCACCGCACCGATCTGTTTCCGGCGCGGCGACCGGCCTCGCCGCGGACGCTGGCACTCGCGTGCCTGCATGTGCTGCTCCGCCGAGACCACGAGGCGCGGGCGGCGGCCCGGCGCTCGCTCGACCCGTGGTCGCCGTGGCATGCGACCGGCGGCTGGCGGCTCAACGACGACAATTACCACGTGCTCACCTTCCTGGACGGCGACGCGCGCCTCGACGTCACCGTCCACTACCGCAGCGACGGCATCCTGTTGCAGCTTCCCGGCGGCGGCGCCCCGATCGCTGCCGCTGGCGAGATCGACGACGGCGGCGACCTGATCGCCGATCTCGGCGGCATGCGGCTTCGGGCGACGGTGGTCCGCCACGGCGACGAGCTTACGATCATCGCCGGCGGCGACAGCCATCGCCTGAAGTTCGACGACCCGGCCGCCCGCGCCGACCTCAAGGAGGCCAAGGGTGGCTCGCTGAGCGCGCCGATGCCGGGCAAGGTGGTGGCGGTCAACGTCCGGCCGGGCGACACGGTCGGCCGCGGCGCGACGCTGATGGTGATGGTGGCGATGAAGATGGAGCACGCGGTCACGGCGCCGGCCGACGGCACCGTCGCCGCCGTCCATTACGCGGTCGGCGAGCAGGTCGAGGAGGGCGCGGTGCTGGTGTCGTTCGAGGACGACGGCGGCTAAGCCCCCAGCTGCCGCCGCCGCCGTCTCGTCGACATGCCGCCGAACCCTCAAGCCCGATTCGGCCGCATGCGCCACGCCGGCGTGGCGGTCACGCTGTCGATCGCGAACGAGGCATCGGCCGACGCCGGTGACGGTTTCGAAAGAAGCTGGCAGAGGGAGGCTTTTCCGCCTCCGGTCCGGCGCGGCGAGAAAGCGGGTCCCAAGGGATGGCGGGCATGGTGGCCCTTTGATAAGTTCACCGTTCAGCAGACTGTTCAACCCGGCAGGGAGGATCCGATGACCGCCGTTCGCCGTGCTGCGTGCTGGCTGGTGCTCGCCGTTCTGGCGGGGTGCGCGTCCAGCGACGTGACCTCGTACGAGCCCACTCGCGGCACGATCGCCAAGCCCGATCGGATCATCGTCTACGACATCGCTCCGACCGCCTCGGAGTTGGCGCCCGAGGTGGCGATTGCAGGAAAGGGCGCTGTCGCCTCTCCGGTCCTCGACGCCGAGCAGCGCGCGCTCGCCCGCAGGCTTGGCGCCGAGATCGCCATCAACCTGGTCGAAGAGCTGCGCTCGATGGGTCTGCCGGCGGTGCGCGCCGAGGGTGCACCGGCGCCCCGCCCCGGCGATGGTCTGGTGGTCGGCTACTTCGCCACCGTGGATGCCGGCAGTGCGGTCGAGCGTGTGGCGCTCGGCTTCGGTGCCGGCGGTGCCGAGATCAAGACGGTGGTCAAGGGGTACCAGCAGACCGAGCAGGGCTTGCGCGCGCTCGGCTCCGGCGAGGTGGAGGCGGGCAGCGGCAGGATGCCCGGGGGTGTCGTGCCGCTCGTCGTTGCGGTCGCGACCGCCAATCCGGTCGGCCTCGTCGTCGGTGGCGCGGTCAAGGCCCATGGCGAGGTCTCGGGCTCCGAGACCATCGAGGGTGCGGCCAAGCGGACGGCGCACGAGATCGCCGTCAAGATCGAGGCTTCGGCCCGGAAGCAGGGCTGGATCTGAGTAGCAGGCGGTTGCTGCCGGCCGGCGGGGGGACGAGAACCGAAGATCGGCGTTTCGCCGGCTCCGATGCGGACCGTCAGGACGCCGAATCGCCTTCGACGATGCGAAGAACCCCGGCCAAGGGGATGCCCAGCCAGTCGGGCCGATTCGCGGCCTCGTACCACACCTCGTAGAGCGCCTTCTCCAGCACCGAGGCCTCCAGGACCGCCTCGAATGCGGCATCCGACGGCGGTATCGATGGGCAGCCAGTGACCGCGACCCGGTAAGCGGCAACGAACCGCGCGGTGGTCCCCGACCACCAGCGGGTGATCGCAGTGCGCTGGGCAGCGGCCTCGTCGTCGCCGGACGCCGCGGTCTGGCGGCGGATCAGCGACGCATTTCCCGCGTAATCGAACGATCGGATCATGCCGGCGATATCCCGCAGCGGCGAGGCTTTGGCGCGACGCCGTTCCAGGGCATGCAGCGGCTCGCCCTCGAAGTCGAGAATGCGGAAGTCGGCACCGGCGACGACGACCTGACCGAGATGCAGATCGCCGTGGATGCGGGTCTTGACCGTCCCGGCAAGGGAGCTCGCCGTCAGCATGCAGCGTTGCTCGATTGCCGACCAGCCGGCGAGTAATCGTTCGGCCGTCGCCTTCGCCCCCTCGTTCATGGTTCCCGACCGAACGGCGAGATGGAGCACGTCGCGCGCTTTCGCCGCGAGTTCGGC
The DNA here is from genome assembly GCA_050329575.1 of Rhodospirillales bacterium. Classification (GTDB taxonomy): domain Bacteria; phylum Pseudomonadota; class Alphaproteobacteria; order Rhodospirillales; family Defluviicoccaceae; genus JAUXFS01. The sequence goes on along the minus strand of JBHJOP010000090.1, from coordinate 6,840 downwards.
AATCTGATGGCTCCACGCCTCGCTGTCCGCAGCCGTGGTCGCCTCGGGAGCGAAGTTCGGATCGGCGACGTCGAGCGCGAACGCGCGATGCAGTTCGCCAATACGGCGGGCGAGCGTCTCGACCAGGAGCCAATAGCCTTCATGGACGTCATCGACATCGAATGTCACGTCCCTGGCGGCCCTCATCAGTTCGTCTTCGTTCAGCGCCCGATCGAGATGATCAAGCGTCAACGTCCAGCCATCCCCCTGGTTGCGGACGAATTCCTGGAGCAGGGCGACCGCGGTGACCGACCCGTCGCCGCCGACAAGTTCCACGGACCCGAGCAGACGCGGGGCGTTCGCGTAGTGCGCCACATCGGTCAGAAAGCGCCCGATCTCGACCTCCGGATGGACTCCCGCCTGCAGGCGCCGATAGAGCTTGAGGATGACGCGATCGTCGACCAGAAGCGAGGTGTTGCTCTGCTCGCCGCCGAGGCGCCGGCAATTCGTGGCAACGAGATCATCGAACTCGGCGAGCGCGGCCGTCGGTCGGAAGACGAGCGTGCCCCCCTCGGCCGTGGCGGCCTCCTGGCCCTCGCGCATGGCCGCGACGATCAGGTTCGGCAGATCACCCGAGAGGGTTCCATCGTAGAGAACGCCGAAACGGGCGGCACGCCGAACCCGAGCCAGAACATGCGGGTGCAGTCTCGACAGAGGATCGTCTTCTTCGGTTTCCCAGACGACGGCGAATGGCAGCGAATAGCGCTGGAACGCCTCACCCTCGTTGGCCACATCGACGAATGCCAGGACGCAGTCGCTCTCCTCCACACCAAGATGGATCCAATCCGCGACGATCGCGGTCGACGGGCCGCCCTGCTTGTCGGCGTACCATCGCTGCAGCCGCAGGTACTCCGGCAAGACACGGTCAGCCAGGATCTCCCTCGCACGGCCGGTCAGGATCTCTGGCCAGTCGCGAGACACCACCAGCGTCCGAAACTCGGGCATCGCCGAGACATACGGCTCGTGCCAGGACGGAGCTTCCGCTTCTTCCGCGAGAACCAAACCGTAGAACCCGTGGCCCGGAAGGGTGATGAAGTACGGCAGCGTGCCGATCGGAGGGAAGGAGCTGCGGCTGAAGATCTCGACCGGAACCCGGCCTTTGAACTCGCTCAGGTCGAGCTCCGAGGCCTGCGGCGACGAAGCTAGGTTGGCGACGCAGAGCACCACTTCGTCCGGACATTCCCGCAGGTAGGCGAGGATCTTGCGGTTCCGCGGGTAGAGCAGGCGCGTCGTCCCGCGACCCAGCGCGCAGTGCTCGTTGCGTGCCATGACCGCCCGTCGCGTCCAGTTCAGGAGCGACGACGGCTGCCGCAACTGAGTCTCGACGTTGACCGCGCTGTAGCCGTACACGGGATCCATGATCGGCGGCAGGAAGAGCTGCTGCGGGTCGGCCCGCGAAAACCCGCCATTACGGTCGGACGACCATTGCATCGGCGTGCGCACGCCGTTGCGGTCGCCGAGGTAGATGTTGTCGCCCATGCCGATCTCGTCGCCGTAGTAGAGAACCGGCGTTCCGGTCAGGGTCAGGAGCAGGCTGGTCAGGAGTTCGATCTTGCGACGGTCGCCGCCCAGCAGCGGTGCCAGCCGGCGACGGATGCCGAGGTTGATTCGGGCATGGGGGTCGGCGGCGTAGAACGTCCACAGATAGTCCCGCTCGCGCGCGCTGACCATTTCGAGCGTCAGTTCGTCGTGATTGCGCAGGAACACGGCCCACTGGCAGGTCTCGGGGATCTCCGGCGTTTGCCGCAGGATGTCGGTGATCGGATAGCGGTCCTCACGGGCGAGCGCCATGTAGATGCGCGGCATCAACGGGAAATGGAAGGCCATGTGGCACTCGTCGCCGTCGCCGAAGTAGGGGCGAACGTCTTCCGGCCACTGATTGGCTTCGGCGAGAAACATGCGATCGGGGTAGTTGGCATCGAGCCAGGCGCGCAGCCGCCGGATCACGTCGTGGGTTTCGGGAAGGTTTTCGTTGCTGGTGCCTTCGCGCTCACAGAGGTAGGGGATGGCATCGAGGCGAAGCCCGTCGACCCCCATCTCCAGCCAGAATCGCATCGTCCGCGTGATCTGGTCGAACACCCGCGGATTGTCGAAGTTGAGATCCGGCTGGTGGCTGAAGAACCGGTGCCAGTAGTACGCCTTCGCCTCCTCGTCCCAGGTCCAGTTCGATTTCTCCGTATCGCAGAAGATGATTCGGGTTTCGGCGAACTTGCGATCGGTGTCGCTCCAGACGTAATAGTTTCGCGCTGTCGATCCCGGTTTGGCGCTGCGCGCCCGTCTGAACCACCGATGCTGGTCCGACGTGTGGTTGATGACCAGTTCGGTGATGACACGCAGCCCCCGACGATGCGCCTCGTTGAGGAAGCGTCGAAAATCGCGCATCGTTCCGTAGGACGGATGCACGCCGCAATAGTCGGCAATGTCGTAGCCGTCGTCGCGCAGCGGCGAAGGGTAGAACGGAAGCAGCCAGACAGCTGTCACGCCGAGGTGACTGAGGTAATCGAGCTTCTCCGTCAGACCGCGGAAATCACCGATACCGTCGGCGTTGGCATCGTAGAACGCCTTGACGTGGACCTGGTAGATGACGACGTCCTGATACCAGCGTCGATCCGTCGCCGATGCGCCCTGATCGGACATCACCTCTCCTTTCGCTTCGACGCACGCCCTGTCGACCGGACGAACGCCGCCACTCCCGTGCGCGGAACCTCGCGGACCCGCCGCGTTGACAGGATCAGACTATTTATTTAGCCTCATCACAACCCGATAAACAGTCGTCGATGCCGATGCGCCGGGCGGCCGTGCCGTCTTTGGGCGCAGCGCGCTTCCCGATGCGACCAGAGAGCCGGTGATCGGCGTGACGGCATACCTGGGCGATGATCACCGCGCGGGTCGGGCGGCGAAATCGCAGGACCTGTCGGTCCTTCGCCGGCCCGGTTCGTGATCTGGCTCGCCCGTCCCCGATCGCGAGGAGGACCACCAGCATGACGCAACCGGGTTCCGCCAGGTCGTTCGGCGCGCACATCGAGGGTTCCGGGGTCCGCTTCTCCTTCTGGGCCCCTGATTGCCAGGATGCCACGCTGTGCATCGAAGGTCCGCTCGGGGTCGGAGAGTATCCCCTCGACCGGCAGGCGGACGGTTGGTGCCATCGGTTTGTCGACGGCATCGGCGCCGGCGCGCGCTACTGCTATCGCGTCGACGGCGGGTTGCGGGTCCCTGATGCCGCCTCGCGGTTCCAACCGGACGACATCCACGGCGCGAGCGAGGTCATCGACCCCACGGGCTACGCCTGGCGCTGCACCGATTGGCGCGGGCGGCCCTGGCACCAGGCTGTCATCTACGAGCTGCACGTCGGAGCGTTCTCGCCCGCCGGCACGTATGCTGGCGTCGAGGAACGGCTCGACGCGCTGGTCGAGTTGGGCGTGACCGCAATCGAACTCATGCCCGTCGCCGATTTCCCGGGCACCCGCGACTGGGGCTACAACGGCGCATTGCTCTACGCTCCGGACGCGCGTTACGGACGACCCGAGGATCTGAAGGCCCTGATCGACGCCGCCCACGCCCGCGGCCTGATGGTCCTGCTCGACGTGGTCTACAACCATTTCGGGCCGGAGGGGAACTACCTTCACGTCTACGCGAAGCGGTTCTTCGACGCAGAGCGTCACACGCCGTGGGGGGCGGCGATCAACTTCGACCATCCGGAGAGCCGCTGGGTGCGGGAGTTCTTCATTCAAAACGCCGTCTATTGGCTCACCGAGTATCGGTTCGACGGGTTGCGGCTCGATGCCGTCCACGCCATCGAAGATCGCTCGCCGCGGCACATCCTCGACGCGGTCGCCGAACGGGTCGATGCCGAGGTTGCCCCCGATCGCCATGTCCATCTGGTGCTGGAGAACGACGACAACGAGGCGCGGTTCCTGAAGCGGGCGGAGGACGAGCGAACGCCGCGCTATGTCGCGCAGTGGAACGACGACTGCCACCATGCATTCCATGTGCTGCTGACCGGGGAAACAGAGGGCTACTATATCGACTACGCCGACGATCCCGGCCGCCACCTTGGTCGCTGCCTCACTGAGGGCTTCGCCTACCAGGGAGAGACGTCACGCTTTCGCAACGGCGCCACTCGGGGGGAGGCGAGCGTCGCGCTTCCACCTTCGGCATTCGTGAACTGCCTGCAGAACCACGACCAGGTGGGCAACCGCGCCTTCGGGGAGCGGCTGTCGCGGCTGGCCGAACCGGCGGCCGTGCGCGCCGCGGCCGCGGTGCTGTTGCTGGCGCCTTCTCCGCCGCTCCTGTTCATGGGGGAGGAGTGGGGGGCCCCTGAGCCGTTCCTGTTCTTCTGCGATGTCGGTGAGGATCTGAAGGACGCCGTGCGGGAGGGCCGCCGGCGGGAGTTCAGCCGCTTCGCGGCGTTTCGTGATCCGGCGGCGCGGGCGCGCATTCCCGATCCGACGGCGGAGCAGACCTTCCGCGCCTCCATCCTCGACTGGCGATGCCGCGACCAGCCCGCACACCGGGAGATGCTCGATCATTACCGGCAGTTGCTCTCCTTACGCCGTCACGAGATCGTGCCTCGGTTGCGGGGAATGACCGGACGGGCCGGCCGCGTCCTCTGGCAGGACGGTCCGGTCCTTGCCGTCGAGTGGCGGCTCGGCGACGGCTCGACCCTGTCGATGTGCGCCAATCTCGGTCCCGATCCGAAGCCGATGCCGCCGCCGCCAATGATGGGACGCGGCCTGTTCGCGATGGCGCCGGCCGCCGTCGACGCCGGGCAGGTCTCACCATGGTCGGTATCCTGGCGCCTGACCGAGACGGTTGCGGAGAGACGTTGATGTCCGAGCCGTGCCCACGCGTCCCTCGCGCCACCTATCGGCTGCAGTTCAACGGTGGATTTGCGTTCTCCGACGCCACCGGCATCGTGCCCTATCTCGCCGAACTCGGCATCAGCCACATCTACGCCTCCCCGTACCTCAAGGCGCGGCAGGGAAGCACCCACGGCTACGACATCATCGATCACGGCACGATCAACGCCGAGATCGGCGACGGCGAGAGTTTCGCCGCCTTCTGCGCCGCGCTCGCAAAGCACGGCATGGGACAGATTCTCGACTTCGTCCCCAACCACGTCGGGATCTTCGGAGCCGACAACCGGTGGTTCCTCGACGTTCTCGCGTGGGGCGAGGACTCGCCGTTCGCGGAATGCTTCGATATCGACTGGCGACCGGCCAAACCGGAACTGCACGGCAAGATCCTGGTTCCGATCCTCGGCGATCATTACGGCACGGTCCTGACAAAGGGCGAGGTCACGCTCACCCTCGACGAAGACGGCGGCGGTTTCAGCTTCTGGTATTACGACAATCGCCTGCCCCTGGCGCCATCCACCTTCGCCAAGGTGCTGCGACCGGCCATCGACCGCCTGCGGCAGTGCGATACCGTGGGCGCTGACCGCGACGACCGGTTCGCGCTGCTGTCCGCAGGCTTCGACGAACTGCGTCGCGCGGCGCGAACCCGGACGGCCCGGCTCGCCCGATTTGCCCTTGCCGAGCGGCTGCACGGTGATTTGGCCGGGTTGCTGCGCGCTCATCCGACGTTTCGCGATCACGTCGAAGCGGTCATCGCCGAGGTCAACGGCGTGCCGGGCAATCCCGCCTCGTTCCGTCGGCTGCACCAGTTGCTCGAGGCGCAGCACTACCGACTGGCTTACTGGCGCGTCGCTTCCGAGGAAATCAACTACCGCCGTTTCTTCCAGATCAACGATCTCGCCGGCATCCGTGTCGAGGTCGCCAGGGTATTCGATACCGTCCACCGCCAAGTGTTCCAATGGATCGACGAAGGGCGCGTTCACGGCCTTCGCATCGACCATGTCGACGGGCTGTTCGATCCGCGCCAGTACCTGGAGCGACTGCAGCTGCGCTATCGCGAGGGGCGGGCCGGAGAAACAGCGGTGGGGAATCCGAACGACCTCTACGTCGTCGTCGAGAAGATCCTGGCGCACCATGAGACGCTGCCGGCGGAGTGGCCGGTCGCGGGGACCACCGGATACGAATTCCTGAATGAAGTCAACGGATTATTCGTCGATCGAGAGGGCGAGGCAGCGCTCTCTGCATGCTATCTGGAGTTCGTCAGCGCGGTTCCGTCGTTCGACGAGACGGCCTATCGCGGCCGCAAGCTGGCGATGGAACAGGAACTGGCGAGCGAGCTGTGGGTGCTCGCCAACGAAATCAATCATCTGACCGAGAGCGACTGGTTCACGCGCGATTTTACCCTGGTCGGCCTGCGGCAGGCGCTGCGCGAGATCGTCGCCTCGTTCCCCGTCTACCGCACTTATGTCGACTGGCAAGGGATCCGGCCAGAGGATCGCCGCGATCTCGACTGGGCGGTCGCTCACGGGCGGCGGCGGAGCGATCGCTCGGACCTCAGCGTGTTCGATTTCGTCGCCGACCTTCTGACCACCGACATCAGCCGTGGCCACGTGCCGGCGCTCAACCGCCGCGAGGTGGTGCGGCTGGCAATGAAATTCCAGCAGTACACCGGTGCGGTGATGGCGAAAGGTGTCGAGGACACCGCGTTCTACCGCTACAACCGCCTGATCTCGATCAACGAAGTGGGCGGCGACCCGACGCGGTTCGGGATCGCGACGGCGACCTTCCAGCGCTCCCGGCAGGCGGCGGCACGCAACTGGCCGCACGCCATGCTCACCACCGCCACCCATGACACCAAGCGCGGCGAGGACATGCGCGCCCGCATCAACGTGCTCTCCGAACTGCCGGGCGAATGGGCGGAGGGCGTGCGGCGCTGGTCGACCCA